>NZ_VOYA01000008.1:0-192743 GCF_013420465.1 Acinetobacter sp. YH01005 | reverse complement strand
AATAATTCAAGTGAATTTGTTTGAAAGAAGAACTTTAAAAGCTTTATTTTCACCCGATAAAATACCCATAAAACAAGAGGAAGCTCAAATGAGCTTCCTCTTGTGAAAAATTGTGGGACAGCAGTGGCCAATCAGCTCCCCTTTTTATCCTTGCATGGGCTGTTAAGCAGTTCGAGGCATATCCTGAATACGTCGCCATGGCTGAGCATCTTCAATTTCATATGCCAGTTCAATTAAGGTTTTTTCATCCCCGACATCGGCTGATATTTGCATACTGATCGGTAGTCCATCGTTTTGCGTTTCTCCCATAGGAATCGACATACCCGGCGCACCCACCACATTTTGGATAGGGGTAAAAGTCACATAGTTCTGTATACGTTCGAATAACTGGTCAAACGGTAATTGAGGTGACAAATAGCCAATTTTAGGTGTGGTATGTGCAAGTACAGGCGATAGCAAAACGTCATAATGCTTAAAGATTTCACGATATTGCTGCTGCATTTTCTTTAATCGATACAGAAACAGCGGGGTTTTATAAAAGTTCTTTTTATACAACTTCGATAAACCAACGGTTAAGTGATCTAATTCTTTTGGACTAAAGTCAGCACCAAAAATTTTCTTGCCAAAGGTACTCAGTAAAAAGGACAACATCCCCCAATATTCACTAAAATCTTCAACAAAGCTTAAGGCAAAAGGTAACTGAAGTTCTTCAACATGATGGCCTAATTTTTCCAAAAGTGCTGCACTATGCATTAAGGTTGCAGTTGTTTCGCTATCTATTTGCCCTGTAATCGATTGCGGGACTAAACCGATGCGTAGTCGACGTTTAGATGGGCCATGAATCATGCCTATGCGTGGCAGTTTTTTATTGTAATAACTTGACTCCATTCCTGCATAGAAATGCGCAGTATCTCGTATGCTACGGGTTAAAACACCTTCACTGATAATATTAATCGGAAGAGAGCCTGCTGCTTCACTGTCATAAGTACGACCACGACTAGGCTTTAATCCAATCAAACCGCAGCATGCAGCAGGGATACGAATTGAACCACCGCCATCATTGGCATGGGCAATCGGCACTACACCGGCTGCAACAAGAGCTGCAGAACCGCCAGAAGACGCGCCGCAGGAATAACTTAGATTCCAAGGGTTATAGGTGGCTGAGCCATCTTTATATTCGGTACTGGCATTTAGACCAAATTCAGGGAGCTTGGATTTTCCTAATACGACAAAACCTTGATCTAAGATTTGTTGGCTAATTTGAGGATTACGATCGGCTGGTTTTGAACCGATGGCCTTTGAACCATGGCGTGAGGGCAATCCTTGATAATCTAGATTATCTTTAAAGAAAAAAGGGACACCCGCAAAAAGACCATGTTCAACATATTGATTTTGCTCTAAAGCACGCTGAAAACAGTCCAGTTCAATGGCATTTAGATGCGGGTTCACTTGTTCCGCACGTGCAATGGCCGCTTGTGTTATTTCTTGCACGGAGGCTTCTTTAGATTTGATGAGCTGTGCAATCCCCACAGCATCTAGATCTGTGAGTACATCCGAACTAAAGGCATGTATGCGTTGACTGTGTTTTTGATCTTCCATGAACGAACCCATTTGTTTTTTGAATTTTGGTAAATGTTGAATGAACTCGGTGTTATCTCAACAACAAATATATGTATTTGAACAATATCTGTTTGAGCATAATAATGACAATAAAAATTGTCAAATATTCATCTGATCTGAGGAAAGTGCAGAGATTGTACTAAGGAGGGCATCTAAAGCCTGTTGAATCTCATCCTTCCATGCAAAGGAACAATTTAAACGGATATATTGAGTTTTGGCTTCTGATACGTTAAATAAACGGCCTGGAGCAACACCGATCTGCTGTTGAATTAAGGCTTCATAGACTGCCATACTTTCAACATTCTCCGGTAATTTTAACCAAAGAAAATAACCACTTGGATGATATTGTAATTTGCATCCAGTCGGTAGGCGGCTTTCTAAATAACGGTAAAACTGTAATTTATGTTGCTGTAGACTTTTTCTTAAGACCCGTAAATGTTTTTCATAATGATAATTTGAAATAAATTCCACCAAGGCATTTTGCAATAAGGTATTGACGGAAATAGTACTCATAAGCTGTAAGTGTTGAATCGCTTGAGAATATTTACCCGCATGCACCCAACCGACCCGAAATGCAGCGCCCAACGTTTTAGAAAAAGAAGAGCAATGTAAGACCATATTATTTTGGTCAAAATATTTCATTGAAACGGGCTTCTTAGAGGCATAATGCATTTCCTCATACACATCGTCCTCAATTAAATGCACATGATATTGGTGTAATAACACGGCAATTTTTTGCTTGATTTCATCACTCACTGTGAAGCCAACAGGATTATGCGAATTCAGCATCAGCCAACAGATCTTGACGGGATAAGTTTTTAAAATATGTTCAAATGCGGTTAAATCAAAACCGTCTTGTGGATGTTCAGGTAAGGTCACCACTTTAAGGCCTAAGCGCTCTGCAGCTTGCAAGGCGCCATAGAAAATATTTTGCTGTAACACAATATAGTCACCCGGTGAAGCTATTGCCTGTAAGGAAAGATTCAGTGCATCCATACAGCCTGAGGTAATCACAATATCCTCTGGATCTGTGGCAATGCCTTGCATGCAATAGCGCTGTGCAATTAACTTACGTAGGGCTAAATTACCAGGTGGAAGATTATCAATGGCATCGTAACTTTTGGAATTTCGGGAAATTTGCCCCATGATTTGGGTTAACTTTTTAGAAAAAACAATGTCTTGAGCTGGAAAAGCTGATCCCAAGGGAATGATTTTTTCATCTTGTATTGATTTTAAATACTTAAATACTAGTGAGTTAATTTCAACCGGTGTGTTTAAGGACACGATTTGAGTTTGTTCAGCCTCTATTTCGACTAAGCCTTGCGCCACATAGTAGCCAGATTTCTCACGTGCATAGATTAAGCCACGCGATTCTAACTCCTGATAAGCATTCATGACTGTGATTAAACTAAAGCCGGACAACTGCACTTGTTCACGCAAAGACGGGAGCTTTTCGTGCGCTTTTAAAGTGCCATTTTCAATCAGTTGACGTAGGTGCTGAGCAAGCTGTTCCGATTTATACATAGTCATCAACTAGACAAAATTCTGTTATAAATATATCAGTAAAATTAATTGTGCATTATATTTTTATAACAGATGAGTCTGTACTGTTATATGTTTTTTCAAATTCACTGTATCTAGTTTTAAGCTTGAATTTTTTATAAGGTGCATTGACCACAACACTTGTGGCGTCAAATGGTATGGAAGTTAGGGAGTTGAATATGTTTAAAGCCAGTGAATTAGAACTGTTACAACATTTACTGGTGGATGTTCCATTGACAGATTCAACGCTGCATCTGCTGCAACAACAGCATACTAATTTAGAAGCGGTGCTGTTACGCAGTCGAATTTTGCGTCAAGTACAGCAAGTGGGCTATGTCAGTATTTGTCAGGAGCATATGAATGCCAAGGCTGAAAATGCGGCTTTCTTATTTGCACCATTTATCCTAGCGAATTTGAATCAGAAGGTGATCTACGCTACACCGCAAAGCCCTGAAAATGTTGCGATATTAAATCGTTATTATCAAGCGGAGGCTAAACTTAGCGCATTTAAAGTTGATGATGTTTTATCGGGACTAAATGTCTACATTGAGCTACATAAAGAACAACTATCGCCAGCAGAATACTTCTATTTTGGTTTGATCAATAGCTTATGTAATCCGAAAGTTTCCAAAATCATTTGTATTACACATCTACATATCGACTTAGAAAAATTAAAACAGCTCGCTGAATATTTAGATGTTGAAATCCATGTCTTGGCGGATAAAGCTGAACCGATTGACTTTGATCTAAGTAAAATCAATATGTTAAAGCTGCTATTTAAAGACAAAGATCAGCAATATATCGATTTATGCCAAAAGTTTTCGTTTATCAATGCGAAAATTTTACAACGATTAGGTTTATATGAATTTGACCGTGCGCAAGTCTTGGTAGAAGACATGTTTTATTCAGAGCATATTTTTGAAAAAATGTCGGTCTATGGTGAATATATCCAAACGCATCTTCAGCACCAAGTGAAAAAGCAAAGTCCTGCATAAGCGATAAAGATGACTAATTAAGTTTATAGCTGTGAATTGATCACTTTAAAAATGCAAAAAGCTTGTAAATCTAGACTTACAAGCTTTTTTTAAATTCAAATTTAAACCAAATTATTTGGTCTGATGATCAATTCATTATGAACTGATCATGAGCAAACATGAAATGTAAGATATACATGCAATAGCGAGTTGCAATAAGCGAATAGATTATCGTTTAAGGTAGATAGGAATTATCTGCACCAACGACAAACGCTACACCAATACAGAATAAAAGCACATAGATCGAGAACCAAATAATGGCACGCTTAAAGGCCTTATCTGAAATTTCACTGTCTGCATATTTTTGCGGTTTTTTAGGCTCTTGATTGCTCATAAGATGTACTCTAAATCCCTAGTGGTTATAGGTGATTATTGGGGTATATCGCTTGAAAGCATAGATACAACATTCATCTAAATTTCTATAACAGTTATAGTTTGGAAGCAGCCATCCTGACTTAATCCATTAATAAACTATGATATTGGTCGGTTCTTTTTCTCAAAAAGTCCCAAACCAATTTAATGCGTGGCTCATGTTGTAAATCGACTAAGGTTAGCATCCAAAAGGTATGTACAAAACGAACATCTTGCGCCAAGACCTGTTCTAATTCGGGTTTTTCCTCGGCCAAAAACTTGGGCAATATTGCCAATCCTGCACCCGCACTCACGGCAATTTGTTGTGCCAAAATACTACTACTTCTAAAGTTGGCATTGAGCTGAATAGGTAAGCGCTCTAAACAATACAGTTCAGGGCTATAGACCAAATCATCTATATAGTTCACAAAAGTGTGTGATTTTAAATCTTCTAAGGTATGAATGGGTTGCGTGTTTTTTAAGTATTCCTTACTGCCATAAATCTTTAAACAATAGTCTGCTAGTCGAGTAATGATATAGGGCCCAGATTTCGGTCGATCGATGGAAATAACAATATCTGCTTCACGATGTGAAAGCTTGATCATTTTCGGCACTGGAATAAGGTCAATAGTCAGTAGAGGGTATTTTTTGGACAATTCTGCCAAGAGCTGTGTCAAAAATGCTGTTCCAAATCCTTCGGGTGTGCCAATTCGCACACGACCTTGCATAGGTTGGTTGGGTTTTTCGATTTGTAAAAAAGCCTGTTCCATTTGTTCAACGCGAGGAACCAGTGCCAAACCGTCTAAAGTGAGCTCATAACCTGTGGCTTCACGTTTAAATAATGGCGTGCCTAAAGCCAGTTCTAGCGCATGTATACGTCGAGAAACCGTACTGTGCTCAACACCGATAATACGGGCGGTATTGGTTAGGGTTTTCGCACGAGCCAAAACCAAAAAATACTGTAAATGATCCCAGTCTACTTTCATTGTTATTGTCATCCCTGTGCATATTTGCACATCAATCGTGCGTGAATCTCTATTGGTAGTCAAAATTTTCTTTGCTAGTTTGAAGTGAATTGGAAAATATAAATATAAGGCTTTTGGATATTTTCTAAGTCAGTACAAAACAATAAGTGCCTATGGAGAGGTCATGAACACAATGTCAAATATTCAGTCAGCGACGGCTAAATTATTAATTAACGGTAAATTTATAGAGTCAAACACTACAGAGTGGCAAGACATTCTAAATCCTGCAACTCAAGAGGTTTTGGGTCGTGTTCCAATGGCGACTATGGAAGAAGTGGATGCAGCGATTGCTTCAGCGCAAGAGGCGTTTAAAACTTGGCGCTTAACACCCGTACAAGCACGTATGCGCATTATGTTGAAGCTACAAGATCTGATCCGTAGCAATATGAAAGACATTGCCCGTGTACTGACTGCTGAGCAAGGAAAGACACTTGCAGATGCTGAAGGTGATATTCAACGTGGTTTAGAAGTCGTTGAGCATGCGTGTTCGGTTGGCACACTTCAAATGGGCGAATATATAGAAGGTGTTGCACGTGGTGTGGATACCTATACTTTGCAGCAACCTTTGGGTGTATGTGCAGGAATTACGCCATTTAACTTTCCTGCGATGATTCCACTGTGGATGTTCCCAATGGCCATCGTCTGTGGAAATACCTTTGTTTTAAAGCCATCTGAACAAGATCCATTATCGACCATGATGCTTGTCGAACTTGCGATTGAAGCCGGTATTCCAGCAGGTGTATTAAACGTAGTGCATGGTGGTAAAGACGTTGTTGATCGTTTATGCACACATCAAGCTATTAAGGCCATTTCATTTGTAGGCTCTACAGCCGTTGGTACACATGTATATAACCTTGCAGGACAGCATGGAAAACGTGTGCAGTCGATGATGGGGGCTAAAAACCATGTGGTGGTAATGCCGGATGCCAATAAAGAACAAACTTTAAATGCCCTCGTTGGTGCAGCATTCGGTGCGGCAGGTCAGCGTTGTATGGCTTTGTCGGTTGCTGTCATGGTTGGTGAAAGTAAAGAATGGGTCAATGAACTGGTTGAAAAAGCCAAAACGCTGAAGGTCAATGCAGGGCATGAGCCGAATACCGATATTGGCCCAGTTATTTCACCTCGCGCAAAAGCACGTGTACTGGATTTAATTCAAAGCGGTGTAGAACAAGGCGCAGAACTGTTGCTGGATGGTCGTGATGTTCAAGTCATTGGCTATGAGCAAGGAAACTTTGTCGGAGCAACGATTTTTAATCAAGTTTCAACCGATATGCGCATCTATACCGAAGAGATCTTTGGACCCGTATTAGCCATTATTCATGTCGATACTCTGGAGCAGGCGATTGAATTGATTAATGCCAATCCATTTGGCAACGGTGTTGGACTATTTACACAAAGTGGTGCAGTCGCTCGTACATTCCAAAGCGATATTGATATTGGTCAAGTGGGTATCAATATTCCAATTCCTGTACCTGTTCCTTTCTTTAGCTTTACAGGATCGCGTGGTTCAAAACTGGGGGACTTAGGTCCATATGGTAAGCAAGCAGTTCAGTTCTATACACAAACCAAAACCATCACCAGTCGTTGGTTTGAGGATACACAAGAAAAAGGTGAAGTGAATACCACCATTAACCTACGTTAATTTAGGAGTTCAAGGATGAATATTGCCTTTATCGGTTTAGGAAACATGGGCGGAAAAATGGCCCAAAACCTACTCAAAGCAGGTTTTACGGTTTACGGTTTCGACTTAAGCGAAATTGCGATTCAGCATTTTACTGAAGCAGGTGGCATCGTTTGCCAAAGTCCAGAAGATGCAGCGAAACAAGCAGATGTTGTGATTAGCATGTTGCCTGCTGCCAAGCATGTCAAAGAGGTGTACTTGGGAGAAAATGGTGTATTGGCGGTAATGAAAGCAGGAAGCTTATGTATCGATAGCAGTACCATTGATCCGCAAACCATTAAGGATATAGCCGAGGCGGGTGCTGCACATCAGATAAAAATCTGTGATGCACCTGTTTCAGGCGGAACTATTGGTGCTCAGGCAGGTACATTAACCTTTATGGTCGGTTCGGATGATCAAACTTTTGAAAGAACCAAAGCTGTATTGGGGCACATGGGTAAAAACATTGTGCATTGTGGCGATGTGGGTGCAGGTCAAATTGCGAAAATTTGCAATAACTTGATTCTTGGTATTTCCATGGCAGCCGTTGCTGAAGGTATGGCGCTCGGTGCGCGTCTGGGGATTGATCCTCAAGCTTTAGCAGGTGTGGTGAATAGTTCGAGCGGACGTTGCTGGAGTTCGGATGTATGTAATCCATGGCCGGGTATTTCAGCAAATGCACCTGCAGGACGTGGCTATACCGATGGTTTTGCAACGCAGTTGATGTTGAAAGATTTAGGATTGGCTGTAGAAGCCGCAGGACAAGTCAAACAGCCGATTATTTTAGGTGGACTGGTTCAGCAGATGTATCAACAGCTGTGTTTACAAGGTAATGCACACTTAGATTTTTCAAGCATTGTGCAGCAATACTTACCTAAGGATGCTTAATCGCTTTGAACACCAATCTAGCCTAGGGATGGCTAAAAATACTAACACTCGTGTCGGAATAACAATAAATTGAGACTGAGGTAGAGAAGATGTCGAATTATCAAGATGTTGCAAAGGCATTTGACTTAAATCATGCTGCCAAAGAAATGTTATCAGGCTCTTTAGAGCAATTAAATGCATGTTATGAATGCTGCGACCGTCATGCGATTGATCAAGATAAGGTTGCACTGTATTGGCAGGGCAAAGATGGGCGGAAAGAACAATATACCTTTGCAGAGCTGCAACAGTGGTCAAGCCAATTTGCCAATTTTTTAAAGTCACAGGGTGTGCAAAAAGGTGATCGTGTATCGGGTTTATTACCCCGTACAGTTGAATTACTTGTGGTGATTTTAGGGGCTTGGCGAATAGGTGCTGTATATCAACCGCTATTTACCGCCTTTGGCCCCAAAGCCATTGAACATCGTTTACACCTTGCACAAAGCAAATTGGTGATTAGCGATGTTGGTAATCGCAGTAAATTAGATGAAGTTGCACATTGTCCTCAAATCGTTACTGTTGCAGATCCAGCGGGTCAAGGGATACAACAGGGAGATTTAAACTTTTGGGATGAAGTCAAAGCACAGTCTACAGATTGTGAATTTGTCTTACAGAGCATCAATGATCCATTTCTTCTAATGTTTACCTCTGGTACTACAGGTCCTGCAAAGCCCTTAGAAGTCCCGCTTAAAGCTTTGATCGCTTTTGGTCAATATATGAAAAATGCGGTAGGGCTACGTGAAGATGATTCGTTTTGGAATATTGCCGATCCGGGTTGGGCTTATGGTTTGTATTACGGAATTACTGGGCCACTTTTACTTGGACATGCAACACTCTTTTACGAAGGTGGTTTTAGCATTGATAGTTTGTGTCAGATCGTAGATGACTACAAAGTGACGAACCTTGCAGGCGCACCGACAGCGTATCGGATGATGATGGCAGCTGATCCTGAACAAATGGCAAAACTCAAAGGTAAATTTAGAGTCGTGAGTAGTGCTGGAGAGCCGCTTAATCCTGAAGTGTTCCGCTGGTTTAAACAAGTCCTAGATGCACCGATCTTTGACCATTATGGGCAGACTGAAGTCGGTATGGTGGTGTGTAATCATCATGGTTTACAACATGATATTCGCGCAGGTGTAGCAGGTTATGCCAGTCCAGGATATCGCGTGGCGGTTGTTGATGAACAAGGACAAGAGCTGGCTGCAGGTACACCGGGTGTACTGGCTGTCGATATTAGTCAATCACCGATGATGTGGTTTGGTGGCTATAAAGAAAGTCGTAAGTCACCCTTTGTAAAGCACTATTACCTCACGGGTGATACCGCAGAATTACACGCAGATGGCAGTATGAGCTTCGTTGGTCGTAATGATGATGTTATTACAACATCAGGTTATCGTATCGGGCCATTTGATGTAGAAAGCGCTTTACTTGAGCATGATGCAGTGATTGAAGCAGCAGTCATCGGTGTACCTGATCCTGATCGGACAGAAATTGTAAAAGCTTTTGTGATTTTAGCTGAGCATGTCACACCGTCAGAAGAATTAGCAGAGCAGCTGGGGCAATTTGTGAAAAAGCGCTTATCTGCACATGCTTATCCACGACTGGTGGAGTTCGTTCAAGAACTACCGAAAACCCCAAGCGGAAAAATTCAGCGTTTCTTATTAAGAAATCAAGAGATTGCAAAACAATCTACGCAGCATGCAAGTTAAATGACGCAACGATTAACTCTAAATGAATGCCGAACAATCAGGATCAAAATCAAGCTTTCATTCAGTTCTAGTCATTTTCAAACTGGATGAAAGCAATTGATTGATGTACAGGAAGATAAGATGCAATTTACCGAAGAACAATTATTAATTCAGGACATGGCACGCAGTTTCGCACAGGAACAAATTAAACCTCAAGCGGCCGAGTGGGATAAACACGGTACCTTTCCCAAAGCGGCTTTAGCGCAGATGGGAGAACTGGGTTTATTGGGTATGTTGGTATCAGATGAATGGGGTGGTTCAGATACAGGTAATCTTGCCTATGTTATGGCTTTAGAAGAGATTGCCGCGGCAGATGGGGCAACCTCAACCATTATGAGTGTACATAACTCGGTAGGCTGTGTTCCTATTGCTAAATTTGGCACAGAAGAACAAAAGCAGAAATATTTAGTGCCTTTAGCACAAGGCAAAATGATCGGGGCATTTGCATTAACTGAGCCGCATACGGGTTCAGATGCTGCTGCCATTAAAACTCGTGCAGTCAAAGATGGCAATGAATGGGTGATTAATGGTGCTAAGCAGTTTATTACCTCTGGACATAATGCAGGGGTCATTATTGTCTTTGCTGTGACTGATCCGAGTG
Organism: Acinetobacter sp. YH01005; assembly: GCF_013420465.1. Classification (NCBI taxonomy): domain Bacteria; kingdom Pseudomonadati; phylum Pseudomonadota; class Gammaproteobacteria; order Moraxellales; family Moraxellaceae; genus Acinetobacter; species Acinetobacter sp. YH01005. Next base: position 182,238 of record NZ_VOYA01000008.1, on the reverse strand, counting down.
CAGGGAAAAAAGGCTTGAGTGCTTTTATTGTCCCTCGTGAAACAGCTGGCTATGAAGTGATTCGTACTGAAGAAAAGCTTGGATTACATGCCTCAGATACCTGCCAAATTGCACTCACAGACGTGCGTGTGCATGAAAGCCTGATGTTAGGAAAAGAAGGTGAAGGTTTGAAAATTGCCTTATCAAATCTAGAAGGCGGTCGTATTGGTATAGCGGCGCAAGCAGTTGGTCTTGCACGTGCAGCATTAGAAGAAGCAACCCGATATGCCAAAGAGCGTATTACTTTTGGTAAACCAATTTTTGAACATCAGGCAGTTGCGTTCCGATTGGCAAGTATGGCAACAGAAATAGAAGCTGCACGCCAATTGGTCTATCACGCGGCACGTTTAAAAGAAGCAGGACAACCTTGCTTAAATGAAGCGTCTATGGCCAAGCTTTTTTCATCTGAAATGGCTGAGCGTGTTTGCTCCGCAGCATTACAAGTCTTTGGTGGTTATGGCTATCTCAAAGATTTCCCGATAGAGCGTATTTATCGTGATGCACGTATTTGCCAAATCTATGAAGGTACGAGTGATATCCAACGTTTAGTAATTGCCCGCAGCTTATAACGTTGTCATTAAGACATTTAAATGAAAAGGCTTCAGATATGAAGCCTACTCATGAATATTGAACATATATAGGGATATTACATGCAATTTGAAACGATTCTGCTTGAAAAGAACAATGGTGTTGGACTTATTACTTTAAATCGTCCTCAGGCCTTAAATGCATTAAATAGCACATTAATTCAAGACCTTAATTTGGCCTTAGATGATTTAGACAGAGATTCTTCCATTGGCTGTATGGTTATTACAGGTTCAGAAAAAGCCTTTGCCGCTGGTGCAGATATTAAAGAAATGGCTGAACTGAGTTTTCCAAATATTTATTTGGATGATTTTTTTCATCTGGCAGATCGAATTGCTCAGCGCCGTAAACCTCTAATCGCAGCTGTCAGTGGTTATGCGTTAGGTGGAGGCTGTGAGTTAGCACTCATGTGCGACTTTATTTACTGTGCCGATAATGCAAAATTCGGTTTACCAGAAGTGACTTTGGGAGTAATCCCAGGGATAGGTGGGACACAGCGTTTAACGCTTGCTATTGGTAAGGCCAAAGCAATGGAAATGTGTCTGACTGCGAGACAAATGGGCGCAGTAGAAGCAGAGCAGAGTGGTTTAGTTGCTCAAGTCTTCCCTAAAGAGGCGTTGGTCGAAAAGACCTTAAAAGCTGCTGAAAAAATAGCCGAAAAATCTGTAGTCGCAACCATGATGATCAAAGAGTCAATTAACCGTGCATTTGAAGTCAGTTTGCAAGAAGGTTTACGCTTTGAACGTAGAACATTCCATTCGATTTTTGCAACTCAAGACCAAAAAGAAGGCATGCAAGCATTTGTTGAAAAGCGCCAAGCCAATTTTAAAAACAATTAAAAATAAAAAAGGATTATATGGATATGAGTACAAATAACTTAATGATTGAAGAACATGGGCATTTAGGCCAAATCAGTTTAGATCGCGTGGCAAGTTTAAATGCCTTGTCTTTAGAAATGATCCAAGGGATTCAACAGCAATTAGCACTATGGGCTGATCAAACTAATATTCATGCTGTACTTATTCGCTCAAATAGTCCCAAAGCATTTTGTGCAGGTGGAGATATTCGCTATCTCTATGATAGTTATATGAATGGTAAAGATGATCATCAAGCTTATTTTCAAGCTGAGTATGAAATGCTGAATAGCATTCGTGCGTATGAAAAACCCATTATTGTCATACTCGATGGCTATGTACTTGGCGGTGGATTTGGCTTAGCCCAAGCATGTCATGTGCTTGTCAGCAGCGAAAAGTCTAGATTTGCCATGCCTGAAACTGCCATTGGATTTTTCCCAGATGTGGCTGCGACACACTTTTTATCACGTTTGGATGATATTGGTGTGTACATGGCAACTACGGGCGATCAAATCAGTGCCAGCGATGCGTTATACCTAGATTTGATTGACTACCATGTTCCGAGTGAGCAACTTGTTCAATTAGAAGAAGATTTAAGAAATTCTAAACAACTAAGCAAGGAAAATATTGAACAATTGATTGCGAAATATATTACTCGACCAGCGGAAAGTGAACTCAGTCAAAATGCAGATTTAATTCGTAAGCATTTTGGTTTTGAGAGCATTGATGCCATTGAAAATAGTCTTGAAAATGAACAGCATAATGATGCTCAAGCGTGGGCGTTAAAAATACGCAATACCTTGGAACAACGGTCTCCAATCGCAAAAAGGATCAGTTTACAGCTCCAACATTTAGGTCGAGGTCTTTCACTGAAGCAATGCATGCAAATTGAACGACATTTACAAGACGTTTGGTTTCAACATGGCGATATTGTCGAAGGTGTGCGCGCATTAATTGTGGATAAAGACAAGCAGCCAAAGTGGCAACAGTCTAGTCCGACTTTAGACAAAATATTGGAGGAAATATCTATTTAATCAGTGATTTAAAAAACTTTTCACGGTTCAAACCCTTGGTCAATATTCATACTTAATTTCTTATTCGATATGAATAAGTGACTCAGCGTAAATTAAACACATATAAGATCTAAAAATATTGATTTTCAAGAAGAAAATCATCATACAAATCAAGCATCGTGAAAATGCAATATAGAAATATCTTGCAGAATAAGGAAGATAACAATGCAAAATGTACAGGGAAACACAGCTCCACCAGCTAAGTCCTCGCATCGTTTAGCGGGTATTTCCAGCATGGTGGGTACAACCATCGAATGGTATGACTTTTTTATCTATGGTGCTGCCGCAGCACTCATTTTCAATCGACTTTTTTTCCCAAATCTTGATCCCTTAACTGGCGTATTGGCAGCATTTGCTACCTATGCTGTAGGCTTTATTGGTCGACCACTTGGTGGAATTGTTTTTGGCCATTTTGGCGATAAAATTGGTCGTAAATCAATGTTATTGGTCACATTAATGTTGATGGGTATTCCAACGGTGATGATTGGGTTGTTACCGACATTTGAAACCATTGGTTATTGGGCAACGGTCTGTTTAATTATTTTAAGATTTATACAAGGCATGGCCATGGGTGGAGAATGGGGCGGAGCAGTCCTCATGGCGGTAGAGCATGCGCCAGCGGGTAAAAAAGGCTTTTGGGGAAGTTTGCCGCAAGCAAGTACAGGTGGTGGTTTATTGCTCGCTTCGGTGGCTTTAGGTCTAGTCTCAATGTTGCCTGAAGAAGCACTTTTTAGCTGGGGTTGGCGTCTACCATTTTTAGCCAGCATTATTTTACTGGCTGTAGGTTGGTATATTCGCGTAAAGGTGCCTGAGTCTCCAGACTTTGAAAAAGTTAAAGCTCAAACCGAAACAATTAAAGTTCCAGCAAAACAAGTGTTTAAAAATCATCCTAAGCAGTTGATTACGATTATTTTATCTCGTGCTGCTGAAAATGCTTGGTTCTATTTGGCATCGACATTTGCTTTAGCTTATACAACCACACAGCTAAATATTCCTCGACAAGATATCTTGTTTGCAACGATTTGTGGTGCTGCAGTCATCATGGTTATTACGCCAATTTTTGGGCATTTGTCTGATAAAGTTGGGCAAAAAAACATGTTTAGATTTGGTTTATGCGTATTGGCTATATACAGCTATCCATTTTTTGCGATGTTAAATACCAAGGATCCTGTATTGGTTTGGACGGCCATTGTGATTGGTATTGGTGTGGTTTTTCCTTTGATGTATGCACCGCAGTCACAGTTATTTTCACGCCAATTTCCAGCAGAAATACGTTATAGCGGTATTTCAATCTCAGTTCAATTTGCAGGCGTGCTAGGTGGCGGTTTAGCACCATTAATCGCGACGAAATTGCTAAGTATTGGTGATGGAAGCCCAAATTTAATTATTGCCTATATTTCAGGCTTTGCAGTGATTGCGATTATTGCATCTTCATTTTTAAAGCCAGATCAAATAGAGCAAAAGACTAAAGTATTTAGTAGTGAGGAAATCAAATCTTCCTAAATCAACAATCAGGAAAACAGTAGACTGATTTAAATATAGAAATACATGTGAACTAGCCATAGCAACAATTGTTATGGCTTTTTTTTGTCTAAGGATTGTGGCAGGACAAATAATATTGTCAGTATTGCGTAGGATCTTGGCGGCACAAAATATGTTTGATGTGTAAGAGCAACAAATCAAGTTTGTTACACAGATGAAAGATTTAAGCACCAATAAATTAAAAAATATTAAATATCAAAGTCTTAATTATGCTATTTCGTATAATATATATTATGTTAAATAAGATATCAGAGATTGCGCCCTAGATCCGCTACCACGTTGGCGCAACTTCACTGGAGAGATTTAGCACAATGTTAATCTCTCCAGTGAAGTATCTTAATGAACATAATATACGTTATGCCGAAATCAGAATCTTATCAATTGGCGAATCTGACGTTCCTGATGTTTAAATTCAAACCCTATCATTTTTTCAACTCGCTCAGGTTATAATAATGGTCTCCCAAAATATGATTGATCTAATATGAGCACCTCCAATGACCCTTTACACGGCAAAAAACTTGCTGACATCTTGGATGAATTATTGGATTACTACGGTGGTTTTGAAGGCTTAAGCCGCAAAATTGAAATTAGATGTTTTTGCATAGATCCAAGCGTTAAATCATCACTACGATTCTTACGTACTACACCTTGGGCACATGAAAAAGTAGAAAGCTTATATTTGTATGTCTTACGCCAAAAAGCCAAACAGAAAGCGTAACGATTAATACCTACGCTCAAATAATCTTGTATAGCAGTTTGTGTTTTAAGATAAAATGAAACTGCTTAATCCTTCTAGCACTTCCTTGTACGCAGTATCTTCGCCTCAGATTTAATTCGATCCCTATTATGAGCAATACTTTTTCCCAGCATCCTCAAATTGGTGTAGTCACTACATTTTCTGAATTGATTCATAGTCATTTCGAAGGTCAAATGAATGCGCTTTGCTGGCAACGCAGCATACAAGGCGACTTTAAAGAAATAGTCGAAAAACTCGAACTGATTGAAAATATAACCGAAATTTCTATAGATGATCTGATGAAGTTAACACTTTCATCGCAAGGCCATTTAGCCAGAGAAGTTATTTTAAATGATCTGCAACAATTAACAGAATTTGGTGCATCACCTTCGTTGAACTTGCTCAAATGTTATGAACGAGATGATGAATTCGATTTCATCTCAACCGATGTTTATTCCTTTCATGTCGATCGATCACCTATCGCTACCGATACCTTTTTATGTACATATTATGGTGCTTCCAGTGATATTGTGCCAAATGATCAAGTGACACAAAGAATCTTAATTCCTAAAATACGAGAACAACTTAAAGATTTGTACGATGGCCCTACCTCAGAATTTGATGATTTTTTAGCGGAATATTTTTTTGATTTACATTATCAGCTCAAAGAAAATGCTGTGCCTGTAAATCTAGGCAATGGTCATCTTTGGCGTTTAGCGGTGGATCATCCTACACAGCAAGTTTTGCCTTGTGTACACCGCGCACCTGTAGAAAATGTAGGTGAATATCGGCTTATACTGATTTGCTGATTTTAGCTGTGTTTAAATATTGATAAATCGTAAGTCCATACGATCCATTCTGTCTAATGAATGAACCGTATGGGTTAATGCAATATCGTTTTAATCAAAATTGCTTAGTCTAGATTATTGAGATCGAGCTGTATTAAGCCAGCGGTAAAGCACTGGCAATAGCACCAAGGTCAGCAAGGTGGAAGAAAGAATACCGCCGATCACAACCGTGGCTAAAGGCCGTTGCACTTCCGCACCTGTACCTGTTGCCAAAGCCATTGGTACAAAACCTAAAGAGGCAACACAGGCAGTCATGAGTACTGGGCGTAATCGAAGTACAGCGCCCTGCCATACGGCTTCATGCAATGGATACTTGTCCCCCAGTTCTTTAATGAAGGTCAGCATGACCAGGCCATTCAGCACAGCAACACCTGAGAGTGCAATAAATCCAATCCCTGCAGACATCGAAAGCGGAATATCTCTTAACCAAAGAAACAATACACCGCCCGTTAAGGCAAAGGGTACGCCAGTAAAGACCAGCAGACTTTCTTTCACATTATGAAATACTGCCATTAATAAAATAAAGATGGTCAGTAGTGCTAAAGGAATGACAATTTGCATTCTTGCTTTGGCAGATGCAAGGTTTTCAAATTGACCGCCATATTCAATCCAATAACCGCTTGGTAATGCATATTGTTTCAGCTGAGTCTGCATACCCGCCACAAAAGAACCTAAATCACGGCCCTCAACATTGGCAGTCACTACAATACGGCGTTTACCATTCTCACGGCTGACTTGATTGATCCCATCTACATTAGACACTGTGGCAACATTTGAGAGTACAATACTGCCACCATTTGGCAACTTTAACGGTAGTTGTGAAATTGTACTTACATTACGATCTTGATCATTTAAACGAATAACAAAATCAAAACGGCGATCACCTTCTAAAATCTCCCCTACACTTTGTCCACCGACACTGGCTGCCACAGTATCCTGTATAGATTTAACGTTTAAACCATATTGCGCAGCCAAAGCCTTATCTATTTCAATATTTAATAAAGGTAAACCTGAAGTTTGTTCAACTTTTACGGCGCTGCTCCCCGCAACTTGCTGCATAATTTTGGCGATCTTAGTGGCTTCTGTGTTGAGCACTTGCATATCATCGCCAAATATTTTGACGCCCACATCACTACGCACACCTGAGATCAACTCATTAAAGCGCAGTTCAATAGGTTGGGAAAACTCACTGTTATTACCTGGAATTGTAGCCACATAAGCCACCATACGGCCACGCAGTTCATCCACACTTTCTTTAGGGTTTGGCCATTCATTACGTGGTTTGAGCATGATATAACCATCGGAAATGTTCGGAGGCATTACATCGGTTGCTACTTCTGCCGTACCTGTACGAGCAAATACAGCCTGAATCTCTGGGAATTTTTTCAACAGCAGTTTCTCAGCGTTTTCCTGCATTCTTAATGATTCTTCTAAACCAGTGCTAGGAGAGCGCATCAGTTGAACTGCAAAATCACCTTCACTCAGCTGTGGTGCAAACTCACTGCCAATTTTGGTGCTTAAAAGCCCAGTAATGAGCAGTAAACACAGTGCAAAAGTCATCACTACAGCCTTGTAATGAAAGGCTTTATTTAAAATTTGAAGATACTGCTTTTTCAGCCAATTCATCCAACGGCTTTCTGTTTCTTTAATTTCACCTTTCACCCAAAGCGCTACAGCAGCAGGTACAAATGTAATAGACAGAATGATCGCCGCCACAAGTGCCAATACCACAGTTAATGCCATCGGATGGAACATTTTTGCTTCTACACCGCTTAAAGCAAAAATTGGCAAATACACCACTAAAATAATTAATTGTCCAAATATCAGCGGACGGCGTGCCTGACGTGCAGCCAAAAAGACTTCTTTAAAGCGTTCATTTTGCGTTAATGGACGTTTCAAAATTTGCTGTGCATGGGCTAAACGTCGTATACAGTTTTCAACAATCACCACTGCACCATCAACAATAATCCCGAAATCCAATGCGCCTAAGCTCATTAGGTTCGCGCTGATATTCTTTTGTGCCATACCGGTTAAGGTAAACAGCATGGATAGTGGAATAACGCAGGCGGTAATTAAGGCGGCACGGATATTACCTAAAAAGATAAATAAAATGATGATGACCAGAATTGCGCCTTCAACCAAGTTCTTTTGAACGGTTTTAATCGCTTTCTCCACCAATGTGGTACGGTCATACACTGTTTCAATTTTTACCCCTTTGGGTAAGCTGGCTTGAATGTCTTTAATTTTGGCATCTACAGCTTTCGAGACAGTTCGGCTATTTTGTCCCATGGCCATCATGGCAATACCTAAAACCGTTTCTTCACCGTTATAGGTTGCACCACCTGTGCGCAAATCATGCCCAATGGAGACTTGCGCAATATCACCCACCCGAATTGGACTGCCATTAGGGCTGTCAATCATGGTGTTTTCAATATCTGAAATGGTATTTAAGGTTCCTGGCACTCGAACTGTTAACTGCTGACCATTTTCTTCAATAAAACCTGCACCACGGTTTTCATTATTTCCCGTGAGCGCTTGCTGTAATTGTTCTAATGACAGATTCAGCTGTTGCATGCGGTTTAAATCAGGTGAAACCACGTAGGTTTTATTAAAACCACCAATACTGTTGACCTCGGCAACACCTTGTACACGCTGTAATTGCGGACGCACAATCCAATCTTGAATTTCACGCAAATCCATCGCGCTATATGCCGTGCCATCTGCTTTTTTTGCATTGGGTTCAGCTTTCAGCACCCATTGATAAATTTCGCCCAAACCTGTTGAAACGGGCGACATCGTTGGAGAAACTTGGGCAGGCAATGTCGACTGAACTTCTTGTACCCGCTGATTAATTTGCTGACGCGCCCAATAAATATCCGTACCGTCTTTAAAGACAATCGTGACTTGTGACAGGCCATAACGGGAAATAGAACGGGTCAATTCCAAATCTGGAATACCAGCCATCGCATTTTCAATCGGATAGGTAATCCGCTGTTCCACTTCAAGCGCTGTAAAGCCACTGGCCTGTGTATTAACTTGCACTTGGCTATTGGTAATATCAGGGACTGCATCAATCGGCAGTTTTTGATAACTATAAATCCCGACGGCAATCCATGTACAAACAAACAGCATCACCCAAATTGCATTTTGAATTGAAAACTGAATAATGCGTTCGAATAGACCTTCTGGCTTTGGTAAATTTGTGTTCGGATTCTCTGAATTAGTGTTCATGGCCAGCCTCGTCTTTTTCCAGTTCAGATTTCAGTAAAAAACTGCCTTGGGAAATATACTTTTGCCCTGCTTCAAGACCCGAAATCACTTCTAGCCATTGTCCATCACTGGATGCTTGTCCAAGTTTTAGCGCTTGTGCTTTTAAATGCACTTGGCCTTTTTGTTCAGATTCAACAATAAAAATACTGTCTTGACCCTCAATACTTTGCACGGCGGACTTTTGCACCCGTAATACATTCTTGTTACCTGAATCTGCCAATAGCACATTGACCATCACATTTGGGCGAAGCTCAGCAGATTGTTGTTTTAATTTGGCGCGTACTACCAAGCGTCCAGTTTGTACATCTGCCTGTGATGTCAGGCTTTGTACCTCCGCGCTATAGAGCTGATCTGAACCATTGATTTTGAAAGAGACATTTTGACCCGTTTGTAATTGTGCGGAATATTGATGAGCTAAGTTAAATTCCAGCCACAAATCTTTTAGTTGTTCGATGGTGAACAATTGATCTGCCAATTGCACATTTTCACCTACAACAATATCTTTTTGACTGATTACACCTGCAATAGGCGCACGAATGATAAAACGTCCATTTTGACTGCCATTTACACCTAAAGCTTGCAAGCGCGATTGTGCTGACTGTACGCTAATTTGAGCCTGACGATAGGTATTTTCGGCACGCTGATAATCTTGCTTGGCAGAAATTCCTTGAGACCATAGCTTTTGCTCACGCTGATATTCTTGACGGGCTAAATCTAAATTGGCTTCAGCCATACGTAAATTGGCTTGCTGATCAATCAATTCAGGTACTGACAGCACAGCTAAAGTTTGCCCTTTTTGTACAGTTTGACCGAGTGCTACGTTGACTTGTTCGACATGACCGCTGAAGTTTGGGGAAATATGTGCCTGCTGATCTGTATTAACGGCCAATTTACCTGGCAATTGAATAATATTTTCGACCAGACCACTTTCCGCAGTCGCCATTTTAATTCCTTGTTCCGCCATTTGCTGAGCGGTGAGTTGCAGTTCACCTTCTTCAGCATGTTCTGCTTCAGCATCACTATTATTAGCCTCGTTATGCTCTCCTTCATGCTCAGTTTTATCCGCATCGGATTTATTTGTACTGAACCAAAGAGCAGTACACAGCATCAGCGTTAAGCCAATTAAAACTGCAATCATCAAAGGCTGTGAAATTTTTCCATCTTGTTTAATTTTCATGTGATTAACTGCCTTATTGTGTTGATGCGCTGTTGATGAGAGTGTGGGATGCTTCAATGGCTTTTTTATTCAATTGACTATAAGCATCTGAACGGCTGATTTCTTCATAACTAGTGCCAATACTTAAGGCTTCAGCACTGAGTGCGCTCTGCCAAGCCTGCGCCAAAATTTGCATTTGGCTAAGTCGAAGGTCTTGGAGTTGTTTTGTGGTTTGCTGTACATCTGTAATGGCAAATTTACCTGCCTGAAAACCTTGCAAAGTTCGGTTTTGAACCTTTTCAGCCAAGCCAATCTGACTGCCTGTGGTATCAAACTGCGTACGCAGACCTTTAAGCTGGTGAACGTTGTTGGCAATATCCAAAACTTGCTGTTTTAACTCACGCTGTTGCTGATGATTTAATAAAATTTGCTGTTTTTGCGCCATTGGGATGGCATATTGCTGGCGGTTAAAAATATTGAGCGGAATATCCACACCAAGCACCAAGGCCGTATCATTGGCGTCAGTTGAAGACTTAGTACGTGACATGCCCATATTTAGGGTTGGGTTTGGACGTGCTTGAGCTTTTAAATGTTCAATTTGCTGATTTGCCTGCTGAATATTCAAGGCATACAATTTTTGTAACCAGCCTTCCGATAAATTACGCTCAACTAAACTTTGGCTCTGTTCAGGCCACGGTGTAACACTGTTATTCAACGCGATTTGCGAGGTGGTTTCACCCCATAAATTAGAAAGCTGACGCGCCGCAGTTTGCTGTTTTAAAACTGCCTGTTGATATAGACGTTGTATTTCCAAAGCTTCAATTTGAGCACGCTCCACATCCACCAAAGCTATACTGCCTGCTTGATAACGTTTTTGTGCACTGTCCAAATTAGATTTGCTGAGTTTGAGCTGTGTAGCGTAAATCGATTGCTCATTTTGAGCGATGGCTAGCTGTGACCATGCAAACTTCACAATCAACTGACTTTGTGCATTCCAAATTTGCTGTTGCAACTGTATTTGCTGTGCAGAGGTACTTGCGAGTGCTTGATTGATTTTACGCTGACCGAATACATCCATTGGTTGGCTGATTGCGATACTGAGTTCTTGATCTTGATTGTTACCAAAACCATTTTGTTCAATCGATAGACTTGGGTTCTGCCAGAGCTTGCTTTGGCGCATATTAAAATCAGAGATTTGCTGTTGTTGTTGCCAAATATCTGTTTGGGCTTGGTAGTTTTGTACTTTGGCAAATGCAGATTCAAAACTGCTGACATTTTCTGCAAAAGTACTTTGTAAGGCCGTCGAAATACCGACAGCTAAACCTAGACGTATAAACGCCGTAAAATATAAAGACATGATTTTTCCCACTCATTTATTAAAAAAAGTGGCGGGAATGTTTTAGGCTACCCCGCCATTAGCGGGGCATAAACAGGAGGAGGTGTTCGCAGTAAGAGATCAGGGGCTTGATAAAGATTCTTCCAAACAAATTTTGGCGAATATTCAAAGGCCTGATGTGCAATAAAAAGAATCGATTGTGGATTTTGTACAATCAAATGCGTCATAGACGGCAAATGGTCTTGATGATCTTCACCAAGTTGCAGATCGTTAGCCGTATTTTTGATGGGTTTGCTACTAGATTCATCAGATGCTTGATGCAACGAATGCTGTGGATCGGTTTCATTGCTAACGCATAAGATATTTTGATGATGACCAAAATGATAGCTTTGAACAACTTGAGTTTGCTCTTCATGCACACAGAAAGCGGCTGCCACGTTCCAAAGGCTTTGGAACATGAACAATCCAACTAAGACTGTTATCCATGTCGCAGAACGCATATTGCATCAATCAAGAAAATTTTAACGATTATAAAGCTTGGAGTCGGTCGAAGGTCAAGTGAATCTTTGAATTTGTCTTAAAAATGGATTGCCATAGAGATATAACGTAAGGCATTCGCTTTAATCCCCTGACACGGCACATGCTAAAGACAATCCATTGGTTCATGATTACGATTTTTATCGGCGAAACCTTTATTTTTAATTCAGTTCGGAATCATTCTTCAACTTAGCTTTTCTTGTCACAACTAAGCCGCAGAGAACCACCAATGTCGTAACACCTAAAGATAATGAAGTTTCATAACTGTAGGCTGGAGATAAAAACATATAGATCAGCACACTTAAGATCACCAAAATGACTGCCCATGTCAGCCATGGAAATAGCCACATTTTAAACGCAACCTCAGTTCCATTTTTTTCGATTTGTGTTCTCAATTTAAGCTGTGAAAATGCAATCACTAAATAAACCAATAAGGCAATTGAACCTGTTGTAGACAGTAAAAATCCAAATACTTGGCCTGGAAATAAATAATTGACTGCACAGCAAATTAAGCCCACTACAGACGATGCAAATACAGCAATAGCAGGTACACCAGAGGCATTAATAGATGTGACCCATTGAGGTGCTTCTTTGCGTGTCCCCAATGAAAATAGCATCCTTGATGAACTATAAAGTGCTGCATTCATACAACTTGCAACTGCAATAAATACCACACTATCAATAATCAATTTTGATTGAGGGACATTTAAACTGACCAAGACATATTGGAAGGTGCCTAATTGTTGTAATTGCGGTGAACGCCAATCTACCAGTGCAACCGTTATAAAAATTGAAACCACAAAAAATAAGATGACCCGATACAATACTAAATTGGTTGCACGTTTAATTTTTTGTTCAGGATCTTTTGATTCTGCTGCAGCGATCGATAATATTTCTACGCCAAAGAATGAAAATGCTGAAATCAATATTGCAGAAAGTACCCCACCCAGGCCATTTGGCATAAATCCATTATTTTTGAACAGATTTTCCACACCACTCACATCAGGTGCTAACGGCCAAAATCCAAATATTGCGGTGAGTCCAATGGCGATAAAAATCACAATAGCCAAGACTTTTATCAGAGAAAACCAAAATTCAAACTCACCAAAGCTCCGTGTACTAAAAAAGTTGGCTAAACTGAGGAGAATAATAAAAATAGTTGCAAAGACAGCGCTGGATATTGATGGAAACCATGCATGCAAAATTTCTGCACCGGCAATTGCTTCAATAGGAATAACTAAAACCCAAAACCACCAATATAACCATCCGATAGTAAAGCCAGCCCATGGCCCTATGGCTTTTCTTGCATAGGTTGAAAATGAGCCTGTGTCAGGTTGAGCAACTGCCATCTCCCCCAACATTCGCATGACTAAAAAAACCAATATACTAGTAATTATATAAGCAAGAACGGCGGCAGGCCCTGCTTTTGCAATCGCAGCAGATGATCCAACAAACAGTCCAGCACCAATTACACCACCGATACTGATCATCGTGATATGCCGATTAGATAGCCCTGCACCCAGTTTTGCAGTTGAATTATGTGTAGCTAAGCTATCATCATGCATCGATTAGATTCCCTGTCTGCACGTTCAGTCGTACAAATCATTATTTCCAAGATCATTAGGAATAAAAAAGGGAAAATGCTGTGTTCTCCCTTGTTTTGTAACAATTTAATCTAGAAAATGAGTTTTTCATAGTTCTAATCAAAACTTTAAGATGCAGCTTAATGCCATTTTTTCATCTAATTTACTGTTATTACTTATATAATTTATATTTACTTAAAAACTTATTTGACCATTTTCTAGATGCAAAATATGGGCTTTTAAATAATCTAACTCATCACTATGATGCGTGACATATATCATCGGCAGCGCCGACTGTTCTTTCACCGTCTTTAAAAATGGCAATATTTGATCTTTCAGCCTGCGGTCAAGTCCTGTCAGCGGTTCATCTAACAGCAGCAGATCAGGCTGTGACAGCAATGCCCGGCCTATGGAAACACGCTGCGCCTCTCCGCCAGATAGTTCATGTGCCCGCCGTTTGAGCAGTGGCTTCAACTCAAGCAGATCCGCTACTTGCTGAAACTGAAATTGTGCATTTTCCTGAGCAGCTAAGTTCTCTGCATATTGCAAATTTTTCTGCACATTCATATGCGGGAAAAGCCATGCCTTTTGAAAAATCAGCGCTATATGGCGTTTATGCATCGGCACGCTAATTTGCTGTGCGGCATCAAACAATTCACACTGATTCAGCGAAATAAACCCTTGCTGCGGCTGCAGCAAACCAACCAAATTTTTCAGCAGCGTAGATTTCCCACTACCTGATGGCCCCATAATGCCCAGCAGCTGATCCTGCATCTGCAGCCGAGCCTGCAACTTAAAATCGGTGTATTGAAACTGAAAATCACACTGAAGCATGGTCGGCTCCGAGTTTTCGCTGATAGCGCTGTAAAATATAATAATTGGCAATCAATGCGCCAAAAGCCGCCAGCAATGAAAGGATCACTAAACGCATTGCGGCCTCTTCACCATTTGGCTGCTGTATTAGAGAATATATGGCAATCGGTATAGTTCGAGTTTCCTCTGGAATATTGCCCACAAAAGTAATGGTCGCGCCAAATTCACCTAAGCTGCGGCTAAAACCCAAAATACTGCCAATTAAAATCCCTGGTAAAGCCAGCGGCAAGCTAATCGAAGCAAATACCCGTAATGGATGTGCGCCTAGTGAACCTGCAACCTGTTCCAGCTGTTGATTGATCATTTGGAAAGACAAGCGGATCGGCTGCACTATCAGCGGAAAAGCTACAATCATGGAAGCCAGTACTGCACCTTTCCAATTAAATGCCAACTGTATTCCCCATGCATTTAACATCTGTCCAATCCAGCCATTTGAACCAAATAAAATCAACAACAGATAACCCAAAACGACTGGCGGCAATACCATGGGCATTTGCAGTAAAGCTTCAACTATAAACTTCAAATGAAAATCATAACGTGCTAAAACCCATGCCAGTGCAATTGCAAATGGCAAGCAAAATAAAGTCGCACAAATGGAAACTTTGGCTGAAAGATACAGCGCACTCCACTCTTCTGGGCTAAGCATACTTTAGCCTTTCACGCCAAAACCATAATGCTTAAAAAGCATTTTGCTTTGCGCATGGTCTTTAAGATAACGGTAAAACTTCACGGCCTCAGGTTTAGCTGCGCCTTGATGTGTTAAAGCCAATGGATAAATGATCGGTTGATGAGTATGATTTGGAAAAATCCCGGCTATTTTAACTTTAGAACTGATCAGCGCATCGGTACGGTAAACAATCCCCGCTTGGCACTCACCGCGTTCAACAAAAGCCAAAGCCGATCGTACATCATCTGTCCCGACAATCCTTCCATTTAAACTTGATAGCCAGCCCAACTTGGTTAGGCTTTGTTTGGCATATTTTCCAGCAGGTACAGACTCCATTTGCCCTGTACATAAGTGACCTTTGAATGCCTTGGCAAAATTAAACTGCGGCACGGCTTTAAATTGCATATTCACCGCTTTAGGCGTAATCAGCACCAAATCATTGCTTAGCATGTTGAATACTTGCTTTGCAGGTATTTTCTGTTTTTGCACCAAATAATTCATCCAGTCCACATCTGCTGAAAAATACAAATCACTTGGCGCACCGGCTTCAATCTGTTTGGCTAAAGCAGATGACGCGCCAAATACCGGTACAATTTTGATGTCTGGATTCTGTGCCTGATATTGCTTTGCAATATCGCTGATAGCATTGCTTAAACTGGCTGCAGCATAAATTTTGACTATTTCCGCCTGAGATGCGCCAGCAATGAAGCTCAGTCCTACTGCTAAAATAAATTTGAATCGCATAGCAAACTCCTAATGCTGAATAAATACGCCTTGAAGAATTTGTCCTGCTTGCACAGACTGCCCTGCAGGAATCCGAACAATGCAATTGGCTTGCATTAAATTGCTCAACATATGCGACTGCTGTTTAGACAGGCTGGTTAGTTGAAGCTTGCCTTGCTTATCAAAGTGCGCCGACATTCTTAAAAACCGCTCACGTGCATCTGCTTTTAGGTCATGTGTCATGACTGCGCTGAACCAGTCCAGCGCAGGTGTTTGACCTTGTAGGGCTTTCAATAATCTATCTGTATAAATTTGCATGCCGACATAGACTGCAGCGGGGTTGCCCGGCAGTCCGAGTAAATAACAGGAACTGCTGTCAGGACGTCGATATTGTGCAAACAGCATCGGTTTGCCGGGTTTTTGTTTTACTTTCCAGAAAATTTGCTGAAAACCGATGTCCAAGGCTGCGGGACGAACAAAATCATAGTCACCCACAGATACACCGCCAGTGGTTAAAATTACATCAAAGCTGTCTTTTAAACGGTTGAATAAATCCAAGACCGCCTGCTTTTCATCTGCAATATGAATCAATTCAACTTGGACGTGCTGCGACTGAAACCATGCTGAAATCAGCGGCGCATTGGCATCAAATATTTTACCTGCACGATAATCTTCTATATTTTGTGCAACTTCATCACCTGTAATGACCACAGCAACTTTAGGGTAAGCGTAGACCTCACAATGCGAAATACCAGCCATGCTCAGTGCTGCAATTGCCCCAACCGTTAGCTTTTGACCACGGACAGCCAAACATTGTCCGACTGAGAATTCCTCACCTGCATCACGAATATCCGCATGCTTATTTAAAACTGAAGTCAATTCAATTTGCTGTGCATCCGCTTTCACAATTTCTTGCCGCGCTACTGTAGTCGTGCCTTCAGGAATCGGCGCGCCAGTAAATATACGGACAGCTTGGCCTGCTTTTAAAATAGTTTCAGCCGTTTGCCCTGCGCGGATTTCTCCAATGAGCTCAAATTGCGTACCTGCTTTAATTTCACCCGCCGCGCAAATGGCATAGCCGTCTACAGCGCTTTGAGCAAATAAGGGCAGCTGAATTGGTGAATGCACATCTGCCGCCAAATAACGGCCTAAAGCGTGCTGAAGCGCCAAAGTTTCATGCGCTAAACTTTGCGTATGTGTCTGAATCAGCGTAAGCGCTTCGTCCACTGAAATCAGTCCAGCCTCGGCCCCGCAGCCTGCGTGCAATACGGCTTGGTTCATTGGTAGCCTCCTGCATGCGGAATATTCTTCTGCACATCAAATAGATGCACCAAGGCAGGTAAAATGGCAATCAATGATTCTTTTGCGCCTTGTCTGCTGCCCGGCAGTGTAATGACTAAACTGTCATCAATATAGCCGGCAACACCGCGGCTAAGGGCCGCATAAGGGGTGCGTTTCTGCCCAAAACTGCGGGATGCTTCCATCAGCCCTGGAATTTCCCGTTTTAACAGCGGCTGAATGGTTTCAACGGTTAAATCTTTCTGGCCTAGACCTGTACCGCCCACGGTCAAAATCAGCGGATATTGCGTCTTATACTGTTCAATAAGAGCCAAAAGCTGTTCAGGACTGTCCGGTATCACTTGATAGCTGATGTTGCTGAAGTTTGCTTCTTCTAAAATTTCGAGGACATTTTGCCCTGCAGTATCTGATTTTTTACCGGCAGCAACCGTATCTGAAAGCACAATAATCGACGCCGATAAGCTTTCTTTCAATACACGGGTAAAATGTGATTTACCGCCTTTTTTCTTTTGCAGTTTCACCTGATCTAGGCATAAATCTTCAGGCTCACAGTGCGGTTTCAGCATGTCATACAGCGTTAAACCGGCAAGACTGACCGCAGTTAATGCTTCCATTTCCACACCCGTTGGGCCAATGGTTTCGACCACAGCACTGATTTCGACATGCGCCTCAAATAATTCATATTCGACATCTGCACGGTAGATCGGCAGCGGATGACACAGCGGAATGAGTTCATCCGTGCGTTTTGCGCCCAATATACCTGCAATCCGTGCGGTTTTCAGCGCATCGCCTTTTTCTGTATTGCCATTACGCAGCAGTTCAATGCAATGTGGCGGCGCATGCAGAATTCCAGTTGCAATGGCTGTACGGTAACTTTCCGCTTTCATGCCCACATTTTTCATTGCTTTGTCCTTATCTTATTCATTTGCGTCTGCAGTATTAAATTTGGAGTTTTATAGGTGCCATTGGTAAATATTGGCGTTCAAATGCATGGTCTGATGGCTGTTTTGATGTGAATATTCACATGACTCGCCATGAATATGAGCATGCTGCGCTGCATGACTTGTCGCCTTGGGCACATGATCTTTACGAATACAGCAGCCCTCTACATATTGGCTGCTGCCGTCCATATAAAACTCTTCTTTCCAGACCGGAACTTCATGCTTAACCCGCTCAACCGCTTCTTCGCAGGCAGCAAAAGCCTCACGTCGGTGCGGCGCATAGGCCATGGCGATAATGGCGGTATCACCGACCTGCAGCGCGCCAATACGGTGTACAACCCGTACATATGACACGCCGTATTTGGCTTGAATTTCCTGTTCAATTTGCCGGATCATTTTTTCAGCCACAGGCGCATAAGCGGTATATTTCAAAGCTTTTACCGCTTTGCCTTCATGGTGATTACGCACCGCGCCTATAAATACACCTATACCGCCGCATTCAGGAAATGCCTTAATGCTGTCAAAATCGGCTTGGCTGAATACCGTGTCTTGTATGCGTGAAATATGCTTGAGCTCCATATTCAGCCTCCCGCCACAGGTGACAACAGCACAACGGTACTGTCCTGCATCAATGCGGTTTGCCTTGGCACAATGTCTTCTCCCATAGCGCAGGCGCAGCGTTCAAGCATGCTGAACGACTCCGGAAATTGATCTGTAACTTGCTGCAAAACCTCTGCAATCGACTGCTGTGCGAAGCAAGTCAGACTCAAATTCTCTGGCAGCAGGCGTTCAATAGCGCCAAAAGATTCTATTTTGATGGTGATATGAGTCATCTTTAACCTCCAATCATATGCATGCTGATTTTTCTAGATGGACTGGATTGAGCTGTTATGGCATGAAAGCCTTGCTCCTTCTGCCAAATATAACTGCCTAATTTTTGCTGCAAAGCCATTGCATCCAACGGTATTAACTCTGTTGTTTTACTGCTTTTCAGCTGCTGAATTTCATGGCTGAGATTTAAACCTTTTCGGGCAAACAGGCAGTTAAAAAACTCGCCTTGCGCATTCAGTCTCAAACGGTCGCAGCTGCCGCAAAAAGAATTGCTGATGGTTGAAATAATGCCTATAGGCAAGCCGTTGATTAAGTATGATCTGGCTGGCGATGTGCCTTGACCGTGCAGTGTTTGCACTTCAAAAACAGTCTTTAGTTTATCTAGTATGTTTTGTTCGGTAACGACCGCAGCTTTAGACCAGTTTTGATCGCCATCCAGCGGCATAAACTCGATAAACCGTAGTTCGAAACCTTTTTGCAGCGCCCATTTTGCTAATGGAATGATTTGCTGTTCATTCAAGCCTTTGATTAACACGGAATTGATTTTGATTTCAAAGCCCGCTTGCTGAGCTGCTTCAATCCCGTCTAATACAGGCTGTAATTGTTTTTGTGTCAGCTGGAAAAATTGCGCTTCATCCAAACTGTCTAAGCTGATATTTATGCCATCTAAGCCGGCTTGTTTTAAGGCCTGTGCATATTGCTTCAGATAATGCGCATTGGTGGTCATGGAAATACGTTTAAGGCCTAGCTTTCTCAACTGCTGCAGCTGTTGAATAAAATGCACAACGCCTTGACGTATGAGAGGTTCGCCGCCCGTGATCCGGATCTGATCAATCCCGAGCAGCACCATAAATTCACAAAAATTGTAAAGGGATTCAAAACTGAGAAGATTGTGCTTTTTCATCCATTCAGGATGTTCAGGCATGCAATAGACACATTTAAAATTACAGCGGTCTGTCACTGAAATGCGCAACTTGCGTTTTTCACGGCCAAACTGATCCTTAAAAATGGTCACTGGCTGTAATTGTGTCATGCTGTTCATGTTTATCTTCCATGGTGCTGTCATTTGCCCTGTCTTAGCTCAGTACAAATTTTGCGCCCTCTTTTCTTGCAGTAAAAATTGCAATAAGTGTTCCAACTTTGCGCTTTTTTGAATATTTATTTCAGAGGATTTGGTTTGTTTTTTGACACACAAAATCAATAACTTATAAATAACTAATAGCAATTAAAAATATAAATTGCCGTTAAGCCCATTATCTAAGGTATAAAAGCAGTCTGTTTTATCTCTAGATATCATGCTCAAAAGCTTCATATTGGCTGTAGATTTTCTCTCTGGGTTCAAAAACAGCACATTAGGCTCATTATTTGAAATGAAAGCTCCGCAAAAGGTACAGCTTTTAGAGAAAATTCAGCTGACGGTGCTGCTGCAGCTCATCTAGAGAGTTAATGCTGTGAAAAAAGAGTGCATTATTTTGAAAACGTGCAACTTGCATGTGCATTTTACTAAAACACCCCTTCAAACTGCGCTGTTTTTGATCAAGATGCACCTGCAGCATTGTGAGACTGCTTCGTTTCAGCAAACAAAATGGATACAGCGCTTTGCCATTAATTTCCACTACAGCTACTTCACACAAGGGATCCCGCTGCATGGCCTGATGCAATCTCGAAAGCACTTTCTTCGGGATATAGGTCACATCGCACGGGACAAACAAAACATAATCAGACTCAACATGTGACCACGCGCTTTTCATCCCCATCAATGGCCCTAAAAATCCGGCTTCATCATCTTGATAAAAGCGGATCGAGGGAATGAGCCGTTTATAAATCGAATGATCGCGATGGCTGTTGATCCAGACATTTTCAGCTCGTGATTTCAACTGCTGATGGATCTTAATCAGCTGAATTTCATTATCAAATTTTTGTAAAACTTTATTTATACCGTTCATTCTGCGGGCTTGACCGCCCGCCAAAATGACCAAGTCTGTTTCTGGATAGCCTACTGATTTGGTGATTTTCTTCATCATTCTGCGTACTCCGTCTGACAGGCTTTAATTAAGCCTCGAATTTCTGATAAGCACGAACCGCAATTGCCGCCGGCCTTTAAACATGCAGTAACTTGTTTTTCATGGGTAATATTCTTTTCTTTAATGGTTTCGATAATGGTATTTTTACCGACTTTAAAGCAGCTGCACACCAGCGGACCTGCACTGTTGGTCATGTTTATCGGCTGACCTGCAAGCAGCGCTTTGCGGTGCATTGCGCTGAGTCGTTCACGCTTAAACATGCCAGCAATCCAATCACGGTCTGGCAGCATAGAGCGTTGCGCAATATATAGACTGGCAATTAAATGCCCATCTTGCAGCACCACGGTATGACTCAAATCGGCAGTTTGATCTTCCAAATTCAGCCATTCAAAGCTTTCATCGGTAAATGGCAGTAATGTTTTCAGCTGCTGAACCGTGTTTCTAAATTTTTTACGATCGGCCAACTCAAAACGCGTCGCTTTCGCTGTTTTAATTTTGGTCCACCACACCGTGTTTTGAATGGTGTTTTGCACCATTTGCTCAAAGCCGTCACGTACATACAGCACGCCTTGCCACTGTGTATAAAACGGCTGCACAAATACAGGTGTGTGTTTAAACTCAGGTTCGCCTGAAAGCGCATCAACCACAGGGTTAACCACTTTACCAATTCTCGCATCGGACGCTACCTGATCATTCCAATGAATTGGCGCAAAAACTTGTCCACGGCGTATATTGCTGCTGACTTGTGCACGTAAGATGCACAGTCCCCAATTGGATTTAACTTCAACCAATTCGCCATCTTTGACACCAAACTTCAGTGCATCTTGCGGGTGTATTTCACAAAATGGTTCGGCGATATGTGTACTCAAATTTGCAGATAAACCCGTACGGCTCATGGTGTGCCATTGATCACGGATACGGCCAGTATTTAAAACCAGCGGATATTCGCCGCAAATCTTGTTCAAAGGGTCAATAGCGGTTGTTGCTACAAACTTAGCTTTGGCATCCGCATGGCTGAATTGGCCTGCTGCAAACAAACGGCTGACTGCATCAGCGCTCTGATCTAACTGCCAAACTGGCCATTGCACGGGCTTTAATTCAGCATAATCTTGTGCAGATAACTTACTTAAACCCTGCAAATTAAAGTAGCGAAAAGACTCAGTGGTATCACGTTGATCTAAAGGCGTATTTTGATAAGCAGATAATTTTGCATGTTCAATAAATATGTCATAGCTGCTGCTGTAGTCAAAACCGCTATAACCCATCTTTTTCGCAACTTGTGCAATAGACCACCAGTCTGCTCTGGCTTCACCCGGCGCATCTAAAAAAGCAGTTTGACGTGAAATACGGCGTTCAGAATTGGTAACGGTTCCGTCTTTTTCACCCCAGCCCAATGCAGGTAAAAGCACATCTGCATATATTGCTGTGTCTGTGTCTTTGCAAATATCCGACACCACTACAAACTCGCATTGCTCTAAGGCACGTTTGACTTGATCTGCATCTGGCAAGCTAACTACAGGATTAGTAGCCATAATCCAGATGACTTTTATTTTGCCGCTTTCAACCGCCTGAAACAGATCAACCGCTTTTAATCCCGCTTTATTGGCAATAAATGGACTTTGCCAAAACGCTTGTACTAATGCCTGATGCGCTGTGTTATCGACATCTAAGTGCGCAGCCAGCATATTGGCTAAGCCGCCAACCTCGCGGCCACCCATTGCATTGGGCTGACCTGTCATAGAAAAAGGCGCTGCACCTAATTTTCCGATTTTGCCAGTCAGCAAATGGCAGTTAATAATACTGTTGGCTTTGTCTACACCGCGCGAAGACTGATTAACCCCCATCGAAAATAGCGACATAACTTTGTCAGTTTGCGCAAATTTTTCAAAAAATAGCTGTAATTTTTCTAAAGAAATACCTGTACGCTCAGCAACTGCTGTCATAGAAGCTTCTGTTTTACTTTGCTCCAGCGCTTGCGCCAAACCTTGAGTATGTTTGGTGATAAAATCTACATCACTATGATTATTTTGTACTAAATACTGCAGCAAACCGTTGAACAGTGCGACATCTTGCCCCGGTAAAATTGGCAAATGCAAATCTGCAGCCTCACAGGTACTGGTAAAGCGCGGATCAATGACCACTACGAACAAATCACGTTCTTCTTTGGCTTTCATAATGCGCTGATACAGCACGGGATGGCACCATGCTGTATTGGATCCGACCAGCACCACCATATCTGTATGCTCAAAGTCTTCATAGCTTGCTGGTACAAGGTCTTCACCAAATGCACGCTTATGTGCCGCCACAGCCGATGACATGCAAAGCCGTGAATTGGTGTCAATATTTGCAGTACCTAAATAGCCTTTGACAAATTTGTTAACGGCATAGTAATCCTCCGTCAGCAGTTGGCCCGACACATAAAAAGCGATGCTTTCACGTCCGTAAAGATCTATACATTGCTGAAATTTTTCGGCAATCAGTGCTGTTGCTGTGTTCCAATCTGTAGCCTGACGAGTATGAAATGGTGATGTTTGACGCCCAAGCATCGGCTGTAAAACACGTGTTTCTAATCCAATCGTATCGGCTAAGTTACTGCCTTTAATGCACAGCTTGCCATAGTTTGATGGATGGTTCGTATCGCCAGTCACACTGACTTTTTGCCCTAAAGCAGTCTGTTCAACTGTTGCGCTCACGCCGCAACCGACACCGCAGTATGGACAAGTGGTTTGCGTTGTTTTAATTTTATTTTCTGTGGAGCTATGCAGTTCCACTATTGGGATGCTATTCACTTCTGCTGGCTCCTTTTCCAATTCTAACGAGGTATTGCAATAATTTTTAATATTAGACTACTTGCATAAGTAGATTTTTAATCAACACTTAATTCATATAGGAAGTTCCCTCTCCTTTTAAAGGATGAGGAACATAATTCCGCAAGTGGGAGAGGATTTATATGATAAGCACCCTCATCCTAACCTTCTCCCAGTGGGAGAAGGGACTTTCAAAATTAAAGACGCATTACCCTGCTTTCTTTAATGCAAAATCCTTACCAAACAGCAATTTGTTTCGGATGCTTGAAATTGGAGTTTGATCTGAAATCAATTCTGCATACCATGCACCGTCTTCAGTATCGCCAAACAGCACAGCACCAATCACTCTATCTTTTTGAATAATAATGCGTTTATAAATCTGACGCTTTTCATCATTCAAAATGATGTCTTCAAAATCATCCTGCGGTTCAAAGTTGCCAGCTGAAAATACATCACAGCCGCTGACTTTTAACTGCGTCGGAACCGTGGGCGCTTTGAAGGTTAAACTGCCATGTTCGGCCAGATGCGATGCACAAATGAATGCCTGTCCCCAAAGCGGTTCAACTAAACCGAAAGTTTGGCTGCGGTGTTCTATGCATTCACCCACCGCATAAATACTCGGGTCAAAGGTTTGCATGGTGTCATTCACCATCACACCGCGGCCGCAGCGCAGTCCTGCACTTTGTGCCAATGCAATATTTGGGCGAATACCGACTGCAAACACGACAAGATCTGCAGCTAATACCGTGCCATCCTGCAAACGTAATTGTGTCACATGACCATCTTGCCCAATCAACTCTTGGGTATTCGCTGCAGTCAAAATACGAATGCCTTTTTGCTCAATCGCTGATTTCAGCATCAGGCTGGCTTTTTCATCCAGCTGACGGTCCATAATACGGTCCATCAAATGCAGTACAGTAACATTCATGCCACGCTGTTTCAGGCCATAAGCTGCTTCTAGCCCTAATAAACCGCCGCCAATCACCACTGCATTTTTCTTCGTTTTGCAGTAGTCCAGCATTTTGTTGACATCATAAATATCACGGAAGCTGAGAACACCTTTTAAGTCAGTTCCCGGTATAGGCGGAATAAATGGCTTAGAACCTGTCGCTAAAATCAGACGGTCATAATCGATGACCAAGCCTTTTTCTGTGTATACCTGCTTGCGCGGACGGTCTATGCGTACCGCCGCATCACCTGCTACAAAACGGATATTTTTGTCTTTATACCAAGCATGTGAATGCAGCATGATATCTTCAATGGTTTTATCACCTGAAAGCACAGGTGAAAGCATAATTCGGTTGTAATTACCCCAAGGTTCTTCGCCTATGACTGTAATTTCATAACGCTCTGGCGCCATATCCAGCAGATCTTCTAAGCAGCGCATACCCGCTAAGCCATTGCCGACCAAAACTAGTTTCATCAGTTCAGACGATGGCGCGTTATTGGTAATATAGGTTTTTTGAGCAGTTGGACTAATCAGCACACGGCCATTTTCAATTTTGCTTGGAAAAACCAAGAGTTTTTGGTCTTTATCTTCTAAGCAGCGTCCAGTAGCAAGGCTGAAATGCTGTTTATAAATGGGTGATGCAATAACACGTTCACCCTGCAAGTCACCAATAATACCGCGGGACATAACATAGGCTTGGCTAAATGGGTCCTGATTGCTCAGCGCATAAACCCGCTTTTCTTCACCGACACGGAATATCGCAATTTGCTGATTTTCAATCAGTGCGCCCACACCTGTATTTGGCGTAATATCATCTAATGCACAAACATCAAACCAGTCTAAATCATTTATTTCTTTTAAAATTGTCATATTCTTGATCCTTTTTAAACTTCTTTTAGATCACTATCTTTTCATTTTCGCCTTAGCGAGAAACCGAATAAGGATGTAAATCAAATAAAAGAAGTTTTAAATTCGTTATTCTCTTAAGCTTCAACCACTGGAATGCGTGTCGTATCGCGTTCAGCTTCTGTTTTGGGTCTGATTTGACCGCGAACGGATGCAAACTGAATATGCGGATCATTTTGCTGTTCTGCTTTTGCATTCACGAAAGTCACAAAGCGTTTACGTACTTCAGGATCTTCTACAGCAGTACGCCATTCATCTTGATATGTACCCACAACATGGCTCATACGGCGTTCAAGTTCAGCAGCTACGCCAAGCGAATCATTCACAACGACATCTTTCAGGTAATCTAAACCGCCTTCCATGTTGTCGCGCCATACAGAAGTACGCTGCAAACGGTCTGCTGTTTGAATGTAGAACATAAAGAAACGGTCAATGTATTTGATCAATGTTTGCGTATCTAAGTCTGATGCCAAAAGCTCTGCGTGACGCGGCTTCATACCGCCGTTGCCGCATACATAAAGGTTCCAGCCTTTTTCAGTCGCAATCACGCCAACATCTTTACTTTGCGCTTCAGCACATTCACGGGTACAGCCTGATACTGCCATTTTCAATTTATGCGGTGAACGCAGGCCTTTGTAGCGGTTCTCTAAATAAATCGCCAAACCCACAGAGTCGTCTACGCCATAGCGGCACCAAGTACTGCCGACACATGATTTCACTGTACGCAATGATTTACCGTATGCATGACCAGACTCAAAACCTGCAGCAATCAATTTTTCCCAAATTTCAGGCAACTGATGCACTTGTGCACCAAACATATCGACACGCTGACCACCTGTCAGTTTGGTATATAGACCATATTCTTTCGCAATTTGACCTACGGCAATTAATCCATCCGGAGTAACTTCACCGCCTGCCATACGTGGCACGACTGAATAAGAGCCGTCTTTTTGTATGTTGCCTAGGTAGTAGTCATTACTGTCTTGCAAGCCTGCATGGCTTGGTTTAAGTACAAAGTCATTCCAGCATGACGCTAGGATATTGGCTGCCGTCGGTTTACAGATGTCACAGCCTAAACCATGGCCATGCTGTTGAATCAGGTCATCAAAGGTTTTGATTTCGTTCACACGTACCAAGTGATAGAGCTCTTGGCGTGAATAAGCAAAGTGTTCACATAAATGGTTATTTACAGTGACACCTTGACGCTGAAGCTCAGATTTGAGGACTTGAGTGACTAATGGTGCACAGCCGCCGCAAGCTGTTGCAGCTTTGGTGCATTTTTTCAATGCGCCTAAAGAAGTCGATCCGTCAGCAATGGCTGAACAAATGTCTGCTTTAGAGACGTTGTTACATGAACAAATCGTTGCGCTGTCTGGCAACAGATCGACACCGCTTCCGCCCGATTTACCTGCAGATTGTGCATAGCCAGGCATGATTAGGCTTTCTGGGCTTTCTGGAACTTCTAAGCCATTCAGCATCATTTGCAGCAGGTCATTGTATTCTTTAGCACAGCCCACCAATACTGCACCTAGCAGCTTAGTTTTCTCTGCATTCACGACTATTTTTTTATAAACCTGAGCTGCTTCATCTGCATAGAAATAGCTTAAAGAATTTGGTGTCATTGCATGCGCATCGCCTACAGATGCAACATCAACTCCCATCAGTTTCAGCTTGGTGCTCATATCTGCACCAGCGAAAAGCGTGCAGTTTTGTTCCATCACATGCTTTGCTGCAATACGCGCCATGTCATAGCCCGGCGCAACCAGGCCATAAATTTTATTTTGCCAAAGCGCACATTCACCAATGGCATAAATGTCAGGGTTTGAAGTTTGGCAATAGTCATTAATCGCAATTCCGCCACGCTCACCAATGGCTAAACCGCTTTGGCGCGCTAATTCATCGCGTGGGCGGATACCTGCAGAGAATAAGATGATGTCGGTTTCCAGTTCAGAACCATCACCAAACTTCATTACATGCTTCGTATTTGCACCGTCTTCAATGCAAGATGTTGCTTTTTGCGTATGGACTTTAACACCTAGATTTTCAATTTTTGAGCGTAAAACTTTACCGCCTAGATCATCAATCTGAACTGCCATTAAGCGTGGTGCAAATTCAACAACATGGGTTTCTAAGTTTAAATCACGCAGCGCTTTTGCTGCTTCTAGACCCAATAAACCGCCGCCGATCACCACACCTGTTTTAGCATTCAAGCTTGCGGCACGGATGGCATCCAAGTCTTCAATGGTACGGTACACAAAGCAGTTTTCACGTTCATTGCCTGGAATTGGTGGCACAAAAGCGTATGAACCTGTTGCGAGCACTAGCTTGTCAAAAGAAAGAATATCACCGTGATTGGTTGTGACCGTTTTATTGCGCTGATCAATTTCAACCGCTTTGGTGCTAAGGCGTAAATCTATACCGTATGCATCGGCAAAGTCGCTGCGGCATAGGGTTAAATCTTTAGCCGATTTACCGCTGAAATATTCAGTTAAATGCACACGGTCATAGGCTAAACGCGGCTCTTCAGCCAAAATGGTTAATTCAACATCATCACCTGCGTGTTCCAGTACAGATTCGATAAACTTGTGGCCAACCATGCCATGTCCAATCATGATGATTTTCATATTCTTACTCCGCAATTTTTTTTTGTTTGCCCCTAAAGCGCTATGTTTTGTTTAGAGGCAACTTTCAGTATTAGTTTTGAGCTTCAGCTAGATTTCTTTCATTCACAGCTTGTTCAAACAAACGCTGTTCTTTTTCTTTATGCTCTACAGAAAAGCGGATCATCAGTACACAGCTGGCTGCAATCACCACCAAACCGCCAAGCACCATTAGCGTGGTTTGTATATCCAGCATGCCTTTAAGCAAAAAACCTGCAGCCACTGCACCTACGTTACCGCCTGCGCCGATAATGCCTGCCACGCCGCCTAAAGCATCACGGTCAATGAATGGCACCAAGGCATAGGTTGCGCCGCACGCCATATGGGTGAAGAGCGCAAAGACTGTCATTGCAAGGATTGCAAGCACTGCAGTATTCATTTGTGAGAAGACAATCAGGAATAAGCCTTCTAGCAGAATCATGGCAAATAACACTTTGGTACGGCCATCTAAGCCTTTTTTAGTCGCGACTTTGTCCGAAACAATGCCGCCAAGCGCACGAGCAAACAATGCAAGCAAACCAAAGATACCTGCTGCCATACCCGCCTCTTTTAATCCAAAGCTGAAATGGTCGACGTAGTACATTGCTACAATGTTGTGAATAAAGATTTCAATACCGAAACAAGCTGCGTAAGCGCCAAATAGAATCCATACACGGTAATTGCGTGCTGCATGCATTAGAATTGCCAAGCCGCCTTTTTTGTCACTGCCAACACTGATGCCTTGTTCGCGAAGTTCTTTAAAGTTGCCTTGCGGACAGTCTTGTGTGAACTTCCAGTAAAGCACACCAACAATCAGCATCATCACACCGGGTACAATCAGCGCAATACGCCAGCCCATCGCTTGCTCTACACCAAACATAACGAGTGCGCCAAGCAGTAAAGGCATAAGGGCTTGAGTTGCACCGCCGCCTGCATTGCCCCAGCCTGCTGTTGCAGCATTGGCTGTACCCACAACATTAGGCGCAAACATAATGCTTGTATGGTATTGAGTGATGACGAAGCTTGCGCCAATCGCGCCGATCAGCAAGCGGAAGAAAAGAAAGGATTCATAGCTGCTCGCAGAAGCGACACCAAAGACTGGAATACTGCCGATGACTAATAAAGCTGTATAGGTTTTACGCGGGCCATATTTATCACATAAAGGACCAACGATCAGACGGACTAAAATCGTGATCGCAACAGCGGCAATATTAATATTGGCAATTTGATCTTTCGTGAGGTGAAATTCGCCAGCAATCACTGGCATCAACGGTGCACAGGCAAACCATGCAAAGAAGCAAACAAAGAATGCGAGCCAACTCATGTGGAAGGCCCGCATTGCTGCTGAAGAAAAATTAAATAGACTTATTTTTGTGGCTTTTTTGGCATTTAAATTTGAAGACATAACCTTCTCCTGACTGAACTGAACGCATGAATTACTCGGTTATGTCGCTAACACATAACAGAGTCGATCAGAACGGACGTCGTTGGCCGTCTAACAAATTTTTAGAGTCTTCTTTGACTCAATAAGTATTAAGCACGATACGTGCCAAGTTTTTATTTCAATCGTAAATTTCATCTCTATATTTAAGCATTGAGCGCCGATCTATCCGAAAATAAGCGAATTAAGGTAAATAGATAGTCAATATGCCTATAGAGATGCGGCTGAATGTTCAAACGTGGTTCAGCCCTGCACAAGATCAGTGCACGGAAATGGTTCAATTTTAAAATGTGCATATAACCAAGCTAAAATTTAGAAGCAGATTTATATTTTGTATTGTCTTAAAATTTGGCATTTAAATTGCTTAGAAAACTCAATACGTATTTGTTTGGCTCTGTCTGAGCGTTTGCATGCCAAAACTAAAAATAGCCCTAATTGATGATGATCAAGAACGCGCTGAATTTATTCAAGCCTCATTAATTCAACATGACTTTGATGTGGTCGCCAGTTTCATGATTGATCATTTAAATATGTCATATCTGCAAAATATTCAGGCAGATGTGATTTTATTGGATATGGATCATCCACATCGCGATGTCATTGAAAGCTGTGTCAGCCAATTTGACTTACCGACTGTTCTGTTCACTAAAAATTCGAGTCTTGAAATCATCCGAAGCGCGATTGATGCGGGTGTCACGGCATATATTGTCGATGGTATTGACCCTGCACGTTTGAATAGCATTTTAGAAATTTCGATTGAACAATATAAAAAGCATAAAAAACTGCTGAATGATTTGGCTGAAACCAAGTGCAAATTGGCCGATCGAAAAGATATTGAAAAAGCCAAAGTGCTTTTAATACAAATGCATGGTTTAACCGAAGATCAAGCATTTAATTTGCTGAGAAAAAATGCCATGAGTCACCGTATGACGATGGGTGAAATGGCGCGCCGACTGCTTGATGCGCAAGCGCTGTTACAGTCTCAATTTAAGGAATAAACCATGCAAAAGCTTGAAAAAACTGATATTCAATTGGGCTATATTCCTTTACTTGACTGTGTTGCTTTGCTCTGGGCAGAACATCAAGGGTATTTTGCTGAACAAGGCTTGAATGTCACACTAACTCAAGAACCGTCTTGGGCAAGTTTACGTGACCGTCTAGCTTTTGGTTTTTTAGATGCAGCACACTGTTTATCGGCCATGCTGCCTGCGTCTGTGACGGGCAAAGACCATCTCGGCATCCCCTTACAAACCTCACTAACGCTCAGTACCAATTGCGCTTATATTAGTCTGAGTCAAAAGCTCTACTATGAATTAAAGATCCATGCATTAGATCTACCAATTAATTCAGCAGAGAAAATCGTATCTGCGATAAAGCAGAATCAAACGATTCAGTTGGCGCATGTTTTTCAGCATTCGATTCATCATTATATTTTAAGAGAATGGTTGGCACTTGCCGACACAGAACTCGCTCAAACGCAGACCTTTTCAACTCTACCACCGCCTTATATGGTGGAAGCAATATCAACGCAACGAATTGATGGATTCTGTGTCGGAGAGCCGTGGAATACGCAAGCTGAAATACAAGGCTATAGTCGTATCATCGTCAATAGCCAAGATATTATTAAGCCTATACCAGATAAGGTTTTGGCTTTTACTCATGATTGGGCAGAAAAACATCCCAATACCTTAAAGGCGATCAATCTTGCCATCCAAAAAGCACAAAACGATCTACTTCAACAAACACATTTCTCAGAAATATTTTCTTTGTTAAAGCAATATCACATCATCCGTTTTGATTGTTCTGAGCAGATTCACGTCGAGGCTTTTCATCGGATCAAAAGCATCATTCAAAATTTTGGCAAGACCCAAGCGCCACAAACTTCAGACTTTGAATGGATGATTCAAAAAATGCAGCAATATGATCAATTAAATATTGAAGATGAAAAGGTTTTTGAAATAGCACAATCTTGTATTTATCAGGATGCTTTGGGCTGAAGTGATTGATATTCCATAAGACCCTATCATCTGAATAGTGGATCTTGTGTTACATCGACCATGAAACCTTGATTAGTTATGCATCTGCATCGATGGCGTGTAAGTCGATATTTTCTTCAACGAAGACTTCACGAATGCAATCCAGTATCTTTGGAATGTAATTACTATGATCCATATTTCGTACTGACAAAGAGATTGGACTATAGGCTTCCAAATCTAAGATTGGGATGTACATCAAATTTTTCATGCCAATATCACTGGCACTTTCAGGAATCAAGGAAATGCCCTCTCCCGACGCCACTAAGCCCAAAGCCATATGAATTTCACGCACTTCGGTTAAATGTTTAGGTACAAGTCCTAATTCGGTAAATATCGATTGAATGAGCGTGGAAAAATTCGGTTTCGGTGTCGTTGGATAGGCAAAAATTGGTTCATCTAAAATTTGAGAAAGATAAATGCCTTTGTCTTTAAATTCAGCCAAATGATGATTTTTATGAATAGCTAAACGTAGCGCTTCTTTTCTTAATAAAATACGTTTAATGGACGGATCGGTTAAGCGAAGTCGTCCAAAACCAATATCGATTCGACCGGTTTTTAAGGCTTCAATCTGGTCGCGTGTACCACATTCTATGAGTTCAACATGAATATCTGGGTTGCGTTGTCGAAATAGATAAATAATTTGCGGCAATAATGCGTATAAAAGCGAACTGACATAACCAATGCGGACAGTTTTATCGACGGCATTAATTCGCTGTGCCATGGTTTTGGCCTGGGCGGTATGCGTCAATATCTGTACAGCATGCTCATAAAAGAACATACCAGCTTCTGTGGTTTTCACGGGTCTAGAACCACGCTCAAACAAGGTAATGCCCAGTTCTTCTTCAAGCTTTTGAATTTGGCGGCTCAAAGGCGGCTGAGCAATACATAATTTTTCTGCTGCCTTGGTAATACTTTGCTCTTCAACCACGGTGACAAAGTAACGTAAGTGCCTTAATTCCATTTATATACCTTTTAAGTATCTAAAAATACCAAAATCGCTCTAGTTAAAGATATTACATTAAATTAGGGTATATAAATAGTTGGATAGATAAGAAATACGCAAGATGTATAAGTCGATTGAAACCCTGCTCGTGGAAATCCCAACAATCCGTCCGCACAAGATGGCTGTTGCAACCATGCAAACGCAAACCCTTGTTTTGATTAAAATCACCACCGAAGATGGTTATATCGGTTGGGGTGAAGCGACGACGATTGGTGGTCTAGGCTATGGTGAAGAAAGCCCTGAAAGCATTCGTACCAATATTGAAACTTATTTTAGTCCTTTACTGAAAACTCTCACTGGTTTGAATGTTGCTCAAACCATGCAAGCTATTAAACGTAGTATTAACGGCAATCGCTTTGCTAAATGTGCCATTCAAACGGCGCTACTCGATATTTTGGCGCAGCGTTTAAATCTGCCCTTAAGTGAAGTATTGGGCGGCCGTTTACGTGACAGCTTGCCTGTTCTTTGGGTACTTGCATCTGGCAATACGGAAAAAGACATTGCCGAAGCACAAAAGATGATTGCGGCAAAACGACACAATATTTTCAAACTCAAAATAGGTTCACGCCCCGTTGAAGCTGATGTTGAGCATGTTTTAGCTATTAAAAAAGCGTTAGGTTCAGACATTTCTATACGTGTGGATGTTAACCGTGCATGGTCTGAATTAGATGCCATTAAAGGCATTCAGTTGTTACAAGATGGTGGTGTTGACCTGATTGAGCAGCCTTGCGCAATCGATAACATTGACGCGATGCGCCGTTTAACTCATCGTTTTGATATTGGGATTATGGCAGATGAATCACTGATGGGGCCTCAAACGGCATATCAACTTGCTCGGCACAATTCTGCCTCTGTTTTTGCAGTCAAAGTTGCACAGTCTGGCGGTTTAATCGAAGGCTGTGAGGTTTCAAAAATCGCCAAACTTGCGGGTATCGATTTATACGGTGGAACCATGCTTGAAGGTCCTGTAGGCACTATTGCATCGGCACATGCATTTTCTACATTTGACAATTTAGCTTATGGCACTGAGCTTTTTGGTCCATTGCTGTTAACTGAAGAAATTTTAAAAACCCCACTTCAATATCAAGATTTCGAACTCAAGATTCCAACCACGGCAGGTTTAGGGATTGAAATTGATGAAAACAAAATTGATGACTTACGTCGTAAATAACATTTAGCTAGGAGTAAGAAATGCTTTACCAAGTACGCATGGATGTCAATATTCCATTAGATATGCCAGTCGAAAAAGCCAATGAAATTAAAGCTGTAGAAAAGGCTTATTCACAAGATCTACAACGTCAAGGCAAATGGCGTCATATCTGGCGTATCACTGGTCAATATTCAAATATCAGTATTTTTGATGTTGAAAGCAATGAAGAGTTACACAACATTTTACAAGGGCTTCCCCTTTACCCGTATATGAATATTGAAGTTATGGCTTTAAATCGTCATCCCTCTTCTGTTCGTAGTGATGACAGCTGATGTGATTGGATTCCAATTGGGTAGCACATAGTTGGAATCCATTTATCTGCATTTTTAAGTTTGTAAATATTTGAAATAAAAGATTATCTGCCTTGCATGACTGAAGTGGTTAGTCAGGTAAATAGTTTTATCGTTCTTGATGAAGGATCGTAGCATGATTGATAAAAGTACCGCTTCCTTAACAGAAGCACTTTCTCAAATTAAGGATGGATCTACCATTATGATTGGCGGCTTCGGTACGGCTGGTCAGCCTGCTGAACTGATTGATGGACTGATTGAACTTGGCATCAAAGATCTCATCATCGTCAACAACAATGCAGGTAATGGTGACTATGGACTTGCTAAATTACTCAAAGCTGGTGCTGTCCGTAAGATGATCTGTTCTTTCCCTCGCCAATCCGACTCTTGGGTGTTCGATGAGCTATACCGTGCAGGAAAAATAGAACTTGAGCTTGTACCACAAGGTAATTTGGCTTGCCGTATTCAAGCGGCAGGCATGGGTTTAGGTCCAATTTATACACCAACAGGTTTTGGTACGTTGTTGGCAGAAGGCAAACCTACACTCAATTATGAAGGCAAAGATTTCGTCCTCGAAAATCCAATTAAAGCTGATTTTGCTTTAATCAAAGCTCATCAGGGCGACCGCTGGGGCAACTTGGTTTACAACAAATCAGCGCGTAATTTTGGCCCCATTATGGCCATGGCGGCAGATGTGACGATTGCTCAAGTCTCAGAAGTGGTTGAACTTGGTGCATTGGACCCAGAGCACATTATTACCCCTGGCATTTTTGTACAACATGTTGTTGCTGTTCAACCTGCACAGCTTGAGCAATCTGCATAAATCACGTGAGGAAAGAACCATGAGCTATACCAAATTAACCCGTGATCAAATTGCAGAACGTGTTGCGCAAGATATTCCAGATGGCGCTTATGTCAATTTAGGCATTGGCTTACCCACCAAAATTTCAAATTATTTGCCAACAGACAAAGAGGTTTTTCTACATTCAGAAAATGGCCTTTTAGCTTTTGGTCCTCCTCCGGCTAAAGGCGAAGAAGACCCTGAATTAATTAATGCAGGAAAAGAGTTTGTCACCATGCAAACGGGCGGCTGCTTTTTTCACCATGGCGACTCTTTTGCCATGATGCGTGGCGGTCATTTAGATATTGCAGTATTAGGCGCTTTTCAGGTTGCCCAAAATGGTGACTTAGCAAATTGGCATACTGGTGCGCCAGATGCAATTCCTGCTGTAGGTGGTGCAATGGATTTGGCTGTTGGGGCGAAAAAAGTCTTTATTACTACAGACCATGTGACCAAAAAAGGTGAACCGAAAATTGTCGCTGAATTGTCATATCCTGCCACAGGCCTGCAATGTGTCGATCGTATTTACACAGATTTGTGCGTCATTGATGTGACGGTTGAAGGTTTGAAAGTGATTGAAAAAGTCGAGGGCTTGAGCTTTGACGAATTACAGTTAATGACAGGTGCTAAGCTGATTGATACGACAGCTTAAAGCAAAAAGTCCCTCCTTGATTAAAGGAGGGATTTAGGGAGGATTAATATTAAAAAATTAACTTCCTGTAAATCCCTCCCAACCTCTCTTTAAAAAGGGAGGAGCTGAGTTTTTAGGATTTATAAAATGAAAAATGCCTATATTATTGATGCAATCCGCACCCCTTTCGGTCGTTATGCGGGCGGTTTAGCAGCAGTGCGTACCGACGACCTAGGTGCCTTACCCATTAAGGCACTGATGCAGCGAAATCCAAGTATTGCTTGGGAGTCAGTTGATGACGTGATTTACGGCTGCGCGAACCAAGCCGGTGAAGATAACCGTAATGTTGCACGAATGTCGTCGCTACTTGCAGGTGTACCTTTTCAAGTTCCTGCTACAACTGTAAACCGACTTTGTGGTTCATCACTTGATGCGATTGCGATGGCAGCCCGTGCAATTAAAGCAAATGAAGCAGACTTAATTATTGCCGGCGGTGTAGAGAGTATGTCCCGTGCGCCCTTTGTTATGGGTAAATCGGAAAGTGCTTATGGACGCAGTCAAAAGATTGAAGACACCACCATGGGTTGGCGTTTTATCAATCCAATACTCAAGCAAATGTATGGCGTGGAAACCATGCCTCAAACCGCTGAAAATGTGGCAGAACAATTCAACATTAACCGTGCTGATCAAGATGCTTTTGCCTTAGAAAGTCAGCGCCGTACAGCCGCTGCACAGGCCAATGGTTTTTTTGAGAAAGAAATCATCCCTGTAGTCATTCCACAGCGTAAAGGCGACCCACTGATAGTCGATACAGATGAGCATCCACGTGCATCGACGATAGCAGAAGGCTTAGCAAAACTCAAACCTGTGGTGAAAGCTGATGGGACGGTAACTGCGGGCAATGCTTCAGGGATCAATGATGGTGCAGCTGCACTACTGATTGCTTCAGATAATGCTGTCAACAAATTTAAGTTAAAGCCACGGGCCAAAATTATTGCAGCAACGGTGGTGGGTGTTGAACCCAAAATCATGGGTTTTGGTCCTGCGCCTGCCATCAAAAAGCTGTTAGCTCAAACAGGTCTAAGCCTTGAACAAATGGATGTGATCGAGCTGAATGAAGCTTTTGCGGCTCAAGCCTTAGCGGTTACCCGTGAACTAGGTTTGGAAGATGGTGCTAAACATGTCAATCCAAACGGTGGCGCTATTGCTTTGGGGCATCCTTTAGGTGCATCTGGAGCCCGTTTAGTGATGACTGCGTTAAATCAACTTGAGGCAATTTCAGGTCAATATGCCCTCTGTTCGATGTGCATTGGTGTCGGTCAAGGCATCGCTTTGATTATTGAACGTGTTTAATCCTCAATAAAAGTCCTCCTTCTTATAGGGGGATTTAGGGGATTTATAAAATTAAGGATTCAAAATATGCCTACATTCATATCCAATGATGCAACGATTAATTACGCAACTTTTGGTGACCACACACAACCTGCGATTGTCTTTTCTAATTCTTTAGGCACAAAGTTCAGCATGTGGAAGCCTCAGATAGAGGCGTTGCAGCAGGATTATTTTGTCATTTGTTATGATACACGTGGTCATGGTGCATCTTCTGCCCCTCAAGGGCCTTATAGCCTTGATCAATTGGGTACAGATGTCATCCATTTATTGGATCATTTAAATATTCAACAGGCCACATTTTGTGGAATATCGATGGGTGGTTTAACAGGCCAATGGCTTGCAATACATCATCCTAAACGCTTTAACCATGTCATTATATGCAATACCGCTGCAAAAATTGGGCAAGAATCAGCTTGGAATGAACGTGCGCAGTTAGTCCGTCAACAAGGTTTGAAACCAATTGCAGTAACGGCAGCATCACGATGGTTTACAGAACCCTTTATCCAAAGTAACACGGCAACTGTACAATCTTTGAGTAACGACCTCGGAGCTGGCAGCCCAGAAGGTTATGCAAGTTGTTGTGAAGCTTTGGCTAAAGCGGATTTACGCAATGAAATCTCGTCTATTCACGTACCTGTATTAATTATTGCAGGTCAACAAGACCTTGTAACTACAGTTGCAGATGGTCAATTTATGCAAGAACACATTGCAAATAGCCAATTATTTGAAATTAATGCATCGCATATTTCAAACATTGAACAGCCAGATGCATTTAATCAGGCTTTGCAGAATTTTATACAGCAATAATATGCAGCTGAACAAATTCAATGTAATGTTATTAAAATAGAGCCTTGCCATTGTGCAGGGCTTTATTTCGTTTGAAGGCTTTGATTTAATGTCCGTTCTTAAAATAAATGGACAATTAGAAGAATGGTTCATCTATATAAAAAACGGATCAATATTACTTTTTAGTTTAATCATTGGCTTTAGTTCTACGATTTCTTATGCAGATGTTAAAACTCAGCGTATTAAGGATATAAAGACTTATACTCTCGTCAATGGAGATGGTATCGAAATCTTTCTGTGCAATTAGTAGACTTGAAAAATAGGCATATAAATGCTTATTGCGTGCAGCATTGCGGAAATTGGTTTGTGTATAATCCAGAATTTGAAAGTTATAGCTTAAAGAAAAAATATCAAGGCGCAAAAGTATGGACATCTCTTTCATACAAAAAAATAAAGACCGTATTGCAGGCCCAAGCTTTGATGAATAATTATACTTTAACTAGAAAATTAACATTAAAAGCACTCCGTAAATGAATATTGATATTGAAAAAGACCGAAGTATTGGAGTCCTTCGGTCTAAACTTTTAACTCCACTCATTCCACATAGGCGTTTAAGCCCATATATTGAAGAATAGTTTGAAGAATAATCCCATGAAATTTTAAGCTGCAGGATGATTGAGTTGATCAATGATGCCTTGTGCAGCCAATTCATTTAATTCAGCTTCAGTTCTATATTGGGACAAAATTTCTGTCGTGTGCTGCCCTAACTGTGGAGGTGCATGACGGTATTCCACAGGCGTATCAGATAATTTCATCGGTGATCCAATCACTTTAAAATCATGATTTAAAGCATGTGGAATATTCACCACCATTTGACGGTGTTGAATTTGTGGTTCATTTAATGCGTCTTCTACAGAGTTGATTACACCGACTGGCACTTTTACCGCATGAATCGCATCGACCCAAACTTGAGCATCTTGAGTGAGAAAATAGGCACTCAATAATGGAATTAATTCTTCACGGTGCTTTACCCGATCTTGATTACGTAAATAGTTTGGTTGATCTAGCAGTTCTTTATAGCCAATCGCAATACACAAGTCTTTAAATTGCTTGTCATTACCACAGGCAATAATAAATTCCTTATCTTTGGCTTTAAAAGTTTGATACGGCACAATATTCGGGTGATTATTTCCCATACGCTTGGGTGCTTTACCCGAGGTCAAATAGTTCATACCTTGATTGGCCAAAGCCGCCACCTGTACATCGAGTAATGACATATCAATATATTGACCACGTCCAGTATGTTGCCGTGCTAACAATGCCGCCTGAATGGCAATCGTTGAGTACAGTCCGGTCTGAATGTCGACTACAGCGACTCCCACCTTTTGTGCGCCACCACCGATTACATCATCAGATTCACCAGTAATACTCATCAAACCGGACATACCTTGAATGATAAAGTCATAGCCTGGTTCTTCCGCACGTGGACCATCCTGACCAAAACCAGTAATTGAGCAATATACGATATTTGGATTTAGCGTACTAAGTGATGCATAGTCCAAACCATATTTAGCAAGTGAACCTGCTTTGTAGTTTTCAATCACGACATCTGCAGTTTGGGCAATTTCACGGACTAGGGTTTGCCCTTCTTCACTGGCAATATCAATGGCTACAGAATATTTATTACGGTTCGCACATTGGTAATAGCCTGATTCTTTCGTCGCTTGACCTTGCTGATTTGGCATCCAAGGTGGTCCCCACATACGGGTATCATCCCCGACTTTAGGACGCTCAATTTTGATTACCTCTGCACCTAAATCCGCCAATATTTGACCGCACCAAGGACCTGCCAAAACACGGCTTAAGTCCAATACACGAATTCCTTTTAATGCACCCATAGTTCACTCCAGATGTGCCATAGGATTGAGCTATGGCACAGATATTTTTAATTATTTTACTGTTGCAGTTTTTGCAGACGCTTTTTGCTCTGCATCAGCTACATGTATATCTAAACTTGCCAGTTTTTCTTTTTCCGCATCTGAAGAAAGTGATGCTTGCTGTGGGTCATATTGGCGTTCACGAATGAACAAGCCCGGAATAACACCTGCAATAAAGTACGCAGCACCCATTACAATAAAGGCCATAGTGAATGATCCGCCAGCGGCAATCATACCAATGGTTGCAGGTGCAATGGCTGCGCCTAAGCGCCCCATATTGTAAGCACCGCCAATAGCCGTACCGCGTACATCCGTAGAGAAACTTTCTGCCATATAAGTTGCATTTACACCGTATGGAATACCGTATAAGAAACCGAAAGTTACGAGTAAATAGGCAATGTTGCTTGGTGTGTTATAGAAAATGATGATCGGTAAAAATGCTGCCGTGGCTACCGTACCAAACACAAAGGTAATACGACGTCCAAATTTGTCAGCGGCATAGCCTGCTAAAATTTTACCCAGAATCATGGCGGTATATGCACCTACCATATAGCCAGTCATGGCTTTAAAGTTCATGCTGAGTTCAGTTTCTAGATACGTTGGCATCCAGTTGTTAACACCGTAATAACCGAATTGTAGAAATGCAGCGGTCGACATCCAAAAGAAGAACATTTTGCGATGATTAGTGTGTCCAAAAATACGTTTATAAATACTTTCAGAAGGTGCATTTTGATTGACTGCAGCTTGCTGCTGTACAGGTTCAAGTTTTAATTCACGGCGTTTTAGCTGCTCAATTTTTGCTTCCTGCCAAGATTTTGGTTCAGGAACAAAACGCATAAAGATCAGGGCAAAAGCAGCAGGAATAATGGTGACATAAAATAGCATCCGCCAGCCGTGATCTGGAATAATGGCACCCGCCAGCAGCGTTGCAACGATATAACCCACGGTTTGACCGGTTTGCAAAGTCCCAAGTACCGTTGTTCGATATTTGGTTGGCACATATTCTGCCATGAGCGTATTACACGCCATGTAAAGAGAACCCAGTCCAAAAGCGCCAATAAAACGTAAAATTAAAAATTGTTCATAGCTTTGGGTAAAGCCTAAGATACAGGTCATGATCGAGAAAAATACGACCGACCAAGCAATGGTTTTCACACGGCCGAATTTATCGCACGCCCATCCACCCGAAATACCACCCAGCGCCATCCCTGCTAAAGAAGAACTACCGAGCATTCCAGCTTGAAATGTACTTAAACCAAATTCAGCCTTTAAACTGGTCAGGCTGAATGACAGCAACATGATGTCTACACCATCAATCACCAAGGAAATAAAGGCAAAAATAAAGGCCATTTTCCAAGTGTTGCTGGTAATCCGATGCATCGTGCCCACGTTAGAAGGCAATTTGAGCGTTCCTGCTCCGTTTTGCATTTCGTTATTCATTTCCTTGTTCCTCATTTTCCCAAATGAGTCATCGGCATTCCTATGTCTGCACATTTGCCTTTTTTATTCTTTTTATTTCATCACTGCTCAGGCTATTGCACAGAGTTACAAGAGTGTTTCACGATGAATCCTTTATTGATTAAGTTTATTTTTGCATAAAAAGTCTCTAAGGCACTCTATGCAGAGCACCTTATCGATATATAATTCAATTAGTTACCAAAAGCCGCGATGCCTGTTTGCGCACGACCTAGAATCAGTGCATGTACATCATGTGTGCCTTCATAAGTGTTGACGACTTCGAGGTTAACCAAATGGCGGGCAACACCAAACTCATCAGAAATACCATTTCCGCCCATCATGTCACGCGCTACACGGGCAATATCTAAAGCCTTGCCACAGTTGTTACGTTTAATGAGTGATGTGCCTTCTACTGCAGCTAAACCTTCATCTTTCATACGCCCAAAGCGAAGCGCAGCTTGTAGACCCAAGGCAATCTCAGTTTGCATATCCGCCAATTTCTTTTGTATTAACTGATTCGCCGCCAATGGTCGGCCAAACTGTTTACGGTCCATGGTGTATTGGTGCGCTGTATGCCAGCAGAATTCAGCTGCGCCCATTGCACCCCAAGCGATACCATAACGAGCACTATTTAGACAGGTAAATGGACCTTTTAAACCACGTACTTCTGGAAAAGCATTCTCTTCAGGGACAAAGACATTGTCCATCACAATTTCACCGGTAATCGATGCACGTAAGCCAATTTTACCGTGAATTGCAGGAGCAGATAGACCTTCCCAGCCTTTTTCTAAAATAAAACCACGAATGTCACCAACATTACCTTCAGGCGATACTTCTTTCGCCCAAACAACAAACACGTCGGCAATTGGGCTGTTGGTAATCCACATTTTTGCACCCGTGAGACGATAGCCACCTTCGACCTTTTTTGCACGAGTAATCATGCTACCTGGGTCAGAGCCATGATCTGGTTCAGTTAAACCAAAACAGCCAATGTATTCGCCTGTTGCCAGTTTTGGTAGGTATTTCTGTTTTTGCTCTTCAGAGCCAAATTCATTAATTGGCACCATCACCAAAGAACTTTGCACGCTGGCCATTGAGCGGTAGCCAGAATCCACATATTCAATTTCACGTGCAACGAGACCATAACTAACATAGTTTAGACCTGCGCCGCCGTATTGCTCTGGAATCGTTGGGCCAAGCAAGCCCAGTTCGCCCATTTCTCGGAAAATAGATGCATCGGTTTTTTCATGGCGGAATTGTTCGAGTACACGTGGCTGTAAACGCTCTTGACAGTATGCATGCGCAGTATCGCGAATCATGCGTTCTTCTTCAGTTAATTGCTGTTCCAAAAGAAATGGGTCTTGCCAGTTAAATTGTACTTTTGCTTTTTTTACATTGACCATTTGATTCATCGCATCCTCTGCTTTTTCAAGTTTTCGTTGTTTTATTCGATGCTATGTGTGAAAAGTGATTCATTCAAACGATTAATTTGCATGTAGATATGCGCCTTTCGCATACCTGAGCATAGCTCACAGCGTGTTAAGCACTTTAGCCACTGATTTGAACTACGGATTGCTTTATTTATAGACTATAGTGGTATATGAAAATCATTCTTATATGCCATTTTGTGATACCTATCGATAAAAAGGACTTTATCTATGCGGCGCAATATTCCGTCATTGCAAAGCTTAATTTGCTTTGAATCTGCTGCGAAACACGCAAGTTATACGCATGCTTCTCAAGAGTTATTTATTACGCAAAGTGCCGTGTCGCGACAAATTCAACAGCTTGAAGAATATTTAGGTGTCATGCTATTTAGCCGAACACGTCACGGTGTAGATCTCACAGAAGCTGGCAAGCAATATGCAAAAAGTATTAAACCATTTTTGCAAGGCATCGAAAAAAGCACCTCAGATATCATGACGCACAAAGGATTGGGCGGTACTTTAAAGCTTGGCGTTGTGCCAACCTTTGCCACACGGTGGCTGTTGCCAAAATTACATAAATTAAATGTGCAGCATCCTGAAATTACCGTGCATTTGGAAACCAGTACCAAACCTTTTTTGTTTAATGAAAATGTCTTTGACGCAGCGATTTTTGCAGGAACGCAACAGCAAATTGAGCATTGGCCGGGCATTCAAGCGTATTATTTAATGGATGAAGAAGTGGTTCCCGTTTGTTCCCCCAAATTGATTGAAAACAACTTTTCACTTGCGGAAATGACCGATGATCACAGTTTTAATTTAAGCGATGACGAGTTACTTCAATTGCCCTTATTACAGCAAACCACCCGTCCAAGTATTTGGCAAGAATGGTTTCAAGCCCATCAGCTTCAGCATCCCAAACCATTTGATGGTCAGCGACATGAACTATTTTCTATGCTTTCTGTGGCAGCCAGTCATGGCATGGGTATGGCACTCATTCCACAAATGCTGATTGAAGCAGAACTGAGAAAAAAAGAATTGGTGATTGCATCAAATAAAAAATTGCACGGTAGCCGAAAATATTATTTAGTCCACTCGAGCCAAGACAGTTCACCGCAAATACAAAAATTTGTCGATTGGGTGCTACAAGAATTGCATCAGCTAAGTTGAAGTAATCGCTATATTTTGAGTACAGTAAATTCGCTGAATTATTCGTTCAATACATGCAACCGTACGCAATGGACTCATCAATTAAAATATAAGGCTAAATATCTATGCAAAAAATTGTGGTGTTTTCAGGTGCCGGCATGAGCGCAGAAAGCGGCATCAATACCTTCCGTGACAGTGATGGTCTTTGGGAGCAGCATCGTATTGAAGATGTGGCCACACCTGAAGCTTGGGCACGTGACCCTTCTTTAGTACAGCGATTTTATAATGAACGCCGTAAACATATTTTAGCCGCAGAGCCAAATGCAGCGCATAAATTGATTGCAGAACTCGATGATTTTTTTGATGTTCAAGTCATTACTCAAAATATTGATGACTTACACGAACGTGCAGGCAGTCAAAATGTGCTGCATTTGCATGGTAATATTCGCTACGCTAAAAGCTCTGGCCCTCAGGCTCCACACCCAGAAGAACTATTTGAAGTAGAAGGTTCAGATTTAAATTTAGATACAGACAAATGCCCAGCTGGTTATCCACTCAGGCCCCATGTGGTGTGGTTTGGCGAAGCAGTTCCAGCTTATGACGATGCCAGCATAAGCGTACAAAGCGCGGATATTTTTATTGCGATTGGTACGAGTTTAGCGGTCTACCCTGTGGCTGGATTGATTCACCAAATTCGACCGAGCTGCCGTGCATTTTATATTGACCCGAAAGCAGATTATCAGCGTGTACCTGAGCAATATGAACTGATTAAAGCAGGTGCCAGCGAAGGCATGAAAAAGCTATTTGAGCAATTAGTTGCGCCATAAAAGTACATTTTGGCATTGTTCTAGATCCAAAAAATCATTTTGTCTGCTACCTTGGCAGGCTTTTTCAGATATTTAGTCCATTCAACTTTATCAATTGCAGTTAAATCACGGCATACAGGCCTTTGGCATTCTAATTGCTTAACAGTATTACGTTTTATTAAAAAAGTAATATTGGGGCTTGGTCAGTATGGGTTATGTCGCAAGAGAGCTCAGTCCAAAAAGTAAGC
The DNA here is from genome assembly GCF_013420465.1 of Acinetobacter sp. YH01005. Lineage (NCBI taxonomy): Bacteria > Pseudomonadati > Pseudomonadota > Gammaproteobacteria > Moraxellales > Moraxellaceae > Acinetobacter > Acinetobacter sp. YH01005. The sequence goes on along the minus strand of NZ_VOYA01000008.1, from coordinate 137,368 downwards.
TATTGCTTGGCTTAGGATCATTTTTAATTCCTGTGCTTATTTGGTGTGCAGTGAGTTATTTGCCATTTTTATGGCATCCGCAGGTGCAAATTACGCAGTCAGGCAGTGTGCCTTATTTTCAGGTGGATAGCCGTGTCGACAAAGCGGTGTTTTATGCCGAAGCGCAATCTGCGGTCAATGCAGGTTTAGCGCCACCTCAAGGCAAACTGGTCAATCCAATCTATCTACCTGCACCGCATGAAGTGGCAAAAGCGCTGGTTACGGCCTTTATTACTCCGCCTGCCCAACCTGATGCCCCATGGTTTCATCAAAGCTTATGGCACAGTATTAAAATTGTGTTCAGCGCTTTTTTTATTGCCTCTCTCATCGGTATTCCGCTCGGCATTCTTTGCGGTTTTTCTCAAAAAATATCACAACTGACCGAACCTTTTGTTGAATTTTTTCGCTACTTGCCCGCTCCTGCTTTTGGCGCCTTAGCCGTTGCGATTTTAGGCATTAATGATGCACCTAAAATCGCCATTATCGTGATTGGTACGCTATTTCAGCAAATTCTAATTATCGCCAATACCACACGGATGGTTGACCGTGGCTTGATCGAAGCAGGTTTTACGCTAGGCACCAATAAAATGAAAAGCTTATTTTATGTGGTGATTCCGGCGGCGCTTCCCGACATTTACCGCGACTTGCGTGTATTGCTGGGTTGGGCTTGGACCTATCTTATTGTCTCTGAACTGATTGGCACAACCTCTGGGATTACGTGGTTTATCACCCAACAAGCGCGTTACCAAAACTTTGACAATGTCTATGCCGCGATCCTCATCATTGGGGTGATTGGTTTGGTATGCGATGTGGTGCTAATGAAACTCGGACAACATCTATTTAAATGGAAAGCAGGAGCAAAATAATGAACAGCACAGAGTTTAATGCCACCACTTATTTCGATGCAATTTATGCACGCCCTGTCATTTTAGAAGCAAAAAAACTCACACAAAGTTTTAAGCACGGCAAAACTGAACGCACTATTTTAAATCAGTTGGATTTAAAGATTCATAAACGTGAATTTATCTGCGTGATTGGCCCATCGGGTTGCGGTAAATCGACCTTTAGCCGAATTGTGGCTGGAATTGCCCCTTACAGTAGCGGTGAATTGCTGGTCGATGGCCAAGCCATTGAAGGCCCAAGCCCTGAGCGTGGCATGGTGTTTCAAGGCTACACGCTTTTTCCATGGAAAACCGTCAAAGAAAATGTGATGTTCGGCCCTTTAATGAAAGGTGCCAGCAATGCTTCGGCTGAATCCAGCGCCCGCGAATGGATTGATATTATTGGTCTAGAAAAATACCAAGATCAGTACCCGCATGAGCTTTCTGGTGGGATGAAACAGCGCGTTGCTATTGCCCGCGCATTGGTCAATGAACCAAAAATATTATTGATGGATGAGCCGTTTGGCGCGCTTGACCCGCATACCCGTCAAAAAATGCAAAAACATTTAATGGATCTTTGGCAAAACATTGATATCACCATCATTTTTGTGACCCATGATATGGATGAAGCCATTTTATTGGCGGATCGTATTGTGGCGCTCAAAGCCAATCCTGGTGAAATTAAAGAAATTATTGAGGTCGATTTACCCCGTCCTCGTAATCCTGAACTCATGCTGAGTCCTGAATTTAAACAACTGCGCGAACGGGTGGATTTCTTGGTACATGCGCAGGAAGACGAGCTCGACCCAGCGATGGAAAACCTACCGAAAATTCCGCGTATGACTCAAGTCAGTACGCAAAAATAACTGGATTAATCCCTCTTCATCTTTAGGACGGCCTAAATGATGTACTACAGCGTTGGACGGCCAACTTTATAGGAATTGAAGATGAATGAATCTTATGTTTTGCCACTTGTAGATATTTCAAAAATGCAAAGCACGGTACTGTCAGAACGCTTAGAGGTGGCAACCGCGTTGGATCAAGCCTGTAAAGATGTTGGTTTTCTATATTTAAAAGGTGATCAGTTCAATTTTGATTTTGCGACATCATTGATTCAGGTGGCAAAGCGCTATTTCCAACAAGATACCGCCAGTAAAATGCAACACTATATTGGGCTGTCGAAAAATCATAGTGGCTATGTGCCAATTGGTGAAGAACAATTTGCAGGCAACAGCTATGACTTAAAAGAAGCCTATGACGTCAATTATGATTATCATGGCGAAACTAAGGCATTTCCTTTAATTGGCCCTACTTTATGGCCAGATGATGCCACATTTAAAAGTACAGTCAGTGATTATTACCACCATTTACGCAGTATTAGTGAGCAGATTTTTCAGGCCTTTGCTTTAGCTTTGAATGTAGATGAGCATTTTTTTGAGCGCAAAATTACCCATCCGACCAGCCAACTGCGTCTAATTCATTATCCGTATAACCCTGAAGTGAAAGATGCCGAAGGTATTGGCGCGCATACAGATTATGAGTGCTTTACACTGCTCTTACCGACTGCACCAGGTTTGCAGGTACTCAATAAACAAGGTGAATGGATGGATATTCCATTGATTGAAAATACCTTGGTGATGAATATTGGCGACATGATGGAAATTTTGTCGAATGGCAAATATTTGGCCACCAAACACCGTGTTAAAAAAGTCTCTGAAGAACGCTACTCTTTCCCCTTATTCTGCGCCTGCAATTACGACACGATCATTGAGCCAGTACATTCAACTGAAGCGCCTAAATATCAGCCCTTAATTGGTGGTGAACATTTATTTAATCAAACCGCGCAAACCTTTAGTTATCTCAAAAAACGTATCGCTTCAGGAGAGCTGAGTCTAAGAAATGCTGTGCCTTTGTCATCATTTGGTATGGATGAAAATACAGAAGTACAAGGAGCAAGCGCATGAATCTATTTCAGGCTTTAGCACAGCTTCCAGCCAGCCAAGAGGTTTCAGGTCCTATTCCAGACTATTTGTATGGTGCTTTTCGCCGTAAAAGCATTAGTTTTTCAAATGGTTTGACGGATGAAAAGACCATTGTGTATTGGTTTCAGTCACGTAGTTTCACCATCGATCTACGTTTAAAAAGCCAAGAAAATACGCCAGTGAATGAGCGTCAAGGCTGGATTGGTAACACCCTATGGGATGCTAAACAACAATTATTGTCTTGGGACGTTAAAGCACACTCAAATTATCAAAATCATGTGCAATGGCCAGAACCTGCAAAACTACATGCGATTGGCAACTGTATTTTAGAATTCTCTCCAAGCAATGCGTATGTCGAAGACTGGCGTCAACAAGTGCATGAAGGGTTATTTTTAGGCCTGCGCTTGAAGTCAGCTTTAGATGTAGAAAGCCATCAGCCATTGCAGATGGATGGCGGTTTAATTATTTGTGATAAGCATGTGGCCTTTGCACTGAGTCGTTTACCTACAGATCAGCAAACTGTTGCCAGCATCGATATATCATCTGCACCTACTATGTATGAAACGGTGATTGAAAGCTTTGAAGTATCCATCGCTGTAGATGGTCTGCATAAGCACTATACAACGACTTCATCTCAGCAAGATCAACCACTTAACTTTGATCATTTCAAAGTTATTGATGAAACACATTTAATGCAAAACGTCATTATTAATGGTCAAGCAATACAGCTGATGTTCGAGGTGGATATTTATGTTCCACATTATGCATTTCAGCGTCGCACTGATACCACGACAGAAAGTACAGATTGGTTGCAAAATGAAAAACAGCACCTCTTGTACCATGCCGTAGAATGTCTATAGGAAATCAATGTCGTTTATATATTTGCTCATCGCAATCATTGCTGAAGTGATTGCCACGTCCGCCTTAAAAGCCAGCAATGGCTTTACTGAACTAGTACCGATTATTTTTACCGTATTGGGCTATGCCATTGCACTCTTCTTTTTAGGTTTGACCTTTAAATCGATTCCAATGGGATTGGCCTACGCCATGTGGTCTGCTGCAGGCATTGTACTGATTTCTTGTGTGGGCTGGATTGTGTTTAAACAAAATTTAGACCTGCCTGCCATGATTGGTTTGGCCTTTATTTTATTGGGTATTGTGATTATTAATGTTTTTTCTAAAAGCACAGAGCTTTGAAATGTCAGTTTTAAAATGAAGTTTTTAAATAATATCTCTGAAATTTTAAAGACTTAAATTGCTATAGATAAAAATGCTCTAGCTTGCTGTTGCACACTAGAGCATACGTTTCGAATGAATTAACTGTGATCAGTCGGCTTCTATAAAATGCCTTTCACTAGAAAAAAGCATCCAACAATACATAACAGCACAGCAAAACATTTTTTCAGTACTGCTGGTGAAAGCGCATGCGCAGTTTTCGCGCCATATTTAGCCGTAAAGAAACTCATCACACTAATGCCCAAAAAGGCATAGATATGAATAAAGCCAATGGTATTTGGAATTTCAACTTGCTGTTGCATGCCAAAGAACATAAAGCCTAATGCACCCGCAATGGCAATGGGTAAACCGCACGCCGCAGACGTCCCGACCGCTTTTTGCATCACCACGCCATTTGCCGTTAAATACGGCACTGTAATACTGCCACCGCCAATTCCGAAGATTGCCGATGCAACGCCGATACCCGAACCCGCCGCAATTTGCTTAGCTGTAGATGGCAGTGTTTTGTTTGGATCGACTGGCTTTTTTGCTCCCATAAACATGGTATAAGCCACCCAAAGTAAAAACACACCGACAATCATTTGCAGATGTAAGCCCGACAGCCAGCCTGCAATGCCCGCGCCTGCAAAACAGCCAATCGCCATAGGTGGGGCTAAATTTTTAAATACAGGCCAAATCACAGCGCCATTCTTATTGTGCGCCATCAAGGAGCTGATCGACGTCACCACAATCGTAGCCAAGGACGTACCTAGCGCCAAATGCATAATCACATCGGGGCTATAGCCCATTTGGCTAAAAACAATATAGAGCAATGGCACAATGATAGTACCGCCGCCAACGCCAAACAGCCCCGCAGCAAAACCAGCAAATGCGCCAATAATTAAGAAAGTAATGAGTTCCACGAAATAGATACTTTTAAAAAGATGTATTGAAGAAGTCTGACTGGTTTAAGCCAACTCCACTTGACCTACAGCATGATAAGCACGGTTGAAATACACCAAACTTTCTTCCTGCTGACTTTGCTTGATTGCGACCACACGGCACATAAACACGCTGTGCGTACCCACTTCTTGAATCTGTTCAATCTGACAGTCAAAACTGACCAAAGCATCTTTGAGTATTGGTGAACCTGTTTCTAATGTGGTCCAAGAACCCAATTTAAACCGCTCTTCCGAATTAAATTTGCTTGAAGCAAAGGCATTGGAAATTTGCTCATGCTGTGCGCCCAAAACATTGACAGACAGAACTTTATTTTCAAGAAAATGCGCATGAGAACGAGATGATTGATTCATACAAACCAGCAAAGTTGGCGGTGTATCTGTCACACTGCATACTGCTGATGCTGTAAATCCATGCATGCCTGCTTCACCCTCAGTCGTAATCACGTTGACTGCAGTCGTCAATAAAGACATTGCATTTCTAAAATCAGTTGCTTCAATCATCTCTTCAATCTCAATGGTCTATATGGCTTATCTCTTTCTCATGTTTGGATAATAGGGATTTCATTTCCTTCTTGCTCCTACATGAAATTGAGTCAGCTCGAATTTATGCGGTCAATTCTTGGCGAATAACGGCAGCGCCTGCGCTTAGCGCATTTAGTTTGCCTTGCGCCACGTGGCGAGGTAAAGGCGCCATACCGCAGTTTGTTGAAGGATATAGCTTGTCGGCATCTACGAATTGCAATGCTTTGCGTAATGTATTTGCTACTTCTTCTGCTGTTTCTACTTGATTGGTTGCTACATCAATTGCACCAACCATCACTTTTTTACCGCGGATGAGTTCGATTAAATCCATTGGTACACGAGAGTTTTGGCATTCAAGTGAGATGATATCCAGCTTCGATTGTTGCAATTTCGGGAATGATTCTTCGTATTGGCGCCATTCATTACCCAAAGTCTGTTTCCAATCGGTATTGGCTTTAATGCCATAACCATAGCAAATATGAACGGCTGTTTCGCATTTCAAACCTTCAAGCGCACGCTCTAATGTCGCAATACCCCAGTCATTGACTTCATCAAAAAATACGTTAAACGCAGGCTCATCAAATTGAATGATATCCACGCCTGCCACTTCAAGCTCTAACGCTTCTTGATTCAGGATTTTAGCAAATTCCCAAGCCAATTTTTCACGGCTCTTGTAGTGTCCATCATACAAAGTATCAATCATCGTCATCGGGCCAGGCAAAGCCCATTTGATCGGCTGATTGGTTTGGTTGCGTAAGAATTTTGCATCATCAACAAACACTGCTTTCTTACGCGATACTTCGCCCACCACAGACGGTACACTTGCATCGTAACGATTACGAATACGCATCGTTTCACGCTTTTCGAAATCTACACCTTCAAGATGTTCAATAAATGTGGTCACAAAATGCTGACGGGTTTGTTCACCATCACTGACAATATCAATGCCTGCATGGATTTGTTCATGCAAAGATAATTTCAACGCATCACGTTTTGCATCTAATAATTCTTCGCCTTCAAGTTTCCATGCTGACCACAATTTTTCAGGTTCAGCCAGCCAAGACGGTTTAGGTAAGCTACCAGCAGTTGAAGTTGGGAGTAAAATGGCCATATTCGATCTTCTATCTCTATTTTCTTTAAAACGGGTGGTTTAACTCACCCGCGTTTTCATCTATTTAAGTGATTTAAAATTAAGCTGCGTCTGCATTTTCAATACTAAAATTAGTCGCCCACTCATTCAAAATGTCTTGATATGGCTGGATAAAGTTCTCTTCCGTCCATTTGCCCTGTTTAACCGCCAACTGGCCACGTTCAACACGGTCGTACACAATACGTGTTAATGAGTAATCGCCAAAGCTTAAGCTTGGTTGATACACTAAACCTGCTGCCGCATTGGTATTGTAAATTTCAGGACGGTAGATTTTTTGGAAGCTTTCCATGGTGCTGATCGCGCTGATCAGTTCGAAATCTGTATAGTCGCTCAGCAAGTTATTTGCTGAATAAAATGCCAATGGCGCAGTCGCATTTTCAGGTTTGAAGTAACGAACACTTAAGCCCATTTTTGCAAAATAATCATCGGTACGTGAATAGTCATCATTGGTGTATTCCACACCTAAGATCGGATGCACATTTGCAGTACGGTAATAAGTTTTTGTCGTTGAAACACTTAAACAGATGACAGGCTGTTTTTTAAATTCAGCTTTGAATACGTCTGAATTGATCAAGTGTTGATATAGCTTACCGTGTAAATCGCCAAAATCTTCAGGTTTTTCATTGAACTTACAGCCGAGTGCTGGCAATACCACGCTGAAGTCATAGTCACGTACATACGATGAAAAACTGTTGCCGATCATGCCTTCAATGCGTTCATTGGTTTTATGGTCGATGATGGTGCTCTTTAAAGTTTCAATAAATGGGAAAGTTTGACCATTGCCTTCCACATCGAGTTCAGCCGAAATGATGTCAATTTCAAGTGAATAACGATCTGCATTTGGGTTGTCACAAGTAGCTAAACTATTGAAACGGTTATTAATCATTGCCAAAGTACGGCGTAAATTTTCTTCACGGTGTTCGCCGCGTGCCAAATTGGCAAAGTTCGTTGTTAGACGTGTATTGTCAGCTGGTTTATAGTTTTCATCAAAGCGGATACGTTTGATTGAACATGCAAATTTATTACTCATGGAGATTCACTACCCTAAAATTAAAATAATCAAAATTTCTGTATGGAGTAATTTATACGTGAATCTTAAGATGAATAAAAATGATTTAACCTCAACACAAAGTGAGTGAAATTCATGTTTGGTAATTTTATAAGATGAATTTATTTCAATTTAGCTCAATGAGCGCACTTTAAAACTGATCACCCCAAAGAATAATATTCAATTAATTATTGTATAAACAATATCTTATGATTTTATTGTTTGCGTATTCATATCAGAATTTTGCTGATTTTTTGATGTAAAAATGAAACTCATCAATTAGAATGTCTACTTTTAGAATATGATTATTTATTAACCTAAGTGAATTAAACTCAGCTTAAACTGAAAAAAGATCAAATGATTAACTGATTTTGTGATTTCTTATATGTAGATACAAATATCTAAATTTCTCATTTAGATACTTGCCCTATCTTTGTTAGCAGCTATGCAATCACTTTAAAAAATGAAAGATTTATGCGCCACAATTCCTGTCATCGCACCGTCACCTACAGATAATGCAACTGAACCGCCAGAACGGGTCACATCACCGCAAGCATAGATCCCTTTAACATTTGTTTCCTTGGCTGGCGAAGTTTTAATGGCCTCGCCATATTCATTGCAGTCAATCTCTAAACCTAAATGATGAATCCAATCTGCTTGCAAACGAGTCACAGTTGAAACAAACAAACCGTCAAGCACTGTTTTTTCACCATCATCAAAAATTACCTCACAAAGCCCTTCGATACGTGAAATTTTGCGCGTTTCAATCTGAATTTGACGTTTTGAAAGCTTCGCTAATAGCTCATCATCCAATTGATCTGCACTAATGGCATCATTTAAAAACAGCGTTGTATTACCCCAATCTGGTAGCATCAATGCCATATGTAACGAATGCATACCCGATACCAGCATGCCGACTTCACCTAAATTTAGTTCATAACCATCACAATATGGACAATGATAAACAGATTTCCCCCAACGTTCGGCCAAACCATCAACTTGAGGCAATTCGTCACGTACGCCAGTCGCAATAATCATTTTTTCAGCTTGAATGTGCTGATCACCTGCGATAACTGAATATTTTCCATCAACCGCTTTTACATCTGTAACAGTTTCAGCAAGCCATGAAATCGTTGAATACTTTTCTAATTGTGCTTTAGCGTCTTCTGCAATAGCACTTGGGGAACGGCCATCTTGGGTTAAAAAATTATGTGAATGTTCGGCAAAACGATTACGGCGTTGCCCTGCATCAATAATTAAAATACGGCGGCGCGCACGTGCTAAAGGTAAAGCAGCAGAAAGTCCTGCATAACTGCCACCAATAATCACAACTTCATAATTCATATTCCTAATACCTATATGTAACTTTAAAAGTTACTATATCATTTAACATGTTTATAAGAAACTTTTAATGTTACAATATATCAATTACCCTAATCATCTATTTCCTCATGCGTAAAGACAGTAAACTTTCAAGAATGCTACATGTTCTGTTGCACATGGCACGTGAAAACAAGCCTTTTACTTCCGATCAAATCGCTGAGATGCTGGAAACAAATCCTGTTGTAGTGCGTAGAACCATGTCGGGATTAAAAAAGCATGGATTTGTTGATTCTGAGAAAGGCCCTGGTGGCGGCTGGAGTTTGATTAAACCTTTGCATGACATTTCGCTGTATGACATTTACCTTGCTGTCGGTGAACCTTCAATTTTTGCGATTGGCAATGAAAATATGCAGCCAGATTGCTTGGTAGAACTGGTGGTCAATCGGGCGCTTGATCATGCCTTTTTTGAAGCGCAAGAAGTGCTGATTAAAAACCTTAAAGCAACTCAATTAGACCAATTGGCGCATGATTTTCAGATTGAATGGAATCAGCAGATGAACACTAAATAAAATAAATGCATCTTCAAATTGATTTCAATTTTAAGTCGCTATACTGAATCTGACTCAGCTCCAACTTAGAAAAAATCAGCATATTCGAGCTTTGATATGTCCATGAATCGCTAAAATATAAAGTTTATACTTATAGCTTATGATTATGTCTAACAAACTTGACCGTCAGAAACTGACGCTCCCAACAGGTCATGACAAGCTTTTATTGCATTCTTGCTGTGCGCCCTGTTCTGGCGAAGTCATGGAAACTTTAATTGAATCTGGTATTGATTTTTCGATCTTTTTTTACAATCCCAATATTCATCCAGTAAAAGAATATGAAATCCGTAAAGAGGAAAATATCCGCTTTGCAGAAAAACACAATATTCCGTTTATCGACTGTGATTACGACACAGACAACTGGTTTGAACGCGCCAAAGGCATGGAAAATGAGCCTGAAAAAGGTATCCGCTGTACCATGTGTTTTGATATGCGCTTTGAACGTACGGCATTATATGCAGCAGAACATGGCTTTAGCCTAATCAGCAGTTCACTGGGTATTTCACGCTGGAAAAATATGCAGCAGATTAATGACTGTGGTCATCGTTCGGCTTCACATTATGACGGAATAACCTATTGGGACTATAACTGGCGTAAAAATGGCGGTGCTGTACGCATGCTGGAAATCAGTAAAAAAGAAGAATTTTATCAGCAGGAATACTGCGGCTGTGTGTATTCACTGCGCGATACCAACCGCTGGCGTATGAGCCAAGGCCGTGACCGAATCAAATTGGGTGTGAAGTTTTATTCCAATGCGATGGATGAAGAAGCTTGAGTTCTGCCCTTCGTTATTTTTTATGGATATTAATTTGATGTTGTTAAGCCCTGAAATTTTTACATCATTCAGGGCTTTTTTTAGCTATATTTCAACTTATTTCAGTTCTTCAACCAACGTTGGATAGATTGATCCATCGACATCCATTTCGGTTTTATAAATGCCATTGGCAACATTAAATTTGTTCACGTGATAACTCGAGCCATAAAGTGAATCAAATCCTGTACCTTTTTTAAAGACTTGTTTATTGGCAGCCAAGTCCAATAAATGTGTGCCTCCAATAAACTGTTCATATTGTGCAGGGTCAACACCAACTCGGGTTGACATGATTTTCACTGCATCGGCATGCGTTGCAGGGTCGTTGATGTATTTAACCGTTTTATCCCAAACTTGAATGATTTTTTTCCATTCTTCTTTGTTGGCAGATAAATGCGTCATGTTGACGGTTAATGTGTCGTAAATCAGACCGGGTTTATCTTTCGATGTATAAATGATTTTAGAACCTGCTACCGCTTTCAAAGCTTGATTTGCGACCGGTTGCCACACGGCAATCGCTGCAATATCAGGACTTGCAAATACTTGTGGCAGCTCATTGGTCATGGTGTTGACCAACTTCACTTCAGAAGCTTGAATTTTTGCATCATCCAAAGCCGTCGCTAAAAGCAAATGATCAACCAAGCCTTTTTCAGTCGCGACACTTTTTCCTTTTAAATCGGCAAGGCTATTGACGCCATCTTTAGCAATGATGACATCATTACCCGCAGAATAGTCCGTCGCCATAATCATGACGCCTTTCGTGCCGCCAGAACCCGTGACTAAGTTGTCGCCATTGGTGACCAAAACAGCATCCAACTGATTAGCCGCAAATGCAGATAATGAAGCTGAATAATCAAACCATTTAAAGTCCACATTGACACCGGCTTCTTTCAACCAGCCTTTTTCAATAGCAACTTGCCATGCGACAAAACCAGGCCAGTCGCTATAGCCAATTGTGATGGCTTTTGTATTGACAGTGCCTTCTGCCTGAGCATTTGGTTCAGGTGTTTTGGCCGTATTGTCACAACCACCTAGTAAGATGGCGGTCAAAACGGATGCAGATAAGCAGGCTTTTTTGATCATAGTGCGATTTCCCCGATGGCATTACAGTTAAATTTGGTATTGGTGTACAAAAACGATGGTGTATTCGGATTGCTGACAGATTGAGCATTGTGCTTTGCACGATTTGGTCTTTGGTTACCTGCATTAGCATGTGCTTGCTGTTGGTCTGTGATTCGGTCTTTAAACTGACCTTGCGATCGATATAATTGGCCCATTTTAAAACTCCTTAATTCTTTGCATTTTGCGGAATTGGCGGCATTACAGCGTCCATCAACTCCAAATGTCCTTTAATCACACCTTTAAGTGCTGAAAAATGCTGACTGATGACTTTTAGCTCTGAACTAACGCCTTGCAGAATCATGACTTCTAAAATTTTGTGGTCATCAAGCTGAATATGCAGCGAGCTCACCACTTGTTCTAAAAACTGCTGCTGTAAATCTAAAAGCTGAATACGTAGCGCCGTACTACTTGCGTCATAAAGTAAGGTAAACGTGCCAACCATCACTTCGTTGCGCTGCTCCTGATCGGCAATCAGATGCTTATTGATCATGTCGACAATGGCCTGAGAACGGCTTTCATAATGCTGATCGACAATTTTTTGATCCAAAGCATCGACTGTTTTTTCAGGCACTGTAATACTGATACGCGCCAGCTTTTGTTTAGGCACTGTTTTTCCTTATTTTTTTTGCTGAATATAGAAACCCGCACGGGTGCTCAGTAGTTCAATAAATAAATGCTTTAATTGATGCAGAAATGTTGCAGATTGATGGCGGTTCATATGCATCTCCTGTTTAAGTAATACAAAATATTTATTTCGTAATATCGATAGAAATGCAGAATCTGTGCCAAGTGAGAAATACAAAAAATGATCGATTTTTTGGACTTTTAACTTTCTTTTAGATTTTACTGTTCATCATTTGTGCAATAAATGCACCCATCGAGACCCCTTTGCACTATTGCTGCGATGTGTCATTTGATGAAGGACCATTTATTAAGGGCGTTGTTCTTAAGCAAGAGCATTGACCGACAAGCAACAAACTCTATGTTCAATTTATTTCATCAACATTGAACATCATTTATACTGATTGATCATTCTATTTATCACTCAACGCCTATGAAGTATTTCAGCTGCGCGGTATGTTCTAACCAAATCTTTTTTGCCAATTCACACTGTGTCAATTGTCAGACTGCGCTAGGTTATATTGCCTCTGAAAAGCAAATGGGCTGTTTTGAAAAGCACAGCAGTAAGTTATGGCTTGCCTTAAATCCTGAAATAAAGGGAAAGCGCTTTAAACCTTGTCATAATTATCAGCATCATCAGGTATGTAACTGGATGGTGCCTGCTGACAGTGAGGAAATTTATTGTGAGTCTTGCCTGCTCACGCACACCATTCCCAACTTAGATAACCCAGACCATATTGTGTACTGGGCACGATTGGAACATGCCAAAAGGCGTTTTTTGTATTTAATGCAGCAGCTCAATACCATGCCGCGTCCTAAACGCAGCCAAGATGACCGTTTTGGACTTCGTTTTGATTTTCTGATGCCAACAGAAAATACACCTGTTATGACCGGTCATGCCAATGGAATTATTACCTTGAATGCCAGTGAAGCAGATGTGATTTACCGCGAAACAACGCGTATAAAAATGGGTGAAAACTACCGTACACTTCTAGGTCATTTTAGACATGAAAGCGGTCATTATTATTTTGATTTGATCAAACATTTACACCCTGAACTGATTGAGGAATTTCGAGAACTGTTTGGTGATGAACGACAAGATTATAGTGAAGCTTTGAAACGTCATTATAATGACGGTGCTCCGCAAAATTGGGCGGATTACTATGTTAGTTCCTATGCCAGTACGCATCCTTGGGAAGATTGGGCGGAAACATGGGCGCATTATTTGCACATGATGGACACTCTTGAAACCGCCTACTATGCAGGATTAGTGGTCAAAACCAATAAGTCAGATTTGAATAATTTAGAACTGAAAGAGAACCCGATTGGCGCTCAGGATTTTGACCTACTACTGCAACACTGGATGACCTTGACCTTTAATTTAAATGCGTTGAACCGCAGCATGGGCTTAGATGATGCATATCCATTTACATTATCAAATCCGGTATTGGATAAACTTAGATTCATTCATCATAAATTGCTCAACATGACCTTAAAAAATCAGCAGCATAATTAGATTGAACAAAACAAGGGATATAACTTAGATTTCTATTTAAACGCTATGTTTAACTCATACTGACTTATGGGCTACTCAGAAAAAATTCTAAATAGACCTTTAGTTTTAAACTTCAATTCCTTTGAAACATTTTCATAGCCTATCAAATAAACAATAGTCACCTATTAATATACTCTATAAATACAAATTCTATTAAAAGTTAACATTTCATTCATATTTTCTATTAGGCAACCGTTGTCACCTCACATATTAATTAATAAACTTAATGATAATTGTTTTCATTTATGAAATAAAAATGTCATCTCATAAAAGCCTTGTTTTTAAATTATCACTCATCAGTTTGGCTGTACTTTCCCATCAAAGTTATGCTGAGACATCCCAGCAGCTCCCGACCATAACTATTGCTGTCGATCGTCAGCAAGCAAATAAAAGTTCAGAACAAAGCAAAGCCTATATTATTCAAAACTCTTCTACCGCATCTAAACTGGATATTGCACTGAAAGAGACGCCTCAGACTGTCAATGTGGTTACACGCCAGCAACTGGATGATTTTGCACTGAATAACACACGAGACGTACTGCGCAACACTCCTGGTGTAATTGTCAGCAATCAGGAAACCGAACGTTCTTCCTATTTAGCACGCGGTTTTGAGATCTCGAATATCATGTTTGACGGTGTGGGATTCCCGCTCAGCAGCTACAACTATAACAATGATAATCCAGACAGCTTTTTATTTGACAGAGTTGAAGTGGTTAAAGGTTCTGATTCGTTAAACAACGGTATTGGAGATCCGGGTGCCAGCATCAATATGATTCGAAAACGTCCTGCACAGGAACTTCATGCCTCGTTGAACTCAAGCTATGGCTCTTGGGATACTCAGCGTTATGAAGCGGATATCTCCTCTCCCCTGAATCAAGATAGCACTGTCCGAGCGCGGGTATTTGGTTTTGAACAAAAAGGTGGCAGTTATTTAGACCACTATGAATTGGAGAAAAATGGCATTGGCGCAGTGTTTGCTGCTGATCTTACTGACAGCACGACATTAATTGCTGGATACACCGAAACTAACCATAAACCGAATGGCAATAACTGGGGAGCAAATCCGCTGATAACGACCGAGGGAGAACAGCTCGATTTTCCACGCAGTTACAATTACACCCCAGACTGGACCTATTGGAATACCAATGTCAAAAATTACTTCGCCGAGCTTGAACAGAAGCTGGGCGGCGATTGGAAAGCCAAACTGGTTTATGATGAAAAGCAGACCACTCGCGACTCAAAACTTCTATATTTATTAGGCAATCCAAGTGCTGATGGCACATCTGGTGTGTATTTATGGCCAGGCATGTATGACGATAATGATAAAGAACGTCAAGTGAGTTTAAATATTAACGGAACTTACCCTTTATGGGGGCAGCTCCATGAAGCCTCTTTTGGCTATTCATGGGCAGATAACAACATGAATGAAATTGCACATGGCGGTACTTATACCAACCCAATTACATCAGACTTAGGCAGTCTAACGCCAGATGAACCTGATTGGGATATGTCTACAATTACGGGTGAAACACATACCAAGCAAAAAAACCGCAGTCTGTATGCCGCAACCCGCCTGCATTTAAATGATGATCTCAAGCTACTTGTAGGTGCTAATTATGTTCAAGCGCAAAGCAAAGGCAGCAGTTATGGCACCGACATGTTTTATGATGAAAGCAAAGTATTGCCATATGCAGGTTTGACCTACAACTTTACGCCTGAATATACAGGCTACATGAGCTATACCTCAATTTTCCGCCCGCAAACAACAAAAGCGCTCGATGGCAGCATCAATAAACCGATTGAAGGTGAAAGCTATGAAATAGGGATTAAGAGTTCATGGCTAGATGATAAGTTAACTGCAACTATGGCCGTTTTCCGTACAGAAGAAAGCAACTACCCGCTTCGCAACTCAGATGGCATCCCGACTTTACGTAAAACTGAGGTCAGTGATCTGCGCTCGCAAGGCTATGAATTTGGCTTGGCTGGGCAACTCACAGATCATTTAAATCTAAGTTTCGGCTATACCCAATTTAGCCTTAAAGATTTAATTAACGGCGGTGATGCTCGTACCTTCAACCCTACACAAGCCATTAATTTATTGACAACTTATCAAGTCCCGCAGCTCCCAAAATTAAAACTCGGTTTCGGATTGCAATGGCAAGACAAGACCTATTTAG
Organism: Acinetobacter sp. YH01005; assembly: GCF_013420465.1. Taxonomy (NCBI): domain Bacteria; kingdom Pseudomonadati; phylum Pseudomonadota; class Gammaproteobacteria; order Moraxellales; family Moraxellaceae; genus Acinetobacter; species Acinetobacter sp. YH01005. The sequence continues at coordinate 121,352 of NZ_VOYA01000008.1, read as the reverse complement.
ATGTTCCTGAAGCCAGCTCTAATGGCACTATTACACAAAAAGCGGGTGTGATTGAGCAGGATGCCTATGCCTTGCTGAATGCCATGGTCAGCTATGAGGTGAATGATCATCTGACTATTCAAGCGAATGGCAACAACCTGACCAATGAAAAATATCTCTATAGTTTTCCTGACCAGCAAGGTTTTTACGGCGCGCCAGCAAATTACAGCGTAGCACTCAGATTTAAATATTAATTCCATACAGGCCTTAAGTATTTGCCTTAAGGCCGTCCACAGATTTTCAATATTGCAGGATGAATCATGAAAAAAATCTTTGCGCTTTGCACTGGTCTCACATTCACACTCTCCGCACAAGCGCATATGCTTTGGCTGGAACGCGATGCAGATGATCAAACCCGCGCCTACTTTGGCGAATACAGCGAACAGGTGAAAGAAACACAAGATACATCTCTCAAATCATTTAATTCAGCCGTGGCAGAGCAAAATAAACAGAAGCTCAAGGCCAAGGTTCAGTCCGATCATCTTGCCTATGCCTCCAAAGGCGCGGCTGATGTAAAACTCAGCAGTGAACTGATGTATGGTGAAGCACTGCTCTCTTACCATGCGAAAGCGGGAAGATCAGATTTAAAAGCAGTTTCTGAACTGGATATTGTTCCTGTTCAAGCCAACAGCAATACATTCGCTGTATTTTATCAAGGCAAACCTGCAGCTGGACTGGAACTGACTGTATTTTCCCCTCAATTTTGGCAAAAGAAATATACTGCCAATTCTCAAGGCCAAATCACCATAGATACGCCTTGGAAAGGCCAATATGTAATTGAAGTCAGCAAAGAGTCTGACAAAGTAGGAAAATTTAATCAGCAAAATTACAGCAAGCAGTATTTGGTCACAACTCTAAGTTTTATTCAGTAAGTTCGGCCAATAATTGCCTGATTGATCCTCTCGTTTAGGCTTGCAGGATCAATCTGTTTTCACATCAAGTAAATTAAAACGACTCAGCATGATCTCTGTTCCCCAGCCACTCATCCTTCTTTACCGGCTATTGCTGACCTTTGGCATAGGCTTCTTGTGCTGCGCATTAGTGGCGCTGAATTTAACCCAATTGTTCAGCACATTTTTACCTAAAGCAGAATCGGTATTTCTTGCAGGTTTTTGCGCATTCATTTTTTATACCTGCTTCGTCATCTGTGCATTTTGTACACCACATATCAAACGCTTTTCTGTTATCAGCATCGCTTTTTTATTCGGGCTATTTTTACTTGACCATTCCATAGGCTAATTCATGCATAAATCTGTACGCCAATCGATGGCATGGCTTCATTCATGGATTGGACTGCTCTTTGGCTGGCTGTTATTTGCGATTTTTTTAACAGGATCCGTCACATATTACCGCCAAGAAATCAGTCTATGGATGCAACCACAATTTGCAAGTATGCAAGTTAATCAGCAAACTGCTGTTGAAACTGCAGTCAGCTATCTGCAAAAAAATGCGCCTGATGCTAAAAGTTGGTACATCGGGGTTGCAAATCAAAGCATGCCCGTGAATAAAATTTACTGGCAAAAGGCAGATGGCGGATATGACAGTAAAACCTTAGATGCAGCCACAGGTAAAGAAATGGCCGCATCTACAACTCAAGGCGGAGATTTCTTTTACAGTTTTCACTTTCAGCTCTACGGTGTGCCCTATTATATTGGCAGGCTGATTACGACCATCGCGGCGTTTATTATGCTGATTACGCTCATTTCAGGAGTGATAACGCATAAAAAAATATTGACCGATTTTTTCACTTTAAGAGCCTTTAAAGGACAACGATCATATTTAGATTTTCATAATGTTTCTGCTGTTGTCGCACTTCCCTTTTTTTTGACTATAACTTTTACTGGTTTAGCCATTTTTTTCTATGTTTTGTTGCCATCTGGTATGAAAAAAATCTATCCAGATAATCCATTTCAATATTTTGAAGAAATTCGTACCACAGTAACTATGCCTCATCAAACTACAATAAATAAAGCAGAGATGAAGTCAATTCATTATTTTTTAAATACAGCACGGCAGCAGTGGGGAAATTCGGCTATTGAAAATATAACTATCCAACAACCCAATACTACCCAATCGCGGCTCACCATTACCGAATTGAAAGATCAATCAATTACTCGAAATCAAGCGCAAATAACCTTTAATGCTGCCAATGGCAAAATGTTGGGCTCAACACGGAATACCAGTGCCATCGCAACACTCAATGCAGGTGTATATGGGCTACATATGGCAAAGTTTGCTCAGCCTGCATTACGTTTGGGCTTTTTCTTTTCTGGCATTTTAGGCTGTGCCATGATTGCTTCAGGCCTTTTGCTGTGGAGTTTAAAACGACAAATGCAAAGGAAATCGGAAAGTTTTCATCTGGGCCACTATGTAGTGAACCGTCTCAATATTGCGGCTATTCTTGGGCTCCCGCTGTCTATGCTGGCCTACTTATATGCAAACCGAGTGATGCAAGGTCATAGCAGTGTCGCAACTTATGAAGTTTACGCATTTTTTGGCATTTGGCTTAGTAGTTTAATTACAAGCTTAGTTATGCCACAACGCATGCTTTGGAAAATGCAGCTTAAAATTTTTATTCTTGGCGCCCTGCTGCTACCGATCATTAATATTTACTATTTAATTTCACATGGCTACATCCATTCATGGGCTCAATATTGGACCTTTTTGAGAGTAGATCTCATGATTTTAATTTTTGGACTGTTGGCCTTATTTTTACATCAAAATATTGTGCCCATTCAACAAAGGGCCGTAGATAAAATTAAACGTAAACAGCAGGCTGTACTGGAGAACATCTAAACATGCATTTGATTTTTGGTTTTATGTTGATTGTCATTGCGCTTTGGTGCTTTTATCAAGTGAGTGCAAAACGTTTAGTACACACCCAAAAAACTCAGCTGGCTTGGATGGCTCGTTCTCCACTATTAACCAAATTAGTAGCAAGCCTATGTTTGCTCATAGCACTGTTTGTATTTGCTCAACCTTATGGCAACAGCATTAGTATTATTGCACTTTGTATTTTTACCGCACCGCTTTTATTTGCATTTATCCTAAAAGTGAATAATTTAAAATCAACAAAATAGCTTAAAGCACTTGTTATAAACAATAATATTTATAACAAGTGCTTAGGTATATAGGTCGTTTACTTTAGACGTCTAATGAATAATAAATTCTGCTAAACAAACTTTTCTACTTTATATCTTTAAGCCACTGGAGCTAAAGTAAACAACACCTGCCCCGTTTTCACTGTTTGCCCTTTTTCAATGGTAATTTCAGAAACCATCATACGTTCAGGCGCAATAATCGGAATTTCAATCTTCATCGCTTCAATCACCACAAGCGTTGCACCTTCTTCCACAATATCACCTGACTTGCATTCAATTTTCCAAATACTTCCCGGCATGTGTGATTCCACCGCACAACCACCTTCAGGAATTTGAACATCACTATCATCTATCACAGCATCTAAGCTTTCAGAAACATACTCTGCAAGCCCAGCTTCATGCCAACGACGACGTTCTTCATCAAAATTGGCTTGTTGTACCGATTTAAATGCTGAGATTGATTCTGCATTTTCAGTCAAGAAGTCATTGTATTCTTTTAAGTTGAGTACGCCTTCTTCTACACGCAGTTTTAAGCGACCCGCTTTAAAGTCCTCACGCATCTGCATCAGTTCAGCTTCTGAAACTTCATAAAACTTAATTTGGTCAAAGAAGCGTAGTAACCACGGCATGCCTTGTTCAAAATCAGGGTTTTTACGGTAGCGTGACCACATTTGCGTGGTACGACCCACAAATTGATAGCCCCCCGGACCTTCCATACCGTACACGCACATATACGCACCGCCAATACCGACAGCATTTTCAGGTGTCCATGTCCGTGCAGGATTGTATTTCGTCGTCACTAAACGCTGGCGAGGATCAAGAGGTGTTGCCACAGGTGCACCTAAATACACATCGCCCAAACCCATGACCAAATAACTCGCGTCATAAACCACATCTTTGACCGCTTGTTTGTCTTTTAAACCATTAATACGACGGATAAACTCAATATTGTCAGGACACCATGGCGCATCTGGGCGTACTGTTTGCATATAACGCTCTGTCGCTAGCTGGGTTTGTGAATCCTCCCAAGCGAGTGGTAAATACACAGTCCGTGACGGTACTTGCATTTGGGTCACATCAGGCAATTCAGCTTCAGCGACTTGCAGTAAACGAAGTAAATCAATTTGATCAAGCTTGATCGAATCAAAATGGATTTGTAGCGAACGAATCCCCGGTGTGAGATCAATAATCCCTGTGATATTTTGCTTTTGAACCCATTGCATGAGTGCATGAATACGGAAACGTAAGTTCAGATCTAAAACTAACTCACCATATTCCACCAACATGTAGTTATTGCCGGCAGGACGATACACCACATCAGGCGTACCATTCTGACCTTTTAAAGTATCAAGCACCGCATTTTTTAAGGTGGAAAGTTCAGGATAAAATGACTCATCAAATGCCACAACCTGCGTATCAGATGCTTCTAATTGTGCATGATATTTTTCATTTAAAAGTTTCGCTTGATGATAACTCACAGGTATAAATTTGACTTTGTCTCCTGCTTTCAATTGACCGAGTTTCCAAAGCTCAGAATTAATCACCACGGCAGGACAAACAAAGCCTCCTAAACTTGGACCATCTGGACCCAAGATAATCGGCATATCGCCCGTGAAATCAATCGCACCAATCGCGTATGCATTGTCATGAATATTTGATGGATGCAAACCTGCTTCACCACCATCCTCACGTGCCCATTCAGGTTTTGGACCAATCAAACGAATACCTGTACGGCTTGAGTTAAAGTGAATCTCAAAAGTATTGGCAAAGAAGGTATCAATGTCTTTTTTAGTAAAGAAGTCTGGTGCACCATGCGGGCCGTACATCACCGCAATTTCCCATTCATGACTAAACGTTGGCACTTGTTCAGGCGCAAGTGCTGTCACTTGTTCAGATGTAAATGCCGTGATTGGCAACATATCTCCAATCAATAAATTACGACCAGCATGACCACCAAACTGACCCAAGGTGAAGGTTGCTTGTGAGCCGAGATATTCAGGTACATTTAAACCGCCTTTAATCCCGATATAGGTGCGGCAACCTGTGGCAATTTTGCCACATTTGAGCACCTGACCTTTACGCACATTCACGTTCTGCCACATCGGAACTTGAGCGCCATCTAGTGTTGATGGCATATCGCCCCCGGCAAGCACGATTTGGCTGTCACAATGGAATTTTAAAGTCGGACCTTGTAGCGTACATTCTAAGCCTGCAGTGTTATAGGCATTACCAAGTAACTGGTTTGCGACATTCAGTGATAGTGGATCAATGGCACCTGATGGTGGCACACCGACATCCCAGTAGCCCAAACGACCTGTGACATCTTGCACAGAAGTTTGAATGCCTGATTGCAACACTTCAATTTTTTGGGTTTTCCACTCAAATGTATTTAAGAATCGTGTGGTTTGCGTACCAGCTTTAAATACATCACAGTCGATAATATTTTGTAGATATTCAAGATTGGTTTCGATACCTGCAACCGATGTTTTGCCGAGTGTTTCGGTCATTGCAGCAATTGCCAAGTCTCGATCATCCGCTGTCACAATGATTTTCGCAATCATCGGGTCATAGAATGACGATACATTTGAACCCGTTTCAACCCAAGTTTCATTACGCGCATTGGCATCAAAATCAACATGCGTTAAAAGCCCTGCACTCGGTTGGAAGTTTTTGATTGGGTCTTCGGCATACAGACGCACTTGAATTGAATGACCTTTAGATACAAGTTCTGCTGTTGGTGCAATCCAATCGCCACTACCTAAAGTCACCATCCATTCCACAAGATCTACACCAAAGACTTGCTCCGTCACACCATGTTCAACTTGCAGGCGGGTATTCACTTCTAAGAAATAGAATTCCTGTGTGTCGGTATCCATCACAAACTCAACTGTACCTGCCGAACGGTAATTTACCGACTGCATCAGCCCAATCGCAATCGATTGAATATAAGCACGTTGATCATCATTGATATGTGGTGCTGGGGTTTCTTCCACAACTTTTTGATTACGGCGCTGTACCGAACAATCGCGCTCGCCAAGTGCCAAGACTAAGCCTTTGCCATCACCAAAAATTTGCACTTCGATATGACGTGCATTTTGTACAAATTTCTCAAGGTACAAACCCGCATCTTTAAAGTTGGCTTGGGCAAGATATGAAACCGTAGAATAAGCATCTTTCAACTCTTCTTCATTCCACACCAAACGCATACCAATACCGCCACCGCCTGCGGTACTTTTCAGCATCACAGGATAACCAATACGATTGGCTTCAAGCAGTGCTTCAGCTTCATCTGCCAAAAGCTGACTGCCCGGAAGAAGTGGTACATTGGCTTGAATCGCGAGTTGACGCGCGGTATGTTTTAAGCCAAAGGATTTCATTTGTTTTGAGTCTGGCCCTAAAAATACAATGCCTTGCGCTTCACACAGATCACAAAATTCTGCATTTTCAGACAAGAAGCCATAGCCGGGATGAATCGCTTCTGCACCTGTTTGCTTTGCAACTTCTAAAATTTTATCGACATTTAAATAGCTTTGGCTGGCAGGACTATCACCAATAAATACAGCTTCATCAGCTAAGGTCACATGCAAAGAATCACGGTCTGCTTCTGAATACACAGCAACAGATTGAATGCCTAATTTTTTAAGTGTACGAATCACACGGCAAGCAATTGCACCACGGTTGGCAATGAGGACTTTATTAAACATGATATTACTCCTCACCTTCACGAATGATCAATTGAATTTTTGTTGGGTTATAGGCATTACATGGGTTATTCAGTTGTGGACAATTGGAAATGAGGACGATTAAATCCATTTCAGCTTTAATCTCGACATATTTACCCGGTGCAGAAATACCATCATCAAATTTAAGATGACCCTCCGCTGTCACAGGCACATTCATAAAGAAGTTAATATTTGGACCGATATGGCGCACATTTAAGCCATGTTTTTTGGCAATCGAATGTTGCGACAGAGCAATCATGAAATTATTACGGCAACTGTGCATTGGAAATTTGTCATGTGCATAGCGAACAGTGTTGCTTTCACATGAACATGCACCGCCTAAGGTGTCATGACGGCCACAATTATCGTCATGGATGGTAGCAATTTTGTTGCCAAAGTTAGTGTATAGCGCTGTGCCTTTTTCTAAATAAATCTGTTGGTTAATGGCTAAGGTATCTGTTGCGCTATAACGCTCTTCAGGGTTTTGGCTAGAGATAAATAGCGTATCCACCGCTTGATTGCCTTCGAGGTCAACGATACGGAAATATTGCCCTTTTTTGACTTCGCACATCCATGCTTCGCCAGCAGGACATACTTCGCTTAACACTGATTTTTCAAAATTTTGTGTTGGATTTACTAATGCAGTCATGATCATTCCCCTCAAGCCGTTAAAGCGTAATAGCGTTTATTATTTTGAAAAGCACGTTGATTTTGCGGGCAAGAATCACGGCAAACATCTGTATCTGCCAAAGGCAATGCCTTAAATAAGCTTAGTTGTACATCGGCAGGGTTATATTCTTCTGCTTGAGATAATCCATGTGGTGCACTAGATAAAAAGACCAAACAATCCATTTCAAAGCGAAGTTCAATCACTTGATCAGTGTTGTCCGAAGCAACATAACTTAAGTTGCCATTGTCATCAGGTTGAACTTTAGAGAATAAATTTAAGGTACTGCTGAGGTCAGTTGCATATAAGCCAAACTTGGTCATTTCAAGCAATAAGCTATCTTTGCCATTACGGTACATATCATTACGGGCATCTTGGAAAGTTTTGCTGCCGTATTGTTTTTCAATTTGCGATGCCGTACTTGGTGCACAAAAAGCATCATTCCAAGCGTGATCATCTTTCACAATCGAAATCATGGCACGGCCTAAATCCGATGCCAAAATATGACCTGTACTTAAATATGCCGTGTGCTGCCCTTTAAGGCTATCTGGCATGTTGTAGCGTTCGAGCTTATCTTCACTATTTACACAGTAAAGCGCCACATTGGCATTTTGCCCTAGCGATTTAAGCTGTAATACAGCGCCACGCTGAATACGCGCTGACCAGTGGTGTCCACCCGGTAAAAGTTCAGTCCATAGTGCTTTATCGTCATGATAATGTTTTGTGCTCATTGCAGCCTCTGCCTAATTCTTAACTGTTTACCTCCCGGGCTTTTATCCCTCCGTGCAGCTTTGCTTTGAATTAAAACGAAGCCGTGAACTCTCGGTCGCGGTCATACATATAAATGCATCGGAACCCTAGATCACTTTATGATGTATGTAGAAATGCAAAGGCTGTGCCAATTTAGTATTACCAATTTATATAAACGTAATACTGCTATTTATTAGACTTTTTTATAGTATTGAGCTATAGCATGACCAAATCGGGTGCAGCCCATGCACAAAATTGCTGCAAAAATTGCAAAAAAAAAGCCCAAAATCATTTTTGGGCTTTATGTAATGCATAAAAATTATTTTACCAATATCTCATGGAACATATGACGTAGCCATTGATGGCTGGTTTTATGATGGCAAGACATATGCCAATATTGCTTCACGCCATAGGTTGGAAATGCAATCGGTGCGTCAAATATTTTTAAGTTGCCGCGCGAAAGCAATACTTCACTCAAGTAATACGGCACAGTAGCAATCGCATCAGTGTCTTGCACGACTAAGCCTACACCTAAATAACTAGGTAAACGCATCAAAATATCACGTTTTAAATCAAGGTTAAGCAGCTCATTTTCAATATGGTAGTGCCCCATCCCTGCATCAATATCAATATGCGACTCTGACAAATATTGCTCAGTTGTAATAGTGTCACCCGTTAATCGTGGATGATCCTTAGCTGCAATCACCACATAATATTGCTCAAACAATTTTTGCTGATAAAAGCCGCTTTCCAAATGCGGTAAAAACCCCAGTGCTAAATCAATTTCACCATTCGCCATCTGATAACTGGTTTCAGTGGTAATCGGGCGTACATTCAGACGTATTTGTGGCGCGTGTTTTTTTAGATATTGGCTGATTTTAGGCAATAAAACCAAATGCGAAACATCGGTCATGGCCAAAGTAAATTGTTGATCTGAAATAGCTTGATCAAAATTAATCGTAAAATTATTAATGGCTTCAACTTTACTCAAGGCTTCGCTGACTAAAGGAAATAATTGACGCGATAACTCCGTAGGCACCATTTCATTGCCGATACGTAAAAATAAGGGGTCGTTATAATGCTGTCGTATTTTATTTAAAATATTACTGACTGTAGGCTGACTCATTTGCAAGTGTTCAGCAGCTTGCGACACATTTTTGTACTTATAAACATGAAAAAAAATGCTAAGAAGTTTACAGTCCAATTCAAACACGAAAGATTTAGTCCCTAATTAAATATTGCAAGTTATGCTGTGCATCATCTGCTGAATTATACAAAAAGCCAATAACGAAATATTACTTTTATTGCAGATGAAACGCCAGTTTAGCCTGCTCAGTTGAGTTCAGCTTTTCAACACTCCAATCAGTCCGCATAATAGACCCAGCACGAATTTGGATATCAACATGCTTCAAGGAAAAAAACTGGTTTGTTTTGATTTAGATGGCACACTTATCGACTCTGTTGGCGTGTGGAATCAGGTCGACGCAGATTTGATTCAACAGTTAACTGGACAAACCATCCAACTGGGTTTAATTCAACGTGAACGTGACATTCAGCTGCAATTATTTAAAAACACACCAGACCCTTACTTAATGTATTGTAACTATCTAAAAGATACTTATAAGATTGAACAACACACAGCAGATCAAATCAAACAGCAACGATATGCCATTTCACAGCATTTTTTAGAACATATCATCTTGCTTAAACCACATGCAGCGTTATTTGTTCAACAGCTCATTCAGCAAGGCATTCAGGTGGCAATTACCACCACGACCAGCTTGCAAAATATTTATCGATATCAAAAAAATATTAACATCTATCCAATGCTGCATTTTGAAAATAGCTTTGATCTGATCCTGACCCGTGAAAGTGTCAAAAATATTAAGCCGCATCCTGAAGTCTATTTACAGGCGATTGAACATTTTGCAGTTCGACCTGAAGAATGTTTAATTTTTGAAGATTCACTCATTGGTGTAGAAGCTGCAAATGCAGCAGGCATTGAAGTGGTTGCCGTGTATGATGCATATTCAGAGCACGAAATTGAGCAAATCAAAAATAAAGCGGATTATTTTATCCATGATTTCTCTTCGGTTCTGAACTAAGTTAAAGTAAATAAACGTTCGCTTAAAAGTTAAAAAGCAGCCCAACTTAGAGGCTGCTTTTGATATTTTTGCATCTATAGATAATTGATCTATTTTACTTTTTTATAAATGGATCCAGACCCAACTAAATTTCCAGTTTTTTCGTCAATCGCAAATTCAACAGCACCTGTCCCAGAGTTTACAGCCAGTAACCCAGATTCAGCAACAGACGCAGGTACAGGATTTTTCTTTTCAGATTTACCACTTTGTTTATCTTTTAAAGTATTGGTAATAAAATAGTTTTCACCATTTTTACTAATAATCAACGCATTTTCAAGCTGCGGATCTACTGCGGTATTTTGCCATGTTCCAGCATAATCAGGCGCTGGGCTTTGTTTACATGCCGTGAGGAGAACTGCGAGCAACATCGCAGAAAATAATTGAATCTTTTTCAAAATACTGACCTTCTTTGTCAATGAGTTTTGCATTATAGAAAGCCTTGAAGATAACTTAAGACCGTTCGTGTTATGCAAAAGTTTCAAACCAAGTGCTGCTGTTTTTCTTTTGTCATGTTTTGAAACATTTGTAGTCTTTCATAATAAATAAGCCCACTTGATCGTGGGCTTATTTAAAAATTTTCAATCTTTAGGTTTATACGATTTGACGCATTGAACCGGTTTCTTCAAAAGTGGCATGCCAAGATAAAGCCTCTTTTAAAATATGCGGCGTTTGACCACCACGCTCACATGCGCGTTCAAAGTAGCTCAACAATGCTGCGCGATAATCTGGATGCGCACAGATTTCAATGACTTTACGTGCACGCTCACGTGGTGAAAGACCACGTAAATCTGCCAAGCCCTGCTCTGTAACCACGATATCAACGTCATGGTCAGTATGGTCGGTATGGCTCACCATTGGCACGACCGATGAAATTGCACCGCCTTTTGCAATCGACTTGGTTACGAAAATGGCAATGTGTGCATGACGAGTAAAATCTCCTGAACCGCCGATACCGTTCATCATTTTCGTACCCGTCACATGGGTCGAATTTACATTTCCATAAATATCAAACTCAAGCGCCGTATTAATCGCGATAATGCCTAAACGTCGAATGATTTCAGGGTTATTGGATAGCTCTTGTGGACGTAACACAATTTTGTCTTTGTACTGATCAAAATTATTCATTACATGCTGTGCACACGGCTCAGACAGCGTCATTGAACAGCCTGAAGCAAAATTCATTTTTCCAGAATCAATTAGCTGGAAGGTACAGTCTTGTAGTACTTCTGAATACATTTCCAAATCATGGAAATTTGAATGCTCAAAACCTGCAAATACAGCATTGGCAATGGAACCTACACCTGACTGTAGCGGGCCTAAATTTTCAGGCAAACGCCCTGCTGCCACTTCACCTTCGAAGAAATCAATCAAATGCTGAGCAATCGCTAGGGTTTCAGCATCAGGTTCATCCATTTTAAACTGGGTATCTGGCAGATCATTCAACACAATAGCTGAAATCTTATCGGGGCTGACATTGATCCCAATTGTACCAATACGTTCACCGACCTGAGTCAGTGGAATTGGCCCACGGTTTGGTCGCGCTTTCGGCACATAAATATCATGTACACCTTCGAGCACTGGGTTAATCGTATTATCAATTTCAATAATCACATGATCTGCCATTTCAATGAAATTGGCTGAGTTACCACATGAACCTGTCGGAATAATTTGACCATCTTCGGTAATTGCAGTCGCTGCAATAACGGCCACATTAATGCGCGGTAAATTATGATGACGAATATTGTCAGCCATTTCAGACAAGTGTTGGTCAATATACATGACCTCGCCAGCGTTAATGGCTTTACGTAAACCAGGATCTGCCTGATACGGATAACGACGTTCTATCGCATGCGCCGCATTGAGGCGACCATCGATACTATTTCCTAAACTAGCACCCGTTGCCAACGTGATACGAAGAGGATGTGAAACTGCATGATCTGCAAGTGCCAATGGAACCGTCTTTGCCTCACCTGCACCACCAAAACCACTTAAACCAACCACTGAACCATCTTGAATTAACTCAATCGCTTTTTCAGCAGACATTACTTTGTCGCGAAGGGAGAGTAAGCGAATGCGATCTAAACCATTCATAATTAAATCTCAAAAAATAAATATCTCAAAATAAACATCTTTTTTCGCCATCCCAGCGAACTGAGATAGCGTTTGTTATTGCTTATCTAAAAACGTACTTATCTAAAAGCTTACTTATATAAATTGAGGCAAATTAAATCAGTTCAACCGCAATTGCAGTTGCTTCACCGCCACCAATACACAGTGCTGCGACACCTTTTTTACCGCCAGTGCGTTTTAAAGCATGAATCAGCGTCACAATAATACGTGAACCTGATGAACCTAGTGGGTGACCAAGTGAGCAAGCACCACCATGAATGTTCACTTTTGCTTCATCTAAGTTAAATCCATCAATCGCCAGCATTGTAACCATGGCAAATGCTTCATTGACTTCCCACAGGTCAACCTCTTGTGCATCCCAACCGGCTTGTGCAAGCACTTTCTCAATAGCACCGACTGGAGCAATCGTGAACTCTGACGGATGCTGTGAATTTGTGGCATAAGCAACGACTTTTGCCAGTGGTGTTAAACCACGTGCTTGGGCCGTTTCTTCTGATGTAACCACCAAAGCTGATGCACCGTCAGAAATTGAGCTGGCATTGGCAGCTGTGATCGTACCGTCTTTTTTGAATGCAGGACGCAGTGTAGGGATTTTTTCAGGCTTAGCACTTAAAGGCTGTTCATCCGTGTCAACAACGACGTCACCTTTACGGCTTTTAACAGTAACCGGCACGATTTCATTTTTAAAGAAACCACCTTGAATCGCTGCAACGGCTTTATTGAGTGAGTTGATGGCAAAAGCATCTTGCTGTTCACGGGTATAGCCTTTTTTATCTGCCATATCTTGTGCCAGAATACCCATCGATAAACCTGTCTCAGCATCTTCTAAGCCTTCTTGGAACATGTGATCAGTGGTTTTACCATGACCCATACGATAGCCTGAACGCGCTTTTTCAAGTAAATATGGCGCATTTGACATCGACTCCATACCACCAGCAACCACAATATTGGCAGAACCGGCTTTAATCGCATCAGCTGCTTGCATCACCGCCTTCATGCCTGAACCACAGATTTTATTAATCGTGGTGGCACCCGTTGTATCTGGTAAGCCTGCTTGACGCATCGCTTGGCGTGCAGGACCTTGTTTAAGACCAGCCGGTAATACACAGCCAAAAATAACTTCGTCAATATCTGTAGGTTCTAAACCTGCACGTGCAACAACAGCTTGAATCGCTGCAGCACCTAAGTCTGGGGCTGTACAAGATGAAAGTGAACCCTGAAAACCACCCATCGCTGTACGTACGCCATCTACAATTACAATCATTTCTTATTTCATCCTGTTTTAAATCTTTTAACCCCAAGGAACCATGACTGGTTCCTCAGATTTTCCATCTTAATGTTTTTCACAGTGGTTTCGATGAAACCTTAAGATTGAGCGGTGAAGTATTCTTCAGATAGCTGCATGATAAGTTCAGAACCTGCTTTAATGCGTTGAGCACGGGCAGCAAGGTCAGGTAGAACTTTCTCAACATAGAAATCTGCGAGTACCAGTTTGTTTTGGTAGAAGCTCTCTGGTTTTGCAGCCGCAGCTTTGCTAATACGTGCAAACATATAAACGAAGCTGAGTAAACCAACAGCGTGCAGGTAATCGACTGCCACCGAACTGCTAAAGTCTGGGGTGGCCTTAGATTGTTCTACAATGAATTGCGTTAATGCTTCAACTTCGTCAGAAACTTGCAATGCTGCAGATTTAACTTTTGAATCAGCCATGGTTGCAGCAAAGTCACGAATTTCAGTAATGTATTCGGCAATAAATGCACCATTACATTTCGTGGTTTTGCGTCCAATTAAATCAATCGCTTGTACGCCATTTGTGCCTTCGTAAATCTGTGAAATACGTAAGTCACGAATGCATTGCTCCATACCCCATTCACGGATATAGCCATGACCACCAAAGCACATTTGCGCTTCTAAAGTAGCTTGTAGGGCTGTATCTGTTAGGTAGGCTTTTGCAATAGGTGTCAATAAAGCCACGCGGTCATTGGCTTTTTTCACTGCAGCTTCGTCAGTTGAATATTTTGTAATATCCAGTTGCTGGCCAACATACACAGCAAATGCACGAGATGCTTCGTTGTTGGCGCGTACATTCAACAACATACGACGTACATCACCATGTACTAAAATAGAGTCTGCTGGTTTTTCAGGAGATTTCACACCTGTCGCAGAACGACCTTGTAGACGATCAGTCGCATACTGTGCAGCATTTTGGTAAGCAAATTCTGCAGCGCCAATCCCTTGGATACCCATCGATAAACGTTCATAGTTCATCATGACAAACATCGCCGCAAGACCTTCGTTTTCTTTACCAACGATATAACCTTTGGCACCATCAAAGTTCATAACACACGTTGCAGAACCTTTAATACCCATCTTGTGTTCAATTGAACCCGCTGAAACAGCATTACGTTCACCGACTGAGCCATCGGCATTGACATGAAATTTTGGAACGATAAACAATGAAATACCACGTGAACCCGCAGGTGCATTTGGCGTTTTTGCTAACACAAGATGGATGATGTTTTCACACAGATCATGTTCACCACTGGTGATGAAAATTTTAGTGCCTGTAATGTTAAATGAACCATCTTCATTCGGCTCTGCTTTGGTTTTAATGATCCCCAAATCAGTCCCTGAATGTGGTTCAGTTAAACACATAGTGCCTGACCATTCACCCGTATAAAATTTTGGAAGATAGGTTTCTTTTTGCTCTTGCGAAGCACGGTCATTAATCGCCATACCTGCACCCACAGTCAGTAGTGGATACAACATAAATGATGGATTGGTACTCCAAATCATTTCGTCAGCAAGTACTGTCAACATTTTCGGCATGTTTTGGCCGCCCCATTCTTCAGAAGCGCCTAAACCAACCCAACCACCTTCGGCGAATTGTTTAAAAGCGTCTTTAAACCCTGTAGGCGTAGTAACAACACCATTACTAAACTGCGCACCACCTTCTTCATCTGCAGTACGGTTCAAGTCTAGAATAACGTTTTTAGAAAACTTAGCCATTTCTTCTAAAATGGCATTTGCAGTCGCCATATCAATATGAGCTAAGTTTTCATTTGACTGCCAGAACTCATCTGCATTGAATACATCATTTAAGATGAAGTCCATGTCCTTTAACGGCGCATTGTATATTGGCATTGTACTTTCCTTTTCTACAGGCTTTGTCAGCGTCTTTGACAAAGTACTTTTTTAAAGTTGCACGCTCCCGCACAAAATCATCAAATCAATTTTGTGTGGATTTTTTAAAGATCTGTTTTTTCAGATAGATATCTAAAATGGATATAGATAATGTGTTTTTACCGACAAGTGGAAAATAACCACCTGATATTTTGAGCAGCATTATTTTATTACAATTAAATAAATTTATTGAATTGACTAAATTTATAATTGGTAATTGATTAAAACCAAACATAATAGCACCTATAATCATGTTTAATTTAGGTTGTATTAATAACATAACAACCAAGACCGTTTTGTTAAATGCTGCTTTTGTTGTAAAAGCGAAAAGACAATAAATTAAAAAAAATAAAAATGGAATTTTATTTCAAAAAAATGACCTCAAGGGTTCAGTTTTATTGACATTAATTTTATGCTATGAATTCTATATGCTTTACGCACTCTACTAATGTGTTTATTTTTAAACCAATTTATGTAATATTTGAGACCATAGTGGAATGTAAGATTCACAAGATTTAGCTTAAGCTAGGCTTGTTCACCCTCAAGCTGTTTATGGAACAGGTATCATGAGTTCAGTACGCCAACAAAATTTTATCCTTCGCAAGGAAAAAATTTTAGCCATGGCAGAAACCCTGCTATTAGATAATAATCAAGACATCACCTTAAGTGAGTTAGCTTGTGAACTAGATATTGCCAAAGGCACGATTTATAAACATTTTAAAAGTAAAAACCAATTATATTTAGAACTTATTATTTTGAATGAAAAACGATTATTAGAAATTTCAAAAAAATATAATCACGATATTAAAACTTATGTTTCACAATATATGCTTTATAATATGTTGAATTCTAATAGAACTATATTATTACATGTCATTGAAGAACGCTTAACCAATAATGAACGTAAATTAAAAGAGTTATTTGAAGAGCTCTATCGTGTTCGGGAAGAACGTATTATTGAAATTAAGGACATGACCAGTGATTATTTAAAATCACTTGAAAGCGCAATGTCGATTCGTGATTATTTATCCTATATTTGGACTGTCACTTATGGTGCGTCCCTACTCCTCAATTCAACGCATTATCAAAAATCAATTGGTTCACGTGAACGTTTAATCAAGCTATATATTAATCAGGCGCTGATGACGCCAGATAAAATTTCAGCCGTATAAAATTGATTTATAAATAAAAAAAGCCGAACAATTGTTCGGCTTTTTTTATACATTAGACAATATCTAAGTTATGCAATCACAGGTGGGAAACCATCTTCGGTTAAAGCGCTAATCAATTGCTCTGCACTAGCACTAGATTTAACGTCAACTAATTTTGCGGCTACATCAATAGTGACCGTTGCATTTTCATCTAAGTCTTTAATCGTTGCTGTCACGCTACGTGCGCAACCACCGCATGTCATATTATCAATACGAAATTTCATGATATTCATCCTTCTTTTCTAATAACAACACTATAAACCTTGCCACGATTGTAAGGTCAAGCGGGTTTAAATCTTTGCTGTATGGCAGCACTCAGCCATGCCCGTTTCGATTTGATTTAAAATCGTACAATCGGCTTGATCATTACCGGCACAGCCATCTACAGATTGTTGCAAGATCTCAACCATGGCCTGTAAGTCTGCGATTTTTTGATTTAAGGTCTGGATATGTTTTAACGCCAATGCTTTAACTTCTACACTTTGCCGACTTTGATTTTTCCAAAGCCCAAGTAAATCTTTCATTTGTTCAGAAGAAAAACCTAAATCACGCGCATGTCTTAAGAAACTCAAGGTTTTAATATCGGCTTCCGAGTAAATTCGATAGCCTGTATCGGTGCGCTGCGCATTATTTAACAGCCCAATCGATTCATAATAGCGGATCATTTTTGCAGAAATGCCCGATGCTTTCGCTGCTTGTCCAATATTCATCTCAAGACTCCTGAAAAACTGGCCCTTTAAATGCTTTTAAACGTAAGGCATTTGACACAACAAACACCGATGAAAGTGCCATTGCACCTGCGGCGAACATAGGTGAAAGCAATATGCCAAAGAATGGATATAACACACCTGCAGCGACAGGAATCAATGCTGCATTGTAAATAAATGCCCAAAATAGGTTTTGGCGAATATTATTCATCGTCGCAGTACTCAGTGCGATTGCTGTCGGTACCATTTGTAAATTACCCGACATAAGCACAACGTCCGCGGCCTCTATCGCCACATCTGTCCCTGTACCAATAGCCATGCCGACATCTGCTTGCGCAAGTGCAGGCGCATCATTAATGCCATCGCCCACAAAACATACAACACCATGTTCTTTTTGCAATTGTTGTACAGATTGCACTTTTTGATCTGGCATTACTTCAGCAATCACATGATCAATTTTCAACTGTCGTGCTATCGCAGTGGCAGTGTGTCGGTTGTCGCCTGTAATCATGGCCACTTTCAGTCCTAAATCATGCAAAGCTTGAATGGCTGCGAAGGTTGTGGCTTTGATCGGGTCGGCTACAGCCACAATGGCAGCAAGCTGTTGATCGATCGATACATAGAGCGGGGTTTTCCCTTCATTGCCCATGCGTTCCGCCAGTGATGAAAAGATTTGTGTTTCTAAACCAAGTTTATGCATCAAATGATCTGCACCGATAAAAATGCTTTGTCCTTCAACAACGGCCTGAATCCCAGCACCAGTCACGGAATCAAAATGCTCAACCTCTGAAAGTTGCACTTGCATCTCTTTTGCAGCTTGAACAATGGCATATGCAATCGGATGCTCAGATTTCTGCTCTACAGAGACCAATAACTGAAATACGCGATCTTTATCAAAAGCTTCAGTGACTTCAAAATCTGTCAGTTTCGGTTTACCTTCCGTCAATGTCCCTGTTTTATCGACTGCAACCACTTGAGTAATTTTGAGTTGTTGTAAGGCTTCACCTTTACGGAACAATACTCCAAGCTCTGCACCTCGCCCTGTACCGACCATAATAGACGTTGGCGTTGCCAAACCCATTGCACATGGACATGCGATGATCAGTACTGCTACAGCATTGACTAATGCATAGGTTAAACTCGGTTCAGGTCCTACAACATACCAAACTAAAAAGGTGATCAACGCCAACGCCATTACCACCGGTACAAACCATAACGTGACTTTATCCACCAAAGCTTGAATCGGTAATTTTGAACCCTGAGCTTGTTCGACCATATGGATAATTTGTGCCAAAACAGAATCTTGACCTACCGCAGTGGCTTGTATTTTCAAGGCCCCATTTTGGTTAATCGTTCCACCGACAACTTGATCACCGGCTTTTTTCTCGACAGGAATTGGCTCGCCACTGATCATGGATTCATCAATATAACTGTTCCCAGACACTACAGCACCATCGACTGGGCAACGTTCACCAGGCCGTATTTCAATCAACATACCTGTTTCAACATCACTAATCGGCAAATCTATAAAGGTACCAGATTGCTCTACACGTGCTGTTTTGGGTTGCATGCCGACTAAGTATTGAATAGCTTGCGAGGTTTTACCTTTGGCTTTCGCCTCCATAAAACGACCCAAAAGAATCAACGCCACAATCACTGCAGCTGCTTCAAAGTACACATGAACGGTACCTTGTGGTAATAATTGCGGAGCAAACGTGGCAACGCAAGAAAAACTATAAGCAGATAAAGTCCCGACTGCGACCAAAGAATTCATATCCGGGGCAAGTCGCGCAAGTGCTGGTATGCCGTGCTGATAAAAGCGTCTTCCGGGTAGGATTAACACCAAAGTAGTTAATATAAACTGAATATACCAACTATTTTGTGTCCCTAAATTATGCGCAATAAAATGATGAAAAGCTGGAATCATGTGTGATCCCATCTCCAAGATAAAAACAGGAACAGCGAGTACCAATGCGATGATTAAATCACGTTTGAGTAACCGAGCTTCGTCGGCTTTTTTTTCTGCCATTGTCGGTTGTTGCTGCGTAGCAATGCTAGCACTGTATCCCGCTTTTTTAACTGCCGCGATCAATTCTTGTGTTTTTGAAGCGGGAGCCTGAACAAAGGCTTTTTCACTGGCTAAATTTACCGTTGCTTTATTAACACCGTCTACAGCGTTTAAGGCTTTTTCAACCCGTGCCACACATGAAGCACAGGTCATTCCATCAATATTTAATTCAATATTGGGCTGTGCAATATGAAAACCTGCTTTTTCTACAGACTTCGCCAATGCAGAATTTTCAACAGATGCCAATGCCGTAATCGTGGCTTTTTCAGTTGCCAAATTCACTTTTGCATCGATGACTTCTGGAACTATCTTTAAGGCTTTTTCAACACGTGCAACACACGATGCGCAAGTCATCCCTTCAATTTCAAGTTCAAGCTGCTTTTGTGCAACGCCAAAACCTGCCTTTTCAACGGCCTGAATTACAGCAGAATAATCCACATTTTTATCACTCTGAACATGTGCTGTTTCAGTGGCTAAATTCACTTGAGCATCAGTGATGCCATCGACTTTTTTTAAGGCTTTTTCCACCCGTGCCACACAAGAAGCACACATCATCCCTTCAATAGCAAGTGTGCCATCAAAAAGTTTGCGTTCTGTCGAATCTGTCATGGCAACATCCCAATCATATGTGCTTGTTTTAGGCTATAGCTTAAACTTTACCACAATGGGAAGGTCAAGTTTTTCTGACTCACAGCAAGGCTTTTCTTTAAGGTATAAAATTGCGAAGATTTAAAAATATAATCAATAATATTGAATAATGATTATTCAATTAGTTTATTTTTCTGATATTAAAACTACACATTTCCTCATTATTCAGTAAGATAGAGATTCGTGACCGCCAAACGAATTACTCTCTTTCGCATGTACAAACTGTCGAACATTTGCTTTAACTGCGCATATTTGTGTGCTTTTTTAATTTTAAGTTGGAGTCTGGATCATATTGATGTTTGGCTCACTCAAGTGGTTATCCCTGCTGTCACGATATGCATACTCTTAGGCTTCCTGTTTAAATACATCGCTCGAAAGTTAGGACATGAACCGCCTAAACGAAAAATTAAACAACAAAATGCCAAAAACGATGATCAATACGCAGCTTAAGACACTTATAAATAACAAAATCATCAATAAAAAAGCCCATTCAATTGAACGGGCTTTTTTTCATGTCAGAATTATTAGTCAGCACTAATATCTTCAAATAAAACTGAAGAAAGGTAACGTTCACCACCATCCGGTAAAATGACCACAATGGTTTTGCCTGCATTCTCAGGACGTGCAGCAAGTTTTGCCGCCGCAGCCATAGCAGCACCACTAGAGATACCCACTAAAATACCGTCATGAGTAGCCGTTTTACGTGCCCATTCGATCGCTTCAGCACTTTCAATACCGATCACTTCATCAACAAGGTCTAGATCTAAGTTACCCGGAATAAAGTTAGCGCCAATCCCTTGAATTTTGTGTGGCCCAGGAGTCAGTGTTTCGCCTTTTTTCGCTTGGGCAATAATCGGAGATTCAGCCGGTTCAACCGCAACAGAATAAAGTGGCTGATTTTTCACTTTTTCAAAATAGCTTGAAATGCCTGAAATCGTACCGCCTGTACCTACACCTGAAACTAAAATATCCACTTTACCACCGGTTGCTTCCCAAATTTCTGGGCCTGTGGTCAATTCATGAATTTTAGGGTTTGCAGGGTTTTCAAACTGTTGTGGTAAATAATACGTTTCAGGATGTTCGGCAACGAGGCGCTGTGCTTCTTCGACTGCACCTTTCATGCCTTTAGCAGGTTCAGTCAATACGAGATTTGCACCAAAAGATTTCAACACCTTACGGCGTTCGATACTCATACTTGCTGGCATGGTTAATGTAATTGCATAACCTTTCGCTGCTGCAACAAATGCCAAAGCAATCCCAGTATTACCACTCGTTGGTTCTACAATATGCATACCCGGTTTTAATAAACCTTTTTCTTCTGCATCTGCAATGAGAGCTGCACCTACACGACATTTCACTGAAAATGCTGGGTTACGGCTTTCAACTTTAGCCAAGACCGTTGCTTCTGACTGAATCGCACGATTAATACGAACTAAAGGTGTATTACCAATCGCTTCAGCGTTATTACTATATACTGCGATACCTAAATTACTCGTTGCTGGAAAAGCTGAATCTGTTGTCATGACTATTTATCCCTTGTGTATTTATTGAATACGATCTTTAGATGATACAATTATTTTCAAAGTGTGCATGATTTTTTAAGCTAATGTCTTATATTTATGTGCATTTTGTGAAAGCTTGTACTAAAATCAAGCAATAAATTTAACTGATTAACTAAATTTAAACTTATAAAAATTAATGATATTTGATTTCATAAAAAACCATAGAAATTGTCTTATTTATTCAATGTATTAAGCCGTGATATCCGTATACTTGAGCTGTTGTTAATCGTATGGACATATCCAATGAATACCGATCTGGAAATCACTACTATGCGTGATTCTGCCGAATTAGTCGTGGGCGTTTTAAAGTCGCTGGCAAATACGGATCGTCTACTAATTTTATGTCATCTAGCACAGCAAGAATTGAATGTGTCTCAGATTGAAGAAATCACTGATATTAAACAGCCAACCCTCTCACAACAACTGATGATGTTACGCAAAAGTGATGTTGTGACCACGCGTCGTGATGGAAAGCAAATTTATTATTCAATTAAAGATGCAAATTTAGTTCAAGTTCTCAATACTCTTTACCAATTGTATTGCAACCAATCTTATAAATAACACTCAGTTATTTTAAAATTTCAAGCCAGACATGCTGTTCTTGCACCACTATAGATGAATTATCGCAATGGACAGCAATTCAATACCTTAATTTACCCTCCAGACTTCTTTTAAATATCAATAATTATTTCGAATATCCTAAGCTTTAAAACAGCTTATCCTTTTCATTAATTCATTTAAAATGATGGCTTCTTAAATATCCCCTTAAATTTACTCCAATATTGTACGGTCAAAATTTATTGCACAAGACTTCTTAGCATTTTTTATGCATAATATATATGAAATTGTGATTTAGATAAGTTTATGTCAGATTTAAAACCTCATTTCTTACAGAAATTTCCTGCTTGGCAGTGGTTACAGCACTACAGCAATGTGAAATTTAAATCTGATGTACTTGCTTCGCTGATCGTGATTGCCATGTTGGTTCCTCAAGGTATGGCGTATTCTATGCTGGCCGGTTTACCTCCAATCATGGGTTTATATGCCAGTATTTTACCAATGATTGTGTACGCCCTCATTGGAGGAAGTTCAACCTTATCGATTGGCCCTGTGGCAATCATTTCGATGATGACCTTCGCCACGCTCAATCCGCTATTTGAAGTTGGTTCGCCTGTTTATATTGAAGCCGCTACACTTTTGGCCTTAATGGTCGGGCTGATTTCTCTGCTGCTAGGTGTACTACGTTTTGGTTTTTTAATTCAGCTGATCAGTCATCCTGTCATTAAAAGCTTCATTATTGCCTCGGCTCTGCTCATTGCGCTCGGTCAGTTTAAGTTTCTCGTCGATGTCCCGCTAAAAGCTAATAACATCCCTGAGTTTGTTTTGAGTCTTTGGGAATACCTGAGTTTGACTCACTTCGCTTCACTCATTTTTGGTGTGCTGGCCATACTGTTTTTAATCTATGTGCCGAAAATATTGGCGACTCAATCAATTCAATCTAGATTCGGCTCTACAGCCTTTCTAAGTAAAGCACTTCCATTGATACTAGTGGTGATCTCGATTGCATCGGTCATGTTATTTGACCTGCAAAATGTCGGTATTAAAACCGTCGGTGAAATTCCTTCAGGTTTTCCACCCTTAAGCTTTCCACATTGGAACTGGGAACTGGTACAAACCTTACTGCCCGGTGCAACAATGATTGCAATGATTAGTTTTGTTGAGTCACTGTCTATCGCCCAAGCTACTGCCTTACAACAACGAAGCCAACTTAATAGTAACCAAGAGTTGATCGCTCTAGGTTTAGCCAATCTAAGCGCTGGGGTTAGCTCCGCCTTTCCTGTGACAGGTAGCTTATCGCGTACAGTGGTTAATGCAGATGCAGGTGCGAAAACACCGATGGCTGGCGTGTTGTCGTCATTGCTGATTATCGTTGTCAGTCTCTACTTCACTGGGTTTTTCCAAGACTTACCCTTAGTGATCTTGGCGGCCACGATTATTGTTTCTATTTGGAAATTAGTCGACTTTAAACCTTTTGTGGATACATGGCGTTATTCAAAAGCTGATGGTATTGCGATGTGGGTGACCTTTTTCGGTGTGGTGTGTATCGATATTTCTACAGGTCTCATTATTGGCATCATTTCTACTTTTATTCTGTTGTTATGGCGCATCAGTCGTCCACACATTGCGGTGATCGGTTTAGTCGAAGGCACACAGCACTTCCGCAATGTACAGCGTCATCATGTCTATACCGCACCACATATACTCTCGCTCCGTATAGATGAAAATATCTCGTTTTTAAATGCCAATACGCTTAAAGGTTTCCTGATCAATGAAGTCAGTCAAAATATTGACCTAGAGCATGTTGTTATCAATTGCTCAAGCGTCAGTTCAATTGACTTAAGTGCCTTAGAAATGTTGGAAGAGTTAAATGCTGAATTATCAAAATTAGATATTCGACTGCATTTTTCTGAAGTCAAAGGTCCTGTCATGGATAAATTGCAGCACTCAAAATTACTCACTCATTTGAGTGGTCAAATTTTTCTCACCCATTATCAAGCCATGACAGAGCTTGCTACAGCCAGTTCTGAATACCAAATTTAAAGGTGTATTCGCTCACTGTTTAATCAAACCAAATTTGATAAACAGTGAGTTTTGAAAGGCTTACATTTTAATACACAAAAATAGATTATAAAAAACAAAGATTTATTTTTAAATAAAATTATTTTATAAGCATTCTATATTTTCGTATAAAATACAGCACTAATTTTCATCATTTTGTCATTGTAATTCTGACAAGGCTCTCCTATGTTTTCAGCATTTACACGCTTGAGTTTAGTAACCCGAATTATTATCGCCATTATTTTAGGTGTATTGGTTGCTGTTGTGGCTCCGGGCGTTGCACCCTATTTAAGTTTGCTTGGTGATTTATTCATTAAGGCATTGAAATCCGTAGCACCGATACTGGTCTTTGTACTTGTACTGTCATCCATTGCAAATTTCAAAGTGGGTAGCAGTAATTCTTACATTAAACCGATTATGTTGATGTACGCTATTGGTATGTTCCTTGCTGCTTTAAGTTCAGTAGTAGCAAGCCTTTTATTCCCTAGTACATTAATTCTTGATGTTGCTGCAGAAAACCTTGTGCCGCCAGGCAGTCTTGCTGAAATATTGAAAAACTTATTATTAAGTTTTGTCGCAAACCCTGTTACAGCAATTTCTGAAGCAAATTTCATTGGTATTTTGGCTTGGGCTGTTACCTTAGGTATTGCATTTCGTCATGCATCAGAGAACACCAAAGTCTTTTTATCTGACGCTGCTGATGCAGTGAATAAAGTGATCCGTTTAGTGATTAACTTTGCACCTATTGGTATCTTCGGTTTGGTTGCTGTTACATTTGCCGACTCAGGTCTAAAAACGCTTGTTAGTTATGCGCACTTACTTGCGGTATTACTCGGTACCATGTTCTTTGTAGCTTTGGTCATTAACCCACTAATGGTGGCATTTATTACTCGCTCAAACCCGTTCCCATTGGTTTTCCAATGTCTACGTGAAAGTGGTATCACTGCATTCTTTACACGTAGTTCCGCTGCAAACATTCCAGTTAACTTAGACCTTGCAAAGCGTCTTGGTGTACCAGAGTCAACTGCAAGCGTAGCGATTCCTTTAGGTGCAACTGTCAATATGGCAGGTGCATCGGTCACAATTACAGTCCTCACACTAGCAGCAGTTCATACTTTGGGCATTTCTGTTGATTTCAGCACAATGTTGATTTTATCAGTCGTTGCTACCGTTTCTGCATGTGGTGCTTCAGGTGTTGCTGGTGGTTCATTGCTGCTTATTCCAGTGGCTTGTGGCCTGTTTGGTATTTCAAGTGATATCGCGATGCAAGTTGTTGCCATTGGTATGGTTATTAGCGTACTTCAAGATTCAACTGAAACAGCTTTAAACTCTTCGACTGACGTATTATTTACAGCTGCAGTCGACCGTGGTTTAAGATAATATCCTGATATTTGATACTTTTTAAGGCGAGGCCATGCCTTTTCAGACTTTACCGCTTTGGATACAACTGGGTGCTTTTTTTCTCGCAGTGAATGCAGGAATGATTAATGTACTCGGCCTGGTGACGATCTTGCACCAGTCGGTATCTCACATGACGGGTAATGTCAGTATGTTAGCCATGGCTTTAATTGCATGGCAGCCGGCTACAATTATTTATTTGATTTTAGTGTTGCTCTGTTATGTGATTGGCTCATTTTATAGTGGGCTAATTCTAGGAAATAGTCACTTTAGCTTAACGCGACGTTATGGCGTCCCATTAAGCTTAGTGGCTTTTTTTATTGTCCTGTGTTGGATGATATTGCCCTATTTTCCACGTTACGCTTTGCTTTGGGCATGCGTGGCGATGGGTGTACAAAATGCAATGGTCAGCCACTATAAAGGCACCATTATTCGTACCACACATCTCTCTGGTGTTTTGACGGACTTAGGTTTAGCTTTGGGCTATAAAGCTCGCGGATTGCCTGTTGAGTCTAAACGTGTGGTTTTACATGTATTAATTTTGGTTGGATTTATCGTTGGTGGCATACTTGCCAGTTGGCTTTATCCTTATTTAAAATTAAACGCATTCCTAATTCCTGCCGCACTCAGTGTAGTTATGAGCGCAGTATATTGGATCATCTATTTTCATTATCGACATATACACGATTAGTTGGAACGTACTATGGTTAAAAATGCATTACAGGCGCAACTGCTTAAAGCAGGTCTGGTCGATAATAAAAAGGCAAAAAAATTGTCTAAACAAGCCGTACATGAAAAACGTACCGGTGAAAGTAAAGATGCTGAAATCAAGGCGAAAATTGAGCAAGATCAGCAGCAAAAAATCGCAAAAGATCATGCTTTAGAGCAAGATCGTAAAGCAGTGTTGCAAGAAAAAGAATTAAAAGCTGCCATCATGCAAATGATTAATCAGCATAAAATTCGTGATACCGATGGCGAATCGACCTATCAATTTATCGATGATGCCAAGATCAAAAAGCTTTATATCAATCAGCAAATTTATAATGCCTTGGTTGCTGGCAGTCTTGTTATTGCACGGGAAAATAGCAACTATGCTTTTTTACCAAAAGAATTAGCCGACCGTATTAATGCGAAAATGGAAGGCTTTATTATTGTGAATAATTCTGAAGTGAATGAACAAACCACGGATGAAGAAGATCCGTATGCAGCTTATGTAATTCCTGATGATTTAATGTGGTAAGCACTTCAAATCGCCAATGAAGCTCCCGATTCGGGGGCTTTTTTTTATCAACATTAATCTTTTTCAGTCCATAAATATCGGTTATACCTTCAAAAAATCATTCCTTAGCACCCAATAAGTAACATTATGGACTATACATGTCGTAACTCCGTAAATTTTACGAGTATAAAATTGCTTATATAATCACCACAATTACAATAGTTTGATCATTAACCCTTTCATTTACTTCAATAAGAGTAGGATAATTTTGGAAAAATTTCAGTTCATTAAAAATATTCAAGATTGGTCAGATCAATACCCTTGGTTAGAAATGCTGACATCGCTCAGTTTCATTATTATTTTTGCCATCATTGCAAATTTTATCGCCAAGCAAATTGTGGTACGTGGTATTCGTAAGCTCGTGTCTAAAATGGCCTTTAGCCACAGTCAAATTTTGTCAGAACATAGTGTGATTAAACGCTTTGCCAACATTGTTCCAGCAATTGTAATCTTAAATGGCATAACCACAGTCCCACATTTATCTGTGAAGTTTATCTCAATCGTTCAAATGGCTTGTCAGGCCTTTATCTTCCTGACCATTGCTTTAGCCATTTCTGAATTACTAAATATTTTTAATCTGATTTATCAACGTAATCCAAAATCTAGAAACAAACCAATTAAAGGCTATTTGCAGTTGGTCAAATTGATCATCTTTTTGGTTTGTGGCCTAATGATCTTAGGTACTTTTCTGAAAAAAGATGTATTTACATTACTCGCAGGCTTCGGTGCTATGGCGGCTGTACTGATGTTGGTCTTCCAAAATACCATTTTGTCACTGGTGGCTTCGGTACAAATTTCTTCTTATGACATGGTGCGAATTGGTGACTGGATTGAAATGCCCTCGCTCAATGCGGATGGCGATGTCATTGATATGTCATTACATACCATTACTGTACAGAACTTTGATAAGACCTTTACCACGATTCCAACCAATAAACTGGTGACAGACACCTTTAAAAACTGGCGTGGTATGGCACAGTCCGGTGTACGCCGCATCAAACGCTCACTTTATATCGATCAAAGCTCTATTCATTTCATGACTCAGGATGAGCAAAATAAACTCAAAGAATTTTTATTATTAGATCAATATCTTGATCATAAGCATGAAGAGCTTGCTCAGTTTAATCAGCAACTTTCCAATCAGTCGCAATATAATCAGCGCCGTTTAACCAATCTTGGGACCTTTCGTGCCTATGTAGAATTTTATTTACAACAGCATTCAGGCATTGCCCAACACCAAACGATTTTGGTGCGTCAGTTACAACCCACGAGTGAAGGCATTCCTTTAGAGATTTATGCTTTTAGTAAAACTATTGCATGGAAAGATTATGAAGCGATTCAATCGGATATCTTTGACCATCTGATCGCAATCACACCTGAGTTTGGACTTAAAATCTATCAAGCCCCTTCTAGTGCCGATTTTAAAGCCCTCATCCAACCAAATGCCGATAAAATCTAAGGCCTAAACGTTCGTCTTCCCATGTATATTCGAAGTAGAAATTCTGTAAATTAAAAAAGTCACAATGGCTGTTGAATATATATGGGACTTTCGTTTAAAACCTACTCAACTATCACAAATGATTATTGATCATGCGTTGCAAGGAATGAGAGCGAACCAGATAAATGCCCAGAGCAATATTTCCTTAAACATATAATTCATCTGAAACAGCTAAAATAATTAAAAAAACCAGAACAAATACTATACAAATGTAGACATTTTTAGATACTATTTGTTAACAGTTGCATAAAAACGCTTCTAAAATAGGAACTTGATCATGGAAGGCCCCAATCAACCTTCTCGGAAATCAGTTAAAAACGAATCACAATTACTCATAGAATCGATGAATCGCACTTCTGCCAAACATACGCTCATACAGGCAGAAGCATGTGACTTAGAGAATCGTGTCCGTATTGAGCGTGCTTTATCCGACCCGATTGCACGTATCCCGGCACAGTTTAAAAATGCTTATTACAAATTTTTGTACTACAACCAGAAAGACTATTTAAAGCAGGTCAACTATTTCGCTCAATTGGCATTTTTAATCTATTTTTGGGCAGATCGCTATGTTCTGCCTGACATAGAAGTACTGTCAGGTGTGATTCGTATCATTGCTATTATTGGTGCATTTAGCCTGAACTATGTTCTGTTTAAATATATCAAACAGATTAAATTGCTCGATTTAATATTACCACTAGCGACTTGCCTTTCTGCAATCCTCTGGTTTGAGATATTACTTCAGTCGAAAAATGAACTGGTTCATAGCTATCAATATGCCGCCATTATTTTGATCGTATTGGGTAATTTAAGTATTCATGTGCATTTTCGCCCTTCGATTATGACCTCAGCCATGATCACGGCAGCGATCCTTTTTGGCGCATGGCGCATTAATGATTTTGGTGATTTTACAATATTTTTATTGGTGTACGTTCCTGTGCTGCTGTTCAGTATGTATATCTGCTGGAACTCTACGCTCAACTCTCGTAAAACGTTTCTAAGAGCGCTGCTAGATGACTGGAACTTTCATACCCTGCGCAAAATTGCCCATACGGATGAATTAACCCAGTTAAGCAATCGTCGCCAATTTGTACATGCTGCCAATAAAAAAATCCAAGAAACCCCAATGACGGTCTGTACCAGTCTTTTGATTTTTGATGTCGATCATTTTAAAGCGATTAATGATCAATACGGACATGATGTCGGCGACCAAGTGCTATGCCAAATTGCTGAAATTGCGCGTAAAGAAATGCGGTTTTACGATATGTTGGCGCGTTTCGGGGGTGAAGAATTTATTGTACTTTTGCCTTTTACCGTCCCAGAAGATGCATTAAAAATTGCTGAACGGTTAAGACATAAAATGGAGCAACATCAGTTTCATATGGATGGTCAATTGGTGAAATTTTCGATCTCCATTGGTGTTTCCAAAATTGACCCTGACCACGCCAAACTTGATCAGTTAATTAAACAAGCAGATATTGCTTTATATGAAGCAAAACGCCAAGGTCGTAATCGGGTTGTGCATTTTAATTTTATGAATTTTTGCAGCCAAGTTTTTAAGTAAATAAACAAATCAAAATGGAGAAAAACCAGCGAATCCATTACACTCAGAGCTGAAGAAAGAAAGATTAATTACAGTAAAATTCTCAGGTTATCTGCATGCTTAAATGGTTTGAAAATTTAGTTGACGCTTATCCTGAACAGGACTTGAATAAACCATTGCCGACAAAATTTTTCCCCTTTGTATGGCAAGCTGCAACGGGTGTAAAAAAATACCTATTGATATTGGTACTCTGTACAGCTGGTGTAGCGAGTTTTGAAGCACTGCTTTATGCCAAAATTGGTGAATTAGTCAATTGGATCAGTAAGTCTCAACCTGAAACCTTTTTACAGCAGCACCAGACCAATCTGACCATTTTAAGCTTTATTTTATTGGCAAATATCTTCTTTTCTTGCCTTCAAACCATTATTAAACATCAGATTTTATATAGCACCTTTCCAATGCGTCTACGTTGGAGATTTCATAACTTATTACTGAAACAAAGTTTAGATTTCTTCCACAACGACTTTGCTGGTCGTTTATCTGCCAAAGTCATGCAAACTTCACTGGCTGTACGTGAGTTTTGGATTATTCTTGGGGATATGTTGGCCTATGTCTTCATTTACCTGATTTCGATCACCGTCATTTTAGGTGCTATATCGCCACTGTTGATTGTTCCGTTATTACTTTGGCTGGCTTTATTTATTGGTTCTGCATGCTATTTCATCCCAAAATTGAGCAAAATTTCAAATGAACAAGCCAATGCACGCGCAGTAATGACTGGTCGTGTCACCGATGCTTACACTAATATTCAAACGGTGAAATTGTTTGCCCATGCGGGCCGCGAAAGCCAATATGCCAAAGCCTCAATGAAAGAATTTATGGTGACGGTGTATAAGCAAATGCGTCTTGCAGCAAAATACAACATCGCGACGAATTTGCTGATCATTGTTTTATATGGTGGCGTACTTGGAACAGCCGTTTGGCTTTGGATGGATGGTCAAGCTGAGCTTGGGGTCATTGCAGCAGCGACCGCTATGATTTTAAAACTCAGTAGTATTTCCGAGTTTATGATGTGGCAAACGTCTGCCCTATTTGAAAATGTCGGGACCATTCAAGATGGGATGAAAACCATGGGTCGCCCAATTCAGATTCAAGACAAAGCTGATGCAACCGACTTAAAAGTACCGCAAGGCGAAATTAAATTTGAGGACGTCAGTTTTGCTTATAATGATAAAAATGTCATCGATCAATTTAATTTAACTATTCGACCAGGTGAAAAAATTGGTATTGTCGGGCGTTCGGGTGCCGGAAAATCAACATTAATTCAACTTTTACTCCACTTTTATGATATCAACCATGGTCGTATTTCGATTGATGGCCAAAATATAGAAGATATTACCCAAGATAGCTTAAGAAAAAATATTGCTTTGGTGACTCAAGACACCTCGTTATTGCATCGTACGGTCGAAGAAAATATTAAATATGGTCGCCCGAATGCAACAGATGAAGAAATGTATGATGCAGTGCGTAAAGCGAAAGCTGACGAATTCATTCCTCAATTGATCGACTTACGTGGTCAACGTGGTTATGACGCATTTGTCGGTGAACGTGGCGTAAAATTATCAGGTGGTCAGCGTCAACGTATTGCGATTGCTCGGGTATTTTTAAAAGACGCACCGATTTTAATTTTAGATGAAGCCACAAGTGCGCTCGATTCAGAAGTCGAAGCCGCGATTCAATCGAGTTTAGATGATTTGATGCAAGGCAAAACTGTGATTGCCATTGCGCATCGACTTTCAACCATTGCGCAAATGGATCGCTTGATTGTCTTGGATCAAGGACGTACTGCTGAGCAAGGCACCCACGAAGAGCTTGTTGCTTTGAATGGTATTTATGCACACTTGTGGCAGCGTCAAACCGGTGGATTTTTAATAGAACAACATAAAGTAGAATCAAAGGAAGATGAAAATGCTGTATCTGGAAGACCTTAAAGTTGGTGATCACTTTAGCAGTCGTGAATATGAAATGACTGTTGAAGAAATCAAGCAATTTGCCAACGCTTATGATCCTCAGGAATTTCATACAGATGAAGTCAAAGCCCAACAGCACCCGATCTTTCAAGGATTAGCGGCAAGTGGTTGGCATACCGCTGCTGTAACGATGCGCTTATGGACTGAATGTTTCCCTGTGGCTTATGGCTTAATTGGCTCTGAGTCAAGTCTGCGTTGGCCATGCCCAACACGTCCGGGAGATAAAATTCGTGTAGAAGTTGAAATATCTGCAATTACTCCGTCGAAAAGTAAGACAGACCGCGGCATTGTGACCTATGTTACGCAAGCGCTTAATCAGCACAATGACGTTCTTTATATGTCTACGACCAAAATTGTGGTCTTTTCCAAAGATTTTAAACCGAATTAATCCTTAACGGCCTACTTTACAACGCTAAGGTAGGCCGCTATAAATAGTTGAGCCTAGTCAGTTTGTCCAACAATTTTTGTGGGATACAACACGGAATCATGCCAATATAACCTTGAACAGAAGAAAAACCCGCATTGCAACGGAACGCTATGAAAACAATTAATTCCCGTCAGGATCAGGGTATTCCCGGAGTGTATGGATTGCTCCTTTTAGATGTGGTCTCTCGATGGGGCTACACTGCAGAAACATTATTTAGTCCCTTCGGATTAAACAGCGAACAATTGGCTGAACCAGATTTCCGTATTCCAACACCCATCGCCAATCAATTGGTAGAGCACGCACTACGTTTAACTGGTGAGCCAACATTAGGTTTTCATTTAGGCAACCAAATGCGCATCTCGATTCATGGTTTTATTGGCTATGCCATCATGACGGCGAAGGACATAACCGATGCCTTAGTCTTGGCAAACCGTTTTATTCAGTTACGCATGCCCTTTTTACAGCTTTTTTTCTCGACTTTTGGAACCAAAGCGACTGTTCAACTACAAACCGACGTTACGATAGAGCCTTTACGTACTGAGATTTCAATTGCCTTAATTTTTGGCATGATCAGCATGGGCAAAGCAATTACCGGTGTGGATTATTCTGCTGGTGAAATTGATTTTGATTTCCCTCAACCTGAAGGTTTTGAGCGGTTTATTGCCAAATATCCACGGCACCAATTTAGATTTGATCAGCCACACCTTTTACTCAGTTTTGATAACCAATATTTAACCAATAAATTGGTCCATGCAGACCCGATTGCCAGTCAAATCGCGATTAATCAATGTGAAGCTGAACTCTCCGCTTTGGGCGAACGTCACCGTATTGCCATGCGCGTTCGTGACATTTTAACCAACTCCGAGCAGCACTATTTAAGTATCGAAAGTGTTGCTGAACGGCTACACATGTCCGATCGAACCCTTAAACGCCAACTTGCTGCTGAAGGGACTTCATTTTCAACTTTGGTCGACGAAGTTCGCTACCGCCATGCTACTTCGCTTCTATCACGGACTGACTTTACCTTAGAGCAAATTGCTGATGAATTGGGCTATAGCGATGTTGCCAATTTCAGCCGTGCATTTAAACGCTGGAGTGGTCGTAGCCCAAGCAATTGGCGTAAAGATCCGTACTTATAAGTCTTTTGTTTTACGTAAAAAGCATGTATAACTCATGCCAAAAATGAATTTAATGGATTTAAGGAGTTATCAATGAATCATCCTTCAGATTTAAAGTACGCAAGTACACATGAATGGGTGCGAATTGAAGGTGACCTTGTTGTTACAGGCATTTCTGATCATGCACAAGACGCATTGGGTGATTTAGTTTATGTTGAAGCACCAGATGTGGGTCAACATATCACAGCTGGCGAACAAGCGGGTGTGGTTGAGTCGGTAAAAACTGCTTCTGATATTCATGCTCCAGTTTCTGGTGTGGTTGTTGAAGTCAATCCGGACCTTGAAGATGATCCTGATTTTGTAAATGATGCACCTTATAGCAAAGGTTGGATTTATAAAATTAAACCAGACAATATGGCTGATATAGATGCTTTATTGACCAGCGAACAATACGAAGCTGGTCTGTAAATATTTATAATATCTAAAAAATCAGCCCTCAGGCTGATTTTTTTATTTCAATAAGATGGCTAAATTGCCTTATATAATATTTGCATGAATATGCAGCTTATATTTCTTCCGAAGCTTCGGTACTTTCAGGTTCTTCTTTCTTTTCTTCAACCATACTAAAAGATTGCGCAGCCGCTGAAGTACCATTTGCACGTGAACTTTTCAGTTTAATTTGCAAACGTAATTCATTAGTTGAATCGGCATTTCTTAAAGCTTCTTCATAAGAAATAGCGCCGTCATTATATAAATCAAATAAAGCTTGGTCGAAAGTTTGCATCCCAAGTTCACGAGATTTTGCCATAATCGCTTTTAGTTCATGAAACTCACCTTTCAAAATCAAATCTGAAATGAGCGGCGTATTTAACATAATTTCAACGGCTGCACGGCGTCCTTTGCCATCTTCAGTCCGGATTAATCGCTGAGAAACAATCGCTTTCATATTGCTCGATAAATCCATAAGCAATTGATTTCTTCGCTCTTCTGGGAAGAAGTTAATGATTCGATCTAGGGTTTGATTGGCGTTATTTGAATGTAGCGTACCTAAACATAAATGTCCTGTTTCAGCAAAGGCAATTGCATGTTCCATAGTCTCGGTGTCACGAATTTCACCAATTAAAATCACGTCTGGTGCTTGTCGCAAGGTATTTTTTAAAGCGTTATGCCACGAATGACTGTCTACACCGACTTCACGATGTGTAATCATGGATTTTTTATGCTTATGCACATATTCCACTGGGTCTTCAACAGTGATGATATGCCCTGCGCTGTTTTCATTTCGATAATCAATCAGCGCCGCTAAAGAGGTTGATTTTCCTGAACCTGTACCTCCAACCACTAAAACCAAACCACGTTTTTCCATAATCACGTGCTTAAGCGAAGCCGGTAATTTAAGCTTTTCAAAATTTGGAATTTCTGCGGTAATGGTACGAATGACCATACCTACATGTAACTGTTGCTGAAATACATTGACACGAAAACGCGAAACGTTTGGCACACTAATCGCAAAGTTACATTCTAATTCTTTCTCAAATTCTTTGCGCTGCTTCTCATTCATCAAACTATAGGCGAAAAGCTTTGTTTTCTCAGCATCAAGCGCTTGCTGCCCAAAGGGTTTCATCATGCCTTGATGTTTAATACTTGGTGGAAAATCTGCCGTAATAAATAAATCAGAACCACCATATTCAACTACTTTTGTTAACATGTGGAACATAAAACGGCGTGCTTCTTCCAGCAATTCAGCAGTGTACATCAACTTCCCCAATATAAAATTTCAAACACCCAAGCACAGATTGTCATTATTTCTGGCGCTGTATTGGGCTTAGACATTATTGTGCATAAAAAGTGTGACTCACTCAAACATAAGACACTGAATTATCAGTATATATTTTAAAATATGGGCCATATTTCAATTTTTACATCACAGTTTACAATAAAGTAAATTTCAAAATAAAAGCCTTAGAACAATCAATATTCTAAGGCTTTGGGCTACATTAATTCAGACTGAGTATGCTCTGGATTGTTAAGCACTACGTTTGATTTGTGATGCACGAAGTTCATTCGCAACCTGTTGAATTAAATCAATGGTTTTGTCCCAACCTAAGCATCCATCTGTTACAGATTGACCATAAGTCATGTCACAACTAATTTTTTGATTACCATCCACTAAATGACTTTCTAACATCACACCACGCACTTGGGTATGCTCACGCTCCGCCACAATTGTACGTAATACTTCAGGTTGCTTCATTGGGTCTTTATGGCTATTGCCATGACTACAATCGATGACTAAAGCCGGTAAATCGCCTTTTACTTTGCTGCGAATTTTGTCTATTTCAGCCAAACTATAATTTGGACCTGTATTGGAACCACGTAAAATCAAATGTGCTTGCGGGTTGCCAACGGATTCTAAAATACACGGTAAGCCGGCTTGGCTCATACCTAAGAACTGGTGTGGATGCGAAGCAGATTGAATGGCATCTAGTGCAATTTGGATTGAACCATCTGTTCCGTTTTTGAAACCGATGCTGTATGGCATATGACTTGAGATTTCACGATGAATTTGTGATTCGCTGGTACGCGCACCGATTGCACCCCACGCCAATAGGTCATCAAAATAACCTGTCGCCATTGGGCTTAAAATTTCAGAGGCAATTGGCAAACCCATTTCAATAATTTGTAAGTACAGCTCACGTGATTTTTCTAAGCCCAATTGCATATTAGATGAACCATCTAAACTTGGGTCATACATATAGCCTTTCCAGCCCACTGTAGTTCGTGGTTTTTCAATGTATGCGCGCATCACAAGAAAAATTTGATCTGAAACCTGTGCCTGTAATTGTTTTAATTTTTCAGCATATTCCAAAGCAGCAATTGGATCATGAATTGAACATGGACCTGTAATAATCATTAGGCGCGGGTCTTGACCCGTCAAAATATTTTGAATCGTTGCACGATGTGCAGCAATTTGTTCAGCAGCATGAACTGATAAGGGTAATTGTTTTTTCAGTTGATGAGGCAAGCTCAAAAGCGTTTCTTTTGGCTGTGTAGATTTCTGAATTTCTGAATTTTGAGTTTGTTGTAAAGCTGTATTTAGCGCATTCATTGGTTCTATTCCTTTGGACTGTATACATTAACAGTCCGATCTTTTATCTGAGCGTTATGGGACTTTGGGACTTCAAGGCTTTAGACATAGACTGACTAAAGTAAAACCAATAACCGTTGCTAAAATATGAATTATTTACTGTAAACATGAGATTTCTCCAAAAATATTATAAAAATCAAGACATAAAAAAACCTGATCAGGGTTGCCGATCAGGTATAAACTTGGTGGGCAACCTTTTTCATGCCCGAACGCGTTCAGGCAATTATCTAAACTGCCAGAAGTAATAATATGCGTTTGAGATTAAAGGTTGCTTTAACATCTTGATTTCATCAAAAAGTATCTGTCTGAAAATTAAAATACGCTGTATTCATCGGTTTGACAATAGTTTTTTGCTATTTTGTTGTATTAAATAACTCTGCTGTAAATAATTGCGACCTATTTTTAAAATTTGATGTATTGATTAATAAATAAACATTTATTAGACTGCACAACATTAGGCTGTCTTAAGATTTTTTCCATTTATTTTTAATTCGAGTATTTGCCAATGAAGTAAGCCCTGTTTTTTTCATCATCAAATCCATTTTTTGATGTGCAAACACATGGCTAATGACTTCGACTGCATTTTCTCAAATATTGTCTTTTTTATAGAATAAAATTAGTTATTTGTATTGCGCATCTTTGCTATCGCAAGGTGCATCTATGACTCAAACAGCTTGTACAATTTCCAAACTAAGCTTGGAATTTCCTTCTAAAACACTTTTTAAAAACCTGAAATTTAACCTCAATCAACAACAGCTTTCGGCATGTATTGGTCGCAATGGTTTAGGAAAGTCCTGCCTCCTTAAAATCTTACATGAGCAAAATCTGAAAGATCTCCCCTATGAAGGTGAAATTTTATGGAATGTACCACATGCTTATTTATCACAATTTTCTCGACTAGAAGCTGACACGATTGCTTCTGCACTCGGTGTGGAAGATTTATATAACGCATTTCAACGTATCGAAATAGGCAATGCCAGTTTTGAAGACTTTGAGCTGACTGAAAACCAATGGCACCGTCCTGCACTATGGCAGCAACAACTTAAGCAGGCTTCACTTCCAACAGATTTAAATTTCCCAGTCGCTCAGCTGAGTGAAGGTCAAAAAACCAAATTGGCTTTGTGTGCATTATTTTTAAAAACTGGCCATTATTTACTTTTGGATGAACCTAGTAATCATTTAGATGCATCTTCACGTATATGGCTCATTGATCGCTTAAAAAACCATCCTGCCGGTGCATGTGTTGTCAGTCATGATCGAGAGTTGCTGCAACATGTAGAGCATATTTATGCTTTAAATGAGTTTGGACTCAGTCATGTTACTGGCAACTATGAAGACTACGTTCAACAAAATGATCTGCAAAATAAAGCCTTACAGCGTAATGTTTTACAGCATCAGCGTGAGTTAAAACAACTCAAATCACAGCAACACAAAACACAGATGAACGCGCAAAAACGAGAACAACAAGGTCATGCACTACGCAAGTCAGGCTCCCAAGCCAAAGTATTACTCGATTTTAAAAAAGAACAAGCCGGTCAAAGCCTCGCGACAGTTCAAACGCAACAGCAGAAGCAATTGGAAGAAAAGAGATCTCAACTGATTCAGTCACAGCAACTACTTGAACATGTCAAAGAGCAGAAATTCGTTTTTCAACATCACGCTGAAAAAACAGGAGAAATTTTAAGAGTTAAACATTTTCATCGCAAAACATCTCAGCACCTTCCTTTCGATTTGGCCTTACAGGCAGGTGAAAAAATTCATTTAAAAGGAAAAAATGGTATTGGTAAATCTACATTTCTAAAATATCTGAGTCAGATCACATCACAGTCTAGCCATGAATTATTTTTGTCTGTGCATACCCTGTATTTAGACCAAAACTTGAGTGATTTATCACCTGAATTGAGTGTTTTAGACAATCTAGCAAAGTTTAATCCTGAGGTTTCCTCAACGGAATGGCGTAATCAACTCGGTCAACTTAGAATCCGCGGTCAAAAAGCGGAACTACCATTTCACTGTTTAAGTGGTGGTGAACGTTTAAAAGCGACCTTGTTGGGCTTAAATTATTTAACATCGAATATTGAGCTTTTATTGTTAGATGAACCTGAAAACCACTTAGATATAGAGTCTAGAGCGTTATTGGCTCAAGCCATTCAGCATTATACAGGTGCGGTGATCCTCGTTTCACATGATGCATATTTTGTAGAATCTTGTGGCATTCAGAGTAGCGTGCAATTAGTTGAATAACTCTTGCTCACTAGATATATCTAAAAAAGCCAAAGTAGATGAACGCTACTTTGGCGAATTTAATGCTTTAGAAATCATCCATTGGAAGCATTAAGGGCAATATTGCTAAACAATACTGTATTTTAACACCCGATTTTCTTCATGATTTTTTGTTTAAGACGCTGCTGAAGTGATGCTGAGCGTTCCTTGAGCTCGGCTCTCCAGTCATTCGGCACTGAGCATTTCGCGAGGCGAACCCAAACGCTGGCAAACTGTTTTATAAAACTGGCTTCGTTATAGTGAATACCATATTCTTCACAAAGTGCTTTAATTTTAGGTGCAGCTTCTGCATAGCGGTTTGCAGGCATATCTGGAAATAAATGGTGTTCAATTTGGTGACTCAAATTACCACTGAGTATATGCAACCATTGTGTTCCACT
Organism: Acinetobacter sp. YH01005; assembly: GCF_013420465.1. NCBI lineage: Bacteria > Pseudomonadati > Pseudomonadota > Gammaproteobacteria > Moraxellales > Moraxellaceae > Acinetobacter > Acinetobacter sp. YH01005. The sequence continues at coordinate 81,700 of NZ_VOYA01000008.1, read as the reverse complement.
AAAATTACTTGAGCCACGAATTTGACGGAGATACCACTCTGCTCGAGTTTCATTTTCGGTATTATCCATCTCAAAGTTTTCCGCATCTTCTGTAAAATGGCCATTAAAGATGACAGCGGAAGCCCATAAGCTACGAATCACGTTGGCTACAGCATTTCCTGCAAATACCGGAATCGCATTGGGACCTGCAATAAGCGGGAAAAATACATAATCTTTAATCACTTGGCGCTTAATTTTCTGACGTACATCGGCCGCTTCATGCCATACATCTTTCCAAGTTTTGGTTTTATACGCAATAACATCTTCTAAATGTAAACGTTGAATGCCGACATACCACTCAAAGAAAACCATGAGTTGGGCAGCCAGTGGAATATTAAAAAGGAAACGTGGCTCCCACTTTTGTGATTCACTCACACGGATTAAGCCATAGCCGACATCATGGTCCATACCGACAATATTGGTATAGGTGTGATGCACATAGTTATGGGTATATTTCCAGTCTTGGCCCGTGGCGATGGTATCCCAATCATAATTAGCACCATTTAAGCTTGGGTCATTTAACCAATCAAACTGACCATGCATCACATTGTGTCCGAGTTCCATGTTCTCTACGATTTTAGAAATACCCAATAAACCTGTACCCATTAACCAAACCGGTGGAATCCAACCTGCAAACATCAACATGCCACGAGAAGCAATCTCGCTATAACGGACAAAATTGCGAATTTTATAAATATACGCTGCATCTTTTTCACCTACACTTTGCATGATTTCACGGCGAATTTGCTCAACTTTTTCGCCAAATTCAGCAGTTTGTTCTGGAGATAAATAACGTGACTTACTATTCGGACGAATATATATCGATTGATTCATGATGATGCCCTTGATTTGTTTTTATGCGGCTTGGGTTAGAGTTGAATACGTACAGGTGAAATGGCCTGAGAGACACATAATTTGATTTGTGTGTTATTCGCATGATCGATTTCGCCAGTGAGTAAGTTTTTCACCGAACCCTGTAATTTGGTACACGAACAAGTATTACAAATACCCATCCGACAGCCATGCGCAGGTTTTAAACCGGCTTTTTCAGCACTTTCAAGTAAGTTACCTTCTGCTAAAAAATCTTGCTGGGCTAAACTAAAAGTGACAGGTTGAGCAGGTACTGAATCATCAGCAATCATTTGAAAATATTCAGTGTATAAATAATCTGAAAGCTTGAACTCACGATACAGTTGCTCAATGCTTTGCATCATTGGCGCTGCACCACAGGCATAGCAATCTCGCTGCTTAAAATCAGGGACCATGTGATTTAGCACCTCTGGTGTGATATGCAATTTGGTTTTCAGCGTATTAATCCCATGTAAATGTGCATGGTTAGATTGCTTCGCCAGTTGAATCAATTCATCCAAATAAGCATCATCTCGATTGAAATAAATCAGGTCAACCGTACGCCCAAGCTGAATTGCTTGTTTAAACAAAGCCATGATTGAGGTAATGCCACTACCAGAAGCAAGCAGCAAAATTGGTCGATCCGAATTTAGCTTTAAGCCAAACTCACCTTGCGGTTGCGATAATTCAACAACCTCACCTTTTTTTGAATGAGTTAAGCAGTTGGACACTTTGCCTTGTTGTTTGACTGCGATTACTACATGACCAGATGTATTGATTTCGACGATGCTATAGCTACGTTGATGCCGTACACCATCCTTTACAACTGTCACCAGAACACATTGGCCTGGTCGATAATTTTCTGCTTTAAAGTTGTGATTCGCTAAAAAACTCAGTTCATAAAACCCGATCCCCACACAACGTGATTTAACCAATTGTGCTTTTATACGTTTGTAGGCCCAAATTGCATCAAATTTTTCTGCAATAAAATCAATAAAATCTTCCCGAATCCACTCAGGCTTGTAACTTGTAGTTGTCATTTTTTGCCTCGGACAATGTATTAATATACATTTGTTTTTAAATTATGCATACCTTATGTTTAGTGCTAATTTTCCACCATGTGAATTCGGGACAAAATCTATCATTTGGCATTTTTTATCATTTTATGTCTAACAATCTGTCACTTTTTGCAAATCCTAATTTGACGTTTTGATTTGTTATAACGACACAAATAAAAAAAACTAGGCCAAAGCCTAGTTTTTAAAAAAGTGAAAATTAACGCATTAATATTTAAATGATTAGTCGTTTAATCAAAAATATTTAAATCAATGTTTAATCTTCAAAATGTACAACAGAGCGAATTGATTTACCTTCATGCATTAAATCAAAGGCTTCATTGATTTTATCCAGCCCCATGGTATGGGTCACGAATGGTTCAAGTTTGATCTCGCCTGACATGGCTTCTTCTACCATACCCGGTAATTGTGAACGACCTTTAACACCACCGAAAGCAGTGCCTTTCCAAGTACGACCTGTAACCAATTGGAATGGACGGGTTGAAATTTCTTGACCTCCACCTGCCACACCAATAATCACAGATTGCCCCCAACCACGGTGAGCACATTCCAAAGCAGAGCGCATCACCTTGGTATTGCCAATACATTCAAATGAATGGTCAACGCCCCAGCCGGTCATTTCTACAATCACTTCTTGAACTGGACGATCATAATCTTTTGGATTAACAAAATCTGTAGCGCCAAATTCTTTAGCCAGTTTGAATTTGTCAGGATTGGTATCTACCGCAATGATACGACCTGCTTTGGTTTTTTAGCACCTTGTACCACAGCCAAACCAATACCACCTAAACCAAAGACTGCAACTGAGTCACCTTCCTGAACTTTAGCGGTATTTTTAACTGCACCAAGGCCTGTTGTTACACCGCAACCCAACAAACATACATGTTCATGGTTCGCTTCAGGGTTAATTTTTGCCAAAGACACTTCTGCAACCACAGTATATTCAGAGAATGTTGAACAGCCCATATAGTGATAAATCGGCTGACCATTATACGAAAAACGTGTTGTACCATCTGGCATTAAACCTTTCCCTTGTGTTGCTCGAACAGATACACAAAGATTCGTTTTACCCGATTTACAGAATAAACATTCACCACATTCTGCAGTATAAAGCGGAATAACATGATCACCCGGTTGCACTGAAGTCACACCTTCACCGACTTCAACCACAACACCTGCACCTTCATGCCCTAAAATAGCTGGAAATACACCTTCAGGATCATCACCTGACAATGTAAATGCATCTGTATGACACACACCTGTATGGCTAATTTTGACTAAAACCTCACCTGCTTTCGGTGGTGCCACATCAATTTCTACAATTTCTAAAGGCTGACCCGGTCCAAAAGCAACGGCTGCACGTGATTTCATGTCTAAAAACATCCTGTATGGCTTATATTAACAGATGAGTTACAGTAACCTCTTTTTAAGCCTAAATACAACCTTAAAACATGATGTTATGATGAATTTTTCAAGGAATGATTAATGCTATTCGAATGATACAATTACGTGAAATAAGTTGTACTGTCGGTTTAACTGTTTCGATCAGCCTATTAACTGGATGCAGCTTACCTAGCAATCAGTCAAAAAAAGATGTCCCTATACAATCACATGCAGAAAAATGGATTACGTCTGCTACGGATTTTGAAAAATTAAAACAAAAACAAACGGCTTATTTAGCCTTAGATGATGCTTTCTTAAGCATTGCTTCTCGCCTACATTTAATTCGAAATGCAAAATACACCATCGATTTGCAATATTACATTTGGGGAAATGATGCTATTGGGCATCTGATGTTTCGAGAATTACTGCATGCCGCTGACCGTGGGGTAACAGTCAGGCTACTAATTGATGATCAAAACGGGACGAAACTCGATCCGACCTTACAATCCCTTTCAGCTCATCCCAACATTTCAATCAAACTGTTTAATCCCTATAAATTCAGAAATTTACGTGTCATTGATTATGCATTTCGCTTAAAGCACATTAACCAGCGTATGCATAATAAATTAATTATTGCCGATGGTTTTATGGGCGTAACTGGTGGTCGTAACATCAGTAATGAATATTTTGATGCCAGTGAAAGTTTTCAATTTACAGATTTGGATATCCTTTTCTATGGCGAAGCTATTCAACAAGCCAATCAGGTGTTTTTGAACTTTTGGAATGATGATTTAAGTTATTCTGTTCAGCAATGGATTGGTGCAGGTACAAAAGAAGAATTAAGTCAATTAAGACAACAATACCAAGAAAACTCTACAACGTTGACTAAAGATCAACAGCGCATTAACTATGCACAGCAACAACTGGCGGCTCAGCTTAAACTAATACCGGTGAATTGGGCCGAAGCACATTTCATTGCGGATAGTCCGAATAAAATTCGTGGTGAGGCTAAAGAGCAAGAATTAATTTATAACCAATTTTCTACTTTGATGGGACAGCCCAAGGAACGTATGGAATTGGTTTCAGCTTATTTTGTTCCCACGCAACAAGGAACTGACTTTTTGACGGGTCTTGCAGGCAAAAATGTAGAAGTCCGTGTGTTAACCAATTCATTTTTAGCCAATGACGTCGCTGTCGTTCATGCGTTTTATCAAAAATATCGCAAAGATTTACTTGAAAATGGCGTGAAACTATATGAATTTAAATCTTATATAGAGCGTTCAAAACGCACATGGTATGAGGTCATAACTGGAAATATCATCCCTGCAAAAGGCAAAAATGCCTCTAGTTTGCATGCAAAATTTTTCGATATCGACGGAATGGTGTTTATTGGATCATTTAACTTTGATCCACGTTCCGCAAATTTAAATTCGGAAGTTGGCCTTGTCGTTAAGTCTGATCGATTACAAAACGATATTTCTGCCGCATTAAACCAATATTTACCGCAAATTGCGTATGAATTAAAACTGGATGAAAACGGCGAAATCATTTGGTTAGAGCATCAAAAAAATGGAAAAACCAAAACCTATACCCATGAACCTGAAACAACTCGATTCCAACGATTTAGTATAAAAGCAGTGTCATACCTCCCGATTGAATGGATGATGTAATGACAACGTACTGATAAATGATTGAATTGCCCTCGTCGAGGCTATTTATTGAAATAATCTGATAAGTTCGATCAAGTCAAAAACGGTCTTAGTCAGTCTCGTTAATATGAGTGCTGGCTTTTGAAAACAACCAAGCCATTGATTTCGCCAAGAAATTCCACTTGCCCATATTTGGCTGCTTTCAGCGCGGCTAAATGTTCCTCAACTGACATATACAACTCATGATTTTGCTGTGCATGTGGTGCATATAAATGATCACATACAAAATACACGCCTTGTGTATTTAACAACGTTTTTACAGTCCGATGAAACTCTGCTGCATACGCCTTATGTCTCAATTCATGTAAGGCCTGATGAATAATAATCACATCAAAGGTGCTGTTTTGATTAAACTGAAGTGACTCTTCCCAATTAGATTGTTTGAAATCCCCTGTTATAAAATTACATTTTAAGCGTTGCGCTGCACTTAGTTTTTCTTTTGCCAAGTCATGCATAGCTTCGGAAAAATCAAATGCTGTGTAATCTATATTTGGACAATGATTGATTAAAAATTCAGCAAAATAGCCTAGACCTGAACCGAGTTCAAGCACGTGCGCATTCGGGTTTAAAGCCAAAATAGAGTCGACATACATTTGAAAGATGTCATAACGCCACGGACGTTTAAGATTGACTTCAGCGGCCCATTGTTTAGCTTCGATTGGATCTTTTAAATCTATAGGGCTGCGCACATCATTTATGTGTATATTATTTTCGCAATTCATTTATCTTAGACTTAATTTAGATAGATTGAATGTTATTTATACATAAAATATCTCAATAAAAGCAAAGGTTTTACTCACACTTGATGATGCTTTAACATCCACCTCTTATTTTGTTTTATCTCCTCCTAAAGTTTTCTAATGCAATTTTTTGATTTAAGCCGCCAATTTAATTTAAGTGATATTTTAACGCCTTTTACGACACTTCCCGAACTGGGTCACCAAGAATGGTTTTTGTCGAAAGTTCGAGTTGAGCATGACTGCTTATCTGACAATGAAATGATTGAAGGTCAAGCTGTGCTTAAATCTAATCACAATATTCAAATTGAGTTGGAATGGTTAATTCAAGATACAGGTCATGAATTACAGCTTTTATTTAAAGGCATTGAAACTGCAGCTAGCGAAGAAACTTTGGTGATCGTGAAAGGCGCGCAAATTGTAGATGATGTAAACAAAAAAGTTTCATCTCAGACATTGAGTTTATGGATCGATGGCACTTTACTACCTATGCTGCCGAATATTCGCAAAGAAATTAAAGCGCGTTTAAACCTTTGGGATTATGTTGAATATGATGGCTAAGGAATTGGTGTTTATCCCTTATTAAGATGCCACGTTTTAATCATTGAATGTTTGCCTGTTTAAATGAGATATATATTTCAAGGTATCTCACAATAACGTAAACTTCCCTAAAGTAAGCCTATATCTTTGAATAAGCTTTGGTAGGCTTCAGATTTTTTTTCCAGTGCTAGTGGATAAGCTCTAGATGATGATGGCATACGGTATAAAGTCAAATCTCTGCCTGCAAATTCGGTATGAACAGCATGCCCAATGTGTGGTTTTTCCGTATTTTCTGGCATCGAGAGCATCAAAGTATCAGTCGCCTTGTCTCCCGTCGTCATAATACTGTGACAATTCGGCATTTTTTGAAGCAGCTTCGTAATATTGGTTGGCTGATGGATCTGTAAAAACTTGTCTGATGCATTACCTTTCAAACGAATCACTTGATAGGCCGTATCAAAAATGCCTATGCCTGTTTCATTTAAAAAATCTCGAATGAGCTGTTCTTTAAAAGTTTTGTTATCTAGATTGAGAAAATGATTTTTATCCTGAAAAAAACATAGGCCAAAGATCTTCCACATGTCATTTTGAAAATTTGGATAATAAAAATCCATCTTCCAGCGTGTTTTAGGTGGCGGAAAACTCCCTAGCATCAAGAGTTTCCCATTTGCTGGCAAAAATGGCGCTAAAGGATGCGTTTCGATTTGCGGATTTGCGTCGGAAATATCTTTGCTCATGTAGATTTAACTTCGCCCAGTGTTTGAATCATTATTGTCTATGAAAATTCTTCAGTGATGTGTTTCGCTATTATTTCAGCCCATAACTGATAAATTTCTTTACTCGGGTGAAAGCCGTCTTTGGCCATTTTTAGTTTTTTTTCACGATACTCGTGTAAATCGTATTGAATTAACCGCATATTCGCTTGAGTATTAACATAATTTTTTAACAGCGCATTCATCTTCTTTGAATATTGTCCAAACAGCCATGACAATGGAAACGGTAAAGCTGGAAACTCATCCATTGGTGGCACACCTGAAATGATCAATAGCTGTGGATGAAACTTTTCCTCAACAGCTTGATATAAGCGCTGCTGGAGCTTCAACCACTGGTCTGGTTGTTTTAATGCTGTGACATCATTGACACCAACAGAACTGATCACGACATCAAAGTTCTGCTTTGCGACATTATCCAAAGCATTGATAATTTGCTGGCTGTTATGTCCCGTTGTGGCTTCAATGCAATAGTGAACTTGATAATCAGGCGATAAAATTTTAAGCAATTGTCCCAATAACGCATCCGACTGATGCTCGACGCCGACACCTGCTGCTGCTGAATCACCTAGTATTAATAGCGATAATGGTCGATTACCCTCACCACTCATCCCACAACGTTCTCCCATCGGTTCTGCTAAACGTGGGGTATTTTTTTTCACACGGTAACCTTGGATCAGTAATGCAGGTAACAGCAGCAGTGTTGATACTTTAAGTAGCATAATATTAGGGCAATGATTTAAAGCTTGTCGACTGCATTATTTTAAATAGTTTATAAAACAAAGCATTGACTCTATTGTTATTTTTCTACATTTTCTTTTGTTAAAAACATCATTTTACGGCATATTGCTAGTTTTTTATATTAATAATGATTATCATTTATTGGTTTTCATCCTACCTATTTTATTATTTCAATGAAAAAACTTTCCCCACTTTTTTTAGCTTGCTCTATGAGCGTTGCTGTTTCTTCTGCTTTTGCCCAAACTCAAAATTCACCCGCTTTAACCGATACAATAGAAAAAAAACATTTCCCCTATGCTGCTGCATGTGAAGATGTCAAGGCGCAAAGCCAAATATTATTAAACCTACAACATCAGTTAAATCAAAATCCAAAACAACATGCTCAAATTCTTGAAGATTTTTGGAAACGTGTAGAGCTTATGGGTACACCAATCATCGAAAACTATGATGAACAACATAGCCGCATAGTTTTCTTATGGAAAGGTGCACAGCATAATGTTCGTCTTATTGGTGGCCCAAGTAATGACCATGAATGGTTGACACGCCTACCGAATACCGATATTTGGTTTAAAGAATCGATTATTGATCATCGTTACATTGGCAGTTATAGCTTTGCTGTCGACTTACCAAACTTAGAAGGCTATCTGTCAAATTATTGTCCGCATCTGAATCCAAAACTTAAAGAATCAAGAACGCAGCGTCGTGCTGTGATACAGATGCAACGAATTGATCCTTTCAATGAAAAAACTTATCTCGCAAGTGATGACACATCAGGCTTGCGTAATGAAAATTTTTTGGCTCTTAAAGATGCCCCACCATTTATTGATCCAAAACAATATCCAAATGTGAAACAGCCCCAATTACAAGAGTTTGTTCTACACAGCACAATTTTGAATAACTCACGTAAAATCCAAATTTACCAATCTAAAGCCAAGAAAAACCAGAGCTATATCACTGCTATATTTTTTGATGGTCAGCAATATAATGAGTTGCTGAATGTTCCAAAAGCATTAGATATATTAGTCGAACAAGGTCAATTGCCACCAATTCAAGCCATATTTGTGTCTCCACCGAACGATCAGGAACGACCGAAAGAATTAACACCCAATGCAAAATTTTCAGCTTTTTTTAGTGATGAACTGATGCCTTGGATTCAAAAAAATGCACCTGCAAAAGTCGATTCGAAAAAAACGGTATTGCTCGGGTCAAGCCTTGGTGGTTTAAGTTCAGCTTATTTAGCCTTAGAAAATCCAAATCAAATTAGTCATGTCGTGCCGTTATCTGGATCATTTTGGTGGCAAAATACAGCGACAGACCTCCCCAATGGCATGAGTAAAATCATTCGTGATAAAACCTCGCAACCTAAACAGCATTGGTTTATTACTGCTAATAGTTATGAAAGCTCACGCAATAATAATGGACTGAGTATTTTAGAGACTTCGCCTATTGTTGCAGCCGACTTAAAAAATAAAGGTCATGATGTACATTACAAATCGTATATCGGCGGACATTCCTACGCGGTATGGCAAGTTGCCTTGCAAGATGCGCTCAAGCATTTTTTTGCGCAAAAGTAGTTTATAAACGTTTAGATCATAAAAAAGCCCTCAATTGAGGGCTTTTTTTGAAGCTAGTACTGATTTAATTCCAGCGATTTATGCGTTTAAAGGTTCCAAAATCATTGAAACGTACACCAACCTCACGCATGACTTGGTGTGCAGTTTTTGCGGTTAGATGACGAATATAAAACGGCTCTTTGACCACAAAATGGTGGATGGCATGGGTCGAACCAAAGTTAAAGCAAAATAATTGCATTGGGAACAACCACCACGGATTTAACACCTGAGTTTGTTTAATGACATCGCGTGGGTCAATATCGCCATAATAATGCATATTTGAGCTGATAAATTGTAAGCAGAAAGAACGTATAAAGTTCGGAATAATCCAAATCACAGCTAGAAAATTAATCGTTGGAATTAATTTCACTAAATTGACTGACCAACTAATACTTTGTCCTAACATTGGAGCAATACCATTCACCACATGATAAATGACAAATACATACCAAATGCCGTAATAAACAAAACTTAAAGGGAAAAATCCAGTCAATTGAGAGAACAATGCCGTTTTACGTTCTTTTTCAGGTTGTTTTTCAATGAATATCCTAATCATCTTGAACATTTGAAATGGGCGCAAATAAACCGTCATCAATTGATCGCTAATGACCAATATACGACGTAAACCCCACGGCATGCCATTACTAATGCCCCGTTCTTCCAAATCGTATTCTGAACCTGAATACTTATGATGATTGAGGTGCAAACGACGACGTGCCCAAGGACTAATAGTATTCGGACGTGCTAACCAAACCAAGGCCAACATGAGATGGTGAGCCCACGGCGTCTTTTTAAAATACATATAATGAATCAGGTCATGTTCTAATTCATGTGTCAGTGAAGCAAACATCGCCACTAAAATCACACAAGCCCATGCCGGTAAAATGCCAACAGCAAAGGCCCAAGCTGAACCCAACATTCCCAGTAGCGCAAAAATAAGGATGGCTGCGCCTATAAAGTTTTGATGTTTTAAAATGGGATATTGCTGACGTAAGTCTTCACCAGCTTTCGTTACGACAGTTCTGACTTTGTTAATTCGCTGTTGATCTGTCATATCGGAAGACATAGACATAGTACAAACCTAAAAATTAATGAACAGTTGTACATTAAAGCAAATTAAAAAAAAGGAAATCGCTATTTTGAGAACAAATCATCGTCTGTTCAAATATTCAACATTTTATTTATTTTCAATATCTTATTTATAAATAATCTGAGTAATTACTCCAATTTTTCTTTGCAAAATCGGCTGCTTTTAATGTCTTTTGATCACAGGTTTTATGTATTCCTTTTTAACCTACAGAGGAAGGTGAAGATCATTTGAGAATAAAAAAGCCCCAAAATTGGAGCTTTATTATTGAATAAAGGTTTAACCCAATTTATTCACAATTTTCAACGGCAATACTTTCATTGCAAGACCTAAAGGCAACCAGGGCCATTGTGGTACATAAGCTTTAACCGGTGCTTTCTCAATGGCTTTTGCTAAAAGATGTGAACCAGTTTTTTCATCGACTTCAAATGGCAGTTTTTTCGCACCTTCATTGATCTCTGTACGAATATAACCAGGGAAAATAGTCGTCACTTTAATTGGGGTATCAATCAGTTCTGCACGAATACCTTCAGCTAGAGCAGCAACACCTGCTTTACTCGCACCATAAGCCGTTAAATGTTTAGGCATGCCGCGCATAGCACTCATCGAAGAAATCACCACCAAATGCCCTGCATTTTGGCTACGGAAAATTTCAACCGCAGCTTCACATTGCGCTAATGCAGAGATAAAGTTAGTTTCAACTGTGGCACGGTTAATTTCAAAATTGCCTTTACCAATACGACGACCTTCACCGACACCTGCGTTGACAATAACACGATCAATACTGCCAAAATCTGCTTTAAAGGCACGGAATACTTCAAACACTTGATCGTAATTTGTGACATCGAGGGTTTTCGCAATCACTTTGATGCCATATTGGCTTTCCAGTTCATTTTTTAGCGTTTCTAGACGCTCTAAACGACGTGCGCAAATGGCTAAGTTGTAGCCTTTTTGTGCAAACTCGCGTGCCATTCCTGCACCAATCCCTGAGCTTGCACCTGTAATTAAAATTGTTTTAGCCATGATAATTCCTTTGTTTATCTTAGATCCAAGTTAATAAATTTGGATCAACTGCTTTTATAAAATGATGTTCATTTAAACTGAGTAATTGCGGTTCATTTCCGACTAAACGCAGTGTTGTCATACTGGTATTGGCAATGGCCCAATTGAGTGCAAATGTTTTTTCTGGACTCAGCCCTAAAATTTTACCTACGGCAACGGAGATCACTCCACCTGAACTAAACACAACAGCATAGCGTGGTTTGGTTTCAGCCAGTTGAGTGCATAACTTTTCTAGCGCTGTTTCGACTCGACTTTTAAAATGTGGCCAAGATTCATCATATTCATGATGAAATTCTCCACCTGTCCAACGCTCAATGGCGCCTTCAAAAATTTTCGATAAATAAGCACGTGGGTTTTCATGCTTAGATACATCTTCTTTTAATAAATGCGGTTGGTTAAATCGAGGTTCATATTGAGCAAAAACTTGCTGATGATTAAATTCATTCCACGCGTTATCTGTATCAACTTGTGCTTCTGGAAAGCATTCAGCCAATGCAAGATTGGCTGTTTGTTGATGACGTTGCATGGAGCCCGCAACTACATAAGGACTTTCTTTTAAAATACGGTCGAAATACTGTCCCAGCACCTTAGCCTGTAGCTCACCATTGGGAGAAAGCTTGTCATAGCTTTCTGCACCAAAAGAAGCCTGACCGTGCCGAATTAAATATATCGTGGTCATTTCCCTAAAATATCCTTCATTTTTTCAATATATTTTTGTGCCACGTCATTGGCTTCAAGTTTTTGCAAACCGATGAGTTTTAAGGCACGAATATGTAAAGCATGGATCACAATCCAAAAATCTTTGAATGCCGGATTATTGGTTTGCTTGTGGTAAAAGCGGTAATAAATTTGCTGTGCAATTACAGCTAAACGGAAAATGCCGAACACTTCATAAAAGGTCCAATTGTCCGTTTGAAGACCAGTTTTATCCAAATAATATTCAACGACTTCTTTACGGCTAAACATGCCTTTTAGGTTGGTCGGCTGACGGCGTGTCGCTTTAAAAATTGCGTTATCGCCACTTTCAACCCAATACGCCAAAGCAGAACCTAAGTCCATCAATGGATCACCCAGTGTTGCCATTTCCCAATCCAATACGCCAATCACTTGGGTTGGGTCATTTGGATCTAATATCACGTTATCAAAACGCCAATCGTTATGAATTACACAGGTTTTAGAGTCAGCAGGAATATTGTCTTTGAGCCAATTACGGACATATTTAAACGAAGGAACATTTAAGGTTTTGGCTTTTTCATAGCGTGCGTCCCAACCTTCCACTTGACGACGACAGTACCCGTCGCCCTTGCCTATTTTTTCTAAAGCTGTGCCTTCATAAGGCACTTGATGCAGTTCAATTAACTTATCGATGACGTTGGTACACAACGCTCGAACTTGAGTTTCATCAAAATTGATTTCTTTGGGTAAGTTTGCACGTGGAATGATACCTTCTACGCGCTTCATCACGTAGAAATCACAGCCAATCACTGATTCATCCTGACATAGCGCCACCATTTCAGGGAGCACAGGATAAAATTCAGATAATGCCTTCTGTACATTATATTCACGTGCCATATCATGTGCAGACTTGGCTTTGGTGCCTTTCGGTGGACGACGTAAAATTAAATCAGCATTGTCGTATTTTAAGCGATAAGTCCAATTTGACGCACCACCTGAATATTGAGTGACTTCTACAGGCCCTTCTATTTCAACGCCATGTTCAATCAACCAATTTCCTACAGCACGTACATCCAGTTCTTCACCCTCACGAACTGAACCGCCTACATCGATCACTGACATGCTTTTCTTCCTAAACTTGAATCTATCATGATGATAAAAATATAATTTTCTATAGTTTTATAGCATGGACAACTCGGGGTTGCCATGCCAAATATGTGACTACAACTTGTTTATTTTTTACGACGGCTGCTGTAACCGCGCTTAGCCAATTCTAATTTAGCAATCATGCCTTTATGTACTTCATCAGGGCCATCAGCTAGACGCAGTGAACGTGCTTGGGCAAAGAAACCTGTGAGCGGTGTATCTCGAGAAACCCCAGCACCACCGTGAATTTGAATCGCCATATCAACGACTTTTTCTAAGACACTTGGCGCAACCACTTTAATTGCCGAAATCTCGGTTAATGCAGCCATATTCCCTAGAGTATCCATTTTATATGCTGCATAGAGGGTCAGTAAACGTGCTTGATCGATCGCAACACGTGCTTCTGCAACACGCTCTAAATTGCCACCGAGTTTTAAAATTTCTTTACCAAAAGCAGTACGGCTCATACCGCGGTCAATCATCAGTTCTAGCGATTTTTCGGCAGCACCAATACAACGCATACAATGATGAATACGGCCTGGGCCTAAACGACCTTGTGCAATTTCAAAACCTTGACCTGCGCCGCCAATGAAGTTTGCAACAGGAACACGAACATTTGTGAAGCTAATTTCACCATGTCCATGTGGCGCATCATAGTCGCCAAAGACCGGAAGCATACGTTCTATTTTGACTCCAGCAGTTTCAACAGGTACTAAAACCATAGAATGCTGATGATGACGGTCTTTGCTTTCATCTGGTGTATGCGCCATAAAAATAATGATTTTGGCATTAGGATCACCTAAACCTGAAGACCACCACTTACGGCCATTCAATACAATTTCGTCGCCTTCAACGACAGCCGTAGCTTCCATATTGGTGGCATCACTTGAAGCAACAGCAGGTTCTGTCATACAAAATACTGAACGGATTGTGCCGTCTAGTAATGGTGTTAACCATTGCTGCTTTTGTTCTTCGGTACCATAACGCCAAATCACTTCCATATTGCCGCTGTCAGGTGCATTGCAATTGAATACTGTAGGTGCAAGTAAGCTACGGCCTGAAAGTTCTGCGATTTGTGCATATTCTTGTACAGATAAGCCTTGCCCAAGTTCAGGACAAGGTAAAAACATATTCCATAAGCCTGCAGCTTTGGCTTTATCTTTTAAAACCTCTAACTGTGCTGGCCATTGCCATTTGGTCCAATCACCACCTTGGTTCAGCTCATGAACTTCTGCCCAAAACTCAGTTTCTACAGGCTCAATTTCATCTTTAATAAATTTTTTTGTTCTTTCAATATAATCTTGTGCACGTGCTGAAAGTTCAAACATGACAACATCCTTTAAATATTCTGTTCTTTACGCTTTACAACACCATAACCTGAAATCTAATATGAACAAAATGATTTAATTCAATAGATGAACATGAATAGTATTCATAAAAACACAGTCATCGATATGGGTGTTTTCCACCGTATGGATATCAATTTATATCCACTATATATCGCAATTTATGAACAAAAAAGCATTTCAAAAGCAGCACAAATTTTGTGTATTACTCAGTCTGCAGCGAGTCATGCACTTCAACGTTTAAGACAACATTTACAAGATGACTTATTTGTACGTGCTGGGGCGAAAATGCTTCCGACCCCATTTGCCGAGCAGATCTATCCAGTAATTAAAAATGCGCTTATTGCGATTCAAAGCATTTCTATCCAAAAACAACAATTTACTCCGTCGATGGTGCAGAGCCTAAAAATTGCGGTACATGATGAAATTGAACCGATTATTTTTCCTAAGTTAGTTGAACACTTTCAACAGCAGCAGTTTCAGATCCAATTTTCCAGTATTAAATTAGACCGTAAAACCATTGTGGCTGATCTTGCTGCACAGCAAATCGATTTTGCGATTGACCTTGAGCAAAACTTTGGTGAAAAAATAAATTTTCAAACCTTGGTTGAAGACCAATTCGTGGTTTGTAGTCAACATCCTAAGATGGATGAATCTATTTATCTTTCTGCTCCTCATATTGGGGTTTCTTCACGACGTGCAGGTGTATTAGTCGAGGATATTTATTTAAATCGTAAAAAACACTCTAGAGAGATTTTTTTACGCTGTCAGCATTACTCTACTGCGCTACAAATTTTGGCACAGCAACCCAAGGCAATATTAACGATTCCGCAAAATATTTTGACGCATTTACAGGTTGCTCCCGAACTGAATATTTTTGATGTACCTGTAGACTTGCCGAAAATTAAACTAGGGATGTATTGGCATAATGATTTGGAATTAAATTCACGGCATGTTTTTTTGCGAAGCCAAATTTCTAAAATTTTTGCTTAGGCTATTTTATGATGATATATCAGCTTGCTTAGGCTATTTACATGGATTTAGATTTAATTCTGCGTGATGAAACTTGCTGTATATTTATAGATCAAATGCTGATTATTTAAGGTATTTTTAACTGACCGTCGGTTTATTCGACAGCCATAAATCATGAGTTCTTATAAAATCTAAATTCCTGTTTTTATGCGATATGACTTCGTTCATATCATTATGTATGCTTTCAAATCTCTCCGCGAATTGGCTCATGGCTTTAGGTGCAGTACTGTGCTTGATCACAGTCTATGTTCTCTATAAAGTCACCATTTTCTTAAAGGATTTTTTTCAACCTTTTAAGAAAGGAAAATCTTACCTCTGCCGTGTATCCGACATTAGTGATGGCGACACCCTCACCTGCTATCGGATGAATCTGAGACGTTCTAAAACCAAACTTCGCTTTGCTTATGTGGATGCGCCAGAATCGACACAAGCTTACGGTAAAGAGTCTGCACGCCTGATCAAATCCATGGTTTATAAGAAATTTGTCCGCGTAAAAATCACTGATGTAGACCGTTATGGCCGCTGCGTTGGGGTTATTTATCGCTATCGTAAATGCATGAATGAAGAAATGGTAAAACGTGGTGCAGCGTGGGTATACGAAGAATACATCCGTGACCAAAAGCATTTGGACTATATGATGAATTTACAAAGCAAAGCACGTTAACAAAAGAAAGGTTTATGGAAAGCCAGTCGTCCAATGCGCCCTAAAGAGTATCGTAAATTAAATAAATAACAGACCACATTGCAGCATGGCTAAGGAATATTTGATGACTTAGCCATGTCTAATATTTGACCTTTTTTTACTTCGCTATACAATAATGCTGCCCTTTTGGGCATAGAAAATAAATTAGATAATTAAAATTGGAATAATAATGACTGAACTTACTTCAAGCGAATTGAATCCGTTTCAACAAGATCAAAATATTCAGCCTCAAATTCAAAAAGCCGATCATCCCCTGTCTCCTGAAGGACGTTTTGGCCGCCTGTCCTATTTAGCGTGGTTATTTATCATTAGTATGATTTATACCTGCCTATTAGGCATCAGCGTCGCACTGGGACTTTTTGCATTTTTCAATTCAGCAGAACGTAGTATTGAAGCACTTTTTAATTCGTTTTTAGGACTCAGTGCGATCGCACTGATTGTCGTTTCTATCGTTGCAATGTTTGTCGCAATGATCTGCATTACGATTCGTCGTTTACATGATCTAAATAAAAGCGGTTGGCTCTGTTTAATTTTTCTCATCCCACTGGTCGGTACCATCTTTAGCATTTATGTGATGGCTGCAAAAGGCACTGAAGGTGAAAATAAATATGGTATTAAACGTCCAACTGAACAAACAGAGAAAGTCATTGGGTCACTGTATCTGATCCTGATGATTGTTTATTTATTGGTTATGATTCCATTGATGTTCAATATGCAAAGTATGATGAGCAATTTAGAACAAGCGCAATTACAAGAACAAGCAATGATGTCTGAAGGTGAACCTGAATTAACGGATGAACAACTTGCGGCTTATTTAGAGCAAGCTGAATCAGAAGGTGAAGAACTTGCTTATGCAGATGGTGAAAGTGTAGAAATTTCAGAAAATGCAGACAGCTCAGCGGAAGATGCAGCAATTGCAGCTGCAGAAGCTTCTGTAGAATAAACACGTATTGTTTAAGGTATCAATTCAACGATATGCATTGAACGATAAGCTTTAAATGAAATGTTTTGCAAGAAAACCTGTGTGCGCACAGGTTTTTTTTATACCTGTTTTTTATGCTTTGAGTTGTTCACTTGAATTCAAAATAAATTAGGCGTAAAGTTGCGACAATTTAGTTACCCTAGTTAACTATCATGAATTCCACATTAGGTTTCCGCTCTTCTCTTCTGCGCTGTGCGCGTCTGATGAGTGATGAAATCAACACGATTTTATTGCCCTATCAATTGAACTATTCACTTTGGCAAGTCATGTTTGTCATCCGTGAAAAAACTGCTTGTACATCTATTGAAATGGCGGAATATTTAAATGTATCCAAGCCATCCATCACTAAGCGTGTCAAAATTCTTGCTCAGATGGATATTTTGGCACATGTGCAAACTGACGATAAACGTCAAAAGAAAATGATGCTCAGCGAGACTGGACGTGAGTTATTTCAGCAATGTGCAAAAGACATAGATGCCTTTGAGCAGCGCCTGATCGCGCCATTAGCAAGCCAAGATATCCAACACTCCATTCAAATTTTACACCGTGTCATGCAAGAACTTGAACAAAACACTGTAGGTGATGATCATGCAAGATAAAGCACCACTTTGGACTCGAAATTTTATTTTAGTCAGCGCCATTAACTTCCAATTGGTTTTAACCTTTTATCTCTTGGTTGTGGTGATCGTGGGCTATGCGGTGGCTGAATTGGGTGCGACTACAGCCCAAGCTGGTTTAGTTTCAGGCTTGTTCATTGTCGGTACATTGGTCGGGCGTTTATTGGTGGGCAAGTTCCTAGAACGTTTTGGTCGTAAAACAACACTGATCGTTGGTTTAATTGGCTTTTTAGTCTTTTCTGGTTTTTACTTCATTCAGTTTGGCGTCGGCATGTTGCTTTTCATACGCTTTATGCATGGCTTTATGATGGGTATGGCATCAACAGTGCTGGGTACCTTAATTGCCCAAATCTTACCAGCGACACGTCGCGGTGAAGGCATTGGCTACTACAGCATGAGTAGTACTTTAGGTACAGCTATTGGGCCATTTCTTGCCATTTGGATGATGTTACATATTGGTTATCATGCGATTTTTATCGTTTCTACGATTATCGCATTGAGCTGCCTATTGGTTGCCTTGCTGATTCAAGTGCCCGATTTACCCAAAATCAATAACCCCCTCGATACTGTTGAAGCTGTCAAAAAACCGAGTTGGATTGCTCAATTTGTAGAACCTAAAGCATTACCGATATCATTCATCATGCTTTTCGCTTCAATCTGCTATTCAGGCGTTTTGTCTTTCATTAACTTTTATGCCAAAGAAATCGATTTGGTTGAAACAGCCTCGTTTTTCTTTTTGATGTATGCCATTGCGATTTTAATTTCTCGCCCATTTACAGGCCCGTTGATGGACCGTAAAGGTGAAAATATTGTGATCTACCCTGCTTTTGTGATTATGGGCGTGGCATTGGTATTGCTCAGCATCACACAGAGTTCATGGATGCTTTTACTTTGTGCAGGCCTACTTGGACTCGGTTATGGCAATATTCAGTCGGTCTGCCAAACAGTTGCGGTAAAAAGTGCGCCGCTTGAACGTATGGGCTTTGCCACTTCAACTTTCTTTATCTTTTTGGATGCCGGCTTAGGCTTTGGACCGTACTTTATCGGTAAATTGCTCGACCATATTGGCTACTCACAATTGTATTTGTATAGCGCCTTTGCAGCCTTTGCATGTATTGGTGCCTACTACTTTTTACATGGCCGTTATACCGTTCGAACCGCTTAAACTGTAGCTAAACATCAAATCGTCGGCTGAAACGTCGACGATATTCTAAGGGGCTCAGCCCCGTTTTTTTTTGAAATAACCGTCGAAATGAGCTTGGGTCATTATAGCCGACATCTCGCATAATCAGATCTAAAGCATGTCCCGTTTCTTCTAAACGCTTTCGTGCAGCTTCAATCCGTATTGATTGTAAGTATTGATTGGGAGGCATATCCAAAGCCGCTTTAAAATGACGAATCAATGTCCTTGTTGTCACATTAAACTGCGCCGCAAGTTCATCTAAGACTATATTTTCATGATAATGCTGTTCTAACCAATCTTGAACTTTTTGCACCAAACCATCCTGATGCGGTTTAGATATTTTCAATAATGAATAGGACAACTGACTATCACGACGATAATCCAATACAAATGATTTTGCCGTGTGGATTGCCGTTTCAAAACCATAAAAACGTTCTATCAGGTGCAGTCCCAAATCAAACCATGCTAAGCCACCTCCAGCACAGTAAATATTTTGATCATGGCTAATGAGCTGATCTGCATTCAGTCTTACCAAAGGATAGCGTTCACGAAACATTTGCTGAAAGCCCCAATGCGTCGTTGCCTGCTTACCATCTAAAAGCCCTGCTTCTGCCAGAAAAAAGTTACCCGTACAATTTCCTGCGATCAGTCCGCTTTGCAATTGCCGAGTTTTTAATAATTCGATCAGTGCTGCGTTTTGCGCTAAAACATCTAAGATCGGCGCACCTATCGTTGGGACAATGATGACATCTGCATCTGTTATTTCAGAAAATGCTAAATCTGCAAAAAGCTTGATGCCATTGATACATTGCACTGCTTGACTATGTTGTGAGGCAATTTTGACCTGAAATAGCCGCTGCACATTTTGTTTTTGGATCCGGTTCCAACTGACTCCCGCCATTGCAAATAGATCAACAACCCCTGTAATCGCAGAAGCCAAAGCACCATCAAATGCTAAAATTATGATTTTCTTCATTTAAAGTTCAAATTATCAAAATGTCATTTTTAACTTATTAAGTGTCATTATTGACAATTCTATATCTAAAAATCAACTGCTAGGCTTAAGACATAAAATTCAACCCGATTAGAGATTGAGCAATGGCGCAGTTAATCAATGACAAAGATTTAAATTTTTTGCTATTTGACGTGTTTAAAGCGCAAGACTTAACGCATTACCCACGTTTTGCTGAGCATGATGCTGAAACCTTCAAAAGCATCCTAGAAACTGCACAAGGTATTGCTCAAGACTTTTTTGCCCCGCATAACGCAACAGCCGATCAAAACGAACCTACGTTTGATGGTCAACAGGTTAAAACCATTGCTGAAGTCAAAACGGCATGGAAGCAATTTGCAGATGCCGGCTTGCTTTGTGCACAGCATGATTATGATGCAGGCGGTATGCAACTTCCGACTTTGATCAACATGGCTGCAAATGCTTATTTCATGTCAGCAAATCCATCGTCAGTGGCTTATTCATTTCTAACCGCTGCGGCTGCAAATGTGATTCAAGCTTTCGGTACGA
The DNA here is from genome assembly GCF_013420465.1 of Acinetobacter sp. YH01005. Classification (NCBI taxonomy): domain Bacteria; kingdom Pseudomonadati; phylum Pseudomonadota; class Gammaproteobacteria; order Moraxellales; family Moraxellaceae; genus Acinetobacter; species Acinetobacter sp. YH01005. The sequence goes on along the minus strand of NZ_VOYA01000008.1, from coordinate 60,888 downwards.
CTGAACAAAAAGATAGGTTTGTACCACATATGTTCAACGGTCGCTTTGCAGGAACGATGGCCATGACTGAACCTGATGTGGGTTCATCTTTAGGTGATTTGACCACAAAAGCTATACCGCAAGCCGATGGAACATACCTCATCAAAGGCCAAAAGATGTTTATTTCAGGGGGTGACCAAGACATCACTGAAAATATCGTGCATTTGGTCCTTGCTCGCATCCAAGATGCACCTCAGGGCGTGAAAGGTATATCGCTATTTATTGTTCCGAAGTTTAAAACCCTGAGCGATGGTTCACTTGCAGGCGCCAATGACGTTCAACTGGCTGGCTTATTACATAAAATGGGCTACCGAGGTACAACATCGACAGTACTGAGCTTTGGTGAAAAAGACCAATGTACAGGCTATCTGATTGGTGAAGCAGGTGCTGGTCTTAAATATATGTTTAAGATGATGAATGAAGCACGAGTCGGTGTCGGCTTAGGTGCAGCCATGATTGGATACCGTGGCTATTTAGAGTCGCTCGAATATGCCAAAAACCGTCCACAAGGCCGCTTAGTTTTAGATAAAAATCCTGCCACAAAACCTGTCAATATCATTCAACATACAGATGTTAAACGGATGCTTTTGGCGCAAAAATCCTATGTGGAAGGCGCACTTGCATTATGCCTATTTGCTGCACGTTTAATTGATGAACATCAAGCCGCTAACAATGAAGACAGCGCGTTGTTATTAGATTTGATTATCCCTGTCGTCAAATCATTCCCTTCTGCCTATGGTCCAAAAGCCAATGATTTAGCCATCCAAGTTTTAGGTGGTGCGGGCTATACCCGTGAGTATCCGCTTGAACAATGCTATCGCGACAATCGCTTAAATCCGATCCATGAAGGCACATTTGGTATTCAATCTTTGGATTTGTTGGGTCGTAAGCTTTGGCAGCACAACAGCAAAGGTTTAATGCTGTTATTACAACGTATGCAAAATACGATTGATCAAGCTCAACATCCAAAAACTCAAGCGCTTGCAGCAATTTTTTCAGCGCATTTAAACACGGTGAAGAAAACCACACAAAGTTTGGGACAAGTCCTCGCCCAAGGTCGTGTCGATCAGGCACTGGGAAATTCTGCGTTGTATCTAGACATGATGGGCAAAGTCATCATTTCATGGCTATGGCTTGAAATGGCCAATCAAGCCCTTGTGAAATTTGAACATTCAGATTTAGCTGAAGATCAACAATACTTAGCTGGTAAATTACAAGCCGCGCAATATTTTATCCGCTGGGAACTACCTGAAATAGAGCACCAAGCCAAGTTATTGCTAGAACTTGATGATACTTGTCTCAACATGCAAGAAAGTTGGTTCTAGCCACTCGTTTAGCTCAGTCCTCAATGGGCTAATCTGGACAAGATTTTCACGGATGAAAATCTTGTCCAACCCTATCTATTTCAATAAAACTGCCATAAAAATAGGAACTTAGTTTTCGTTCCTTTTTTATCAAAATTGAGTGCTATACGTTGTAATTATTGAAAGACTTTAAAACGATCAGCATCATCCATATAGCCTTTTTCTTTCGCTTCACCTTCCACTGAACCAAAAACCAATTGAGCACGAAGTTTCCAATGCGCAGGAATGTCCCATTCAGCATGCACTTGTTCATCCACAATTGGGTTGTAATGCTGTAGTGATGCGCCTAAACCTTCGGTATGCAATGCGGTCCAAGTCGCAAATTGGGCAATGGCAGTTGAATGTTCGGCCCAAATCGGAAAGTTTTCTGCATAAGAAGGAAACTGTGCTTGTAGGCCACTGACCACATCCAAATCTTCAAAGAACAGAACTGTACCTAAACCTGCTGCAAAACTTGCCATTTTAGCCGTCGTCTTCGCAGCACTTTCTTCATCTTTTGCATAAGATTTTAATTTGTCAGCGACTAAGCCCCAAAATTTTTCACTTTCAGCATTAAATAAAATAACAGCACGAGAAGATTGTGAGTTAAATGAAGACGGGCTTTGTTTAATCGCTGTTTGGATCAAATCAGTTAAATATTCTGTGCTTTGGCTTACATTGTCCCCAATAGCATAAATAGTGCGACGTTTGCGAATCAGGTCAATAAACTGATTTGACATATAAAATGGTCCTTTAAAATAAAATGTGCAGATGAGTCAGAAACATTTGGAATGATAAGTCTCGCGACTTTCCAAATGTTTTGAATGCTTTACTTGCTTGATGGGTCACTATGAAACAGTCACTTGTCGAAGTAAATCTGAAGTTCTGCTGTACATATAAAAAATCCTCCTAAGCGGAGGATTTTTCGACTAACTTTTTGACGTTTAGAATTTTGCTTCTAGTACATTCGCTGACACTTGGTTTTTCCAAAGCTCACGTAAAGTCGGTAGATAGAATTTTTCACCTAGCTCGACCAACTCTGCATCAATCAAACCATGAACTTCGTGCATGAATAGATAATCCAGTTCAACAGTTTGTAATTTTGACTGTGCTTTTTTATATTCTTTGCGCTTTTGCTGTGCTTTTTTTACCAAGTTATCTGCATAAGCACGGTCTTTATATTGGGCAATAGCATTCAAACGTAGTTCGATTACGCCCCAACCACTGAGTAGCAATTTAAATTTTTCAAAATCTGTCGTTGTCGATTCCCAGCTCATTTCTTCTAGATTTTCATTTTCAGGCAAAACTGGTAGCAAAAGCTCCATAACACTTGGGAAAATCTTTTTAAAATTCAAAACAAATTTAACAGGATGCTCGCCCGGATAGTCTTTAAATTGAACGTTCTTTTGGACATCTGTCAAATAGATGGTGAGCATTGGGGGAAATCCTTAAATAAAACACTGTCTTGCAAATATTTATTCAAACAAATGTCAAATAGCAACGAAAACAGAAAAAGAAAGGCATTTTAACAAGTGTGCCAATGAATTCAAAGCCCAATCCAATGAATTACTTGCTTCATCATCAGGCCTTTCTTCATTTTGTTCGTTCCCCTATTTTTAATAAATCGTCTGGTTTCTATACATACATTTCAAGATGAATATGAATCCAAAGAATCTGTATTAGGTAGGATCCAGCTGAAAAATAAAGCAATCATATATCTAATAAAAAGAGAAGCTAAGTATGAGTTAGCTTCTCTTTTTATTTTCAAACACTCTAGATGAATGATCTCAAAAAATTTATTTGGTATTTGGTGAAACCATTTGCTCAGGACGAACCACTTCATCAAATTGCTCAGCAGTGACTAAACCGAGTTCTACCGCAACTTGTTTTAAGGTTTTTCCTTCCTTATATGCAGTTTTAGCAACTTTTGCAGCATTTTCATAACCAATTACAGGATTGAGTGCCGTAACTAACATTAAAGAATCATGTAAGAAATGGTCGATTTTTTCACGGTTTGGCTCAATGCCTACTGCACAGTGGTCATTAAAACTATTACATGCATCGCTGAGGAGTTGAATAGATTGCAATAAGTTAAAGGCAATAACAGGCATAAACACGTTTAATTCAAAGTTACCCGATGCCCCCGCAACATTAATAGTTGTATCATTTCCAAGTACTTGAGCAACCACCATTGTCATGGCTTCACTTTGAGTTGGATTGACCTTACCTGGCATGATGCTTGAGCCTGGTTCATTTTCTGGAATGCGTAGCTCACCAAAACCACAGCGTGGGCCACTGGCTAACCAGCGCACGTCATTGGCGATTTTATTTAAACTTACAGCAAGTGTTTTTAACGCCCCCGATGCAAATACAGCAGCATCACGTCCTGCAAGTGCTTCAAATTTATTGGGTGCAGTGACAAATGGTAGACCCGTTTGCTTCGCAAGTTCTGCTGCTGCTTTTACAGCATATTCAGGATGTGCATTTAGACCAGTACCCACAGCCGTACCACCTAGTGGTAATTCATACAGTCCTTCTAAAGCTTGATTTAAACGCTTCAATCCATGATCGAGCTGTGAAACATAGCCACTAAACTCTTGGCCTAATGTTAAAGGCGTTGCGTCCTGTAAATGTGTACGGCCAATTTTAACAATATCTTTAAATTCGTTAGATTTTGCTTCTAAAGTATTACGCAGTTTCGTTACTGCAGGAATTAAAAGCTCATTGATTTGTAGACTTGCAGCCACATGAATTGCGGTTGGGAATGAATCGTTGGTCGATTGAGCACGATTGACATGATCATTGGGATGGACAGGTTTTTGTGAACCCAATGGATTACCCAGTTTTTGATTGGCAATATTGGCAATGACCTCATTACAGTTCATGTTACTTTGCGTGCCTGAACCAGTTTGCCAAACTACCAGTGGAAATTGTACATCCCATTGACCGGAGATCACTTCTTCGGCTGCATTGACGATATATCCAGAAAGTTCCTGAGGGATTTGACCCAATGCTGCGTTGGTGATCGCAGCTGATTTTTTCACGAGACCCATTGCACGAATCATTGGACGTGGTAAACGTTCACCACCAATTTTAAAGTTTTGCAAACTACGCTGTGTTTGTGCACCCCACATCGCATCGCTAGGTACTTCAACATCGCCCATTGTGTCATGTTCAATACGTGTTTGCATAAATGACCTCATATCCTTATCTATAAAACTTGAACGTCTGTGCAGAATCAAATTCTGCTGATAAATACAGTTTAGGTAACTTGCTTAGGTTTGTAAATAATAACCATTATCAATTATAAATGGTTTATTTGATAATCTTTATCGTGATTTTATAAAGAAAATCATGCACGATGATTAAATTTACCGAAAACAAGACGAGTTAATTCCCTCTTAATGTTTGTTGATAGAAACGCCATTCATCTTCTAGCATTTTCTTTAAATCTTGTTCAGGCTGCCAATCAAAAGTACTTTTCGCTTTCTGTGTACTTGCCCCAAGCTGGTCATATTCATGGCTTGGGTAAAAACTAGATTCGACCGTCTTAATCTCCGCCTGTGTCACTTCTGAAAGCGTATCCAACAGTTGCTGTATCGAAACCAACTCACCTGAAATATTAAAGGCCTCACAGGCGAATTGCTGCTGCGACAACCATTGCAAACATTGCCACACCGCCTTACAGCAGTCGAGTACATGCAAGAAACTCCGTTCCACAGTACCATCTTCAGTTTTGGCTTGTTTGCGAAGTTCGATAAAGTCTCGTTGTAAAGCCCCGACTTGCATCGCAAGCGGCACAATATTTTTTGGCAATGGCGCAACAAACTCACCTAAAACTGCATGTTCGAATGCACCTGCGACGTTTCCTAAACGCAAAATCGCAATTTTCCACTCATTATCAGTACGTGCCGTATCCCGTATAATTTCTTCCACCATTTGTTGAGATTTCACATAGGGATTTGGATAGGTAAAATTGATTTCTGTGTCTTCTGTTAATTCTGCCGACGACTGTCCATATACCGCTAAACTTGATAAATGGATCAGTGTTCGTACACCTGTTCGCTGCATAGCACGCAGCAAACTCATGATACAACTGACATTATCATTATAATATTCAAGTGGTTTAAGGACGGATTCTTCCAATGACTTAAAGCCTGCCGTATGAATGACAGCATCGACGGTATATTGTTCAAATACTTTATTGAGTGCGGGAGTATTGCGAATATCGAGTTTGACAAAAGGCACATACATGCCTGAAATAAATTCAAGTCGTTCAAGTGTTTGTAAATTTGCATTGGATAAATTATCCACAATAATGACTTCTTGACCTTGAGCCATTAAACTCAAGGCTATATGTGAGCCTATAAAGCCTAAACCACCAGTCACTAAAATCATTGTTTAGATACTCCTTATAGTTATCAAGCTTTTACAAATCTTTGGCATCATCTTGGTGTCGTCACCAACTTATCTACAGATCTAAATTTTGAAACTTCGCCTCAGCATTTTTCATGAGCCGAACAATCTGCAAGAGCATTCTAGTTTTATCTTACTGCTTTAGAATTTTGACTGTGTTGCAGTTATGGATATTAACTGTATTTGATTTACGACAAATGACCTCGCTAGCGATCCAATTTGAAGACATCACAATTATTCGTGGCATTTGAGTGAACGCGTTTAGAAGAAGATATTTAAAAATAGTCGCACTGCAAACATATTACACAGCAACAAAATATTAGAAGTGATCTACTCGAATGAGCAAACAGCATTGAGCAGTCTGACTATTTTTTGAGGTATAGGATCTGGATGTGAATGCCAGATGAATCATTAGAATTACTCATCTAGCAAGATGTTGGCAATGTAACTATAACAGCAGCAAACGTTTGAAATCGCAAATATCTAAGGAACTTAATTTAGCGGATATAGCCTTTTTTGATCATGGCTGAGAATAGGAACTCGTAAACTTTTAAGATCATGCTCACCAAATAAGACCCATATTTTCGCCATAAAGACAGCCCAACAAAATTCAGCAAAACCGCAATGATCAGCGCCCCTGCCATATCCATTGGATAATGCACACCTAAATAGACTCTCGACCACGCCACAAGAAAAGCGAAAGCTAGAAATACATAGCCAACAGCTTTTTGCTTTGAAAAAATATAAGAAAATGCAATCGTGCTAAAAAACAGCATGTGATCACTCGGGAAGGATCCATTCGGTGAATGTTCTATAATCGTGCGTCCAACATCCAAGACAAAAGGTCTAGGATAGTAAAAGAAACTTGAAATCACTTGGCTGATAAGAAAAGCGACGATAGTAAACACAGTGGCTTTAACGATTTGTTTTTTGATATCAAAATTGCCTTTAAACCAAGCCAAAAACATCAAAAGAATCACGATATAAAATAGATCATTGGCTATAAATATGGCGAAAGAAATGGTGAAATCTAAAGCATTGTCCGAAGCATTGATTGAATTAAATAAACTTAAGTTAAATTTCTCTATATTCATGAGATGGTTTAAAAAATGAAAAGATCATAGCATTCTACAAAATCAAAAATTGCGTTTTATTCATATAAAGATTTTTCAGTATGTAACCGCACAGTTTATTTATGAAAAGTGTTAGCTTGAGGCTGAATCCCAAATAAACCAAAAGTTATATTTGAAGAAAAATTGGCAATGACTTCGCTGCCTAAATAAGCAAAACTTCGTAAATATTCAGATCATTGAGTAAATCATTGTATACTAGCTTTTTCTTCTGAACTCAGAACAAACTGTCGATCTAGACCGTTTATTCATTTAGTGAATTTCGATGAGTACTCTATTACTAATTACCTCCTCACCTACTTCGATATTGGCTTGGCATGCTTTTGGTCTTGCCCAAGCGCTGAAGCAAAAAGGCGAAAACTTTCGGGTTTTTTTCTATCAAGATGGTGTAAATGTCGCAAATGCCCTGCAATGGGTGCCAGATGATCAACGCAAACTCAGTAGTGAATGGCAAAAACTCGGCATTCGTTTACCTGTTTGCGTAAGTGCAGCTCTCGCACGTGGGATCACAGATCAGGAAAATGCACAGCGTCACAATATTCAGCAACATAATCTAGCTGAGCAATTTGAACTTGTGGGCCTAGGCGAACTCGCCGATGCCGTACAAACTGCAGACCGTTTATTGCAATTCTAAGTATTTTTATTGCCGCGCATTTGTAGCATTGAAAAGGAAAATTACGTGAAATCTGTACTGGTTGTTTTAACCCATGCAAATCTTGCAAGCTTACAAGTACATGAAAGTCTTTCTGCGACCATGGTGCTTGCAACCTTCGGTTGTGACGTAAAAGTGTTGCTCAAAGATGCTGCGCTAAGCTTACTTCAAGCAGAACAAGAGTTTAGTCAGCTCAAGCATGCGTTTAAACTCGCTTCCAACATGGTTGATAGCTTTGAGTTTTATGATCTCACCCCGATTTATATTGAACAAAAAAATTCACAGCATCCATTTGTGATCAACAGTGAACAAGAACTTGAATTTGTTCAATTCAATACTGAATTAATTCAACAATTTGATCATGTGTTGTATTGGTAAAAGAGGAATGATGATGTCAAATTCTACGCTGTATTTAGTCCAAGCCAGCTATGCCAATACCCTACAGCACATCCAGCAGTTAGCCAGTTTAATCAACCCTGAAGATGCAATCATCCTGATGGGTGAAGCAGTCTTACATATTGCAGATGAACAAATTCAGCAATTTGGCACATGTTATGTACTTGAAAATGATGCTGAGATTTTAGGTAAAAGTATGAATTATAGTCATATGAAAGTGATCGACTATGCCGCTTTTGCTGATCTATGCCTCAGATTTAAAAGATGTATTTCACTCAAATAATTTGAGTGAAAGCGATCCATTTCTACAATCTTCTCTTTTGGAACGAATATGAATCTTGAATTAGACCAAGATGGCCATTTGGTGGATTACACTATTTGGAATGAAGCTGTTGCCCAAGAACTGGCTAAAAGTTTAGAACTTGAGTTAAGCCCTTGGCATTTTGAAGTTTTACAAGCTGTGCGACAGTTTTATCAACAGTTTGGTCACTCGCCGGCAACTCGCCCACTCATTAAATTTTTAATGAAAACCGTGAGTGCAGATATTAATAATGCAGTATTACAAGACAAATTTAATACGGGCTTGGTCGCTCGACATTTAAGTCGTTTAGCGGGAATTCCTAAACCTGCAAATTGTTTGTAATTTTAAAGTAATCTAAATACTGCTTAGGCTATTTTGGCTATATGGATGCAAATCAGCATCTTGAAGAAAGCCATAAAACAGCTTAGGCAGGTTTTAATTGATTGAGAGCGATGTAATAGGCTTGGGTAAAAACTGGTTTGACCTGTTTGGCTTGGATCGGTTCTGCACAACATGAACACACTAAAACGGGTTTAAACTTTTCACCACATGTCTGATGGACATATTCAACAGGTGATCCCAAGCCCTGATCCATATATTGATCGGCCCAATGCGTCATGGCTAGAAGAATTGGATACAAGTCTAAGCCTTTTTGAGTCAGTCGATATTCAAAACGTTCCTGACGCTCGACATAAGCAACTTTGGTTAAAATACCTTCTTCAACCAAACGCTTTAATCGGTCAGATAACACATGACGCGTCACACCGAGATTTTGTTGAAAGTCATCAAAACGTCGAATGCCCATAAATGCATTACGGATAATCAACATCGTCCAACGATCCCCTAGCACTGAAAGTGCACGAGCGATTGAACACGGTTGTTGACCAATATCATCCCATTTCATTTTATGAACCATCAAAAATAACGACCAACACCCAATTTAATTCATGCCTGTTGATTTTGCAAAATCCTTTTCAATAATCTTTGATGTACAAATCATAAATCCACCATCGTTTCAACGCATTCATTTTATCTATTGATCTGTAAATGAACTAAAAATGTATTTTGTCTTTATTGTCCTCAATTATTTCTAGCCATGCACGCGTTGCGGGACTCATGGCAACAGTGGTATTCCAGGCCATACTGAGTTTCCAGTCTAGGTTTGGATTTTCTAATTCAGCCATATGGTATTTTGCCGCATCAAGTTGTTCACAATAAATTTTAGGCAGTAGTGCAATCCCGACATTTGAATCTACCATTTTGGCGATAAAGTCCCACTGGCTACTTTTACACACCACATTTGGCTCAAATCCGACGTAGTTTGCCGCCTGTATAATGATGTCATTGAGTGTGAAGGTATCATCATATAATAAAAAGGATTCTTCTTTTAATTCAATCAGCGATACTGTTTTTCGCTTACGCCACTGTGAGTTTTTTTTGGACAATAGACACAAAGGTGACTCCATCACTGGAATACCACTCAGCACCGGTTTCAAGTGACCCAAAATAATCCCGACGTCGACCTGTTTTTTTAAAATGGCACTTTCTATACCTGTCGCCCCAACCTCAAAAAAGCTCAGTTCAATATTGGGGTATTTTTTATGAAACAGCGCGATTAACTGACTGAACAACACTGATGCCAATGGCGGTAAACCTAGGGTCAATTTACCTTGTTTTAAGGCACGAACTTGGGTGACAGTATCAAGCATCCGTTGTTGTTCATTCAATATCACTAAGGCATGCTGATAAATCTGCTCTCCCATATAGGTGAGCTGTGCTTCCCTTTTTCGACCTGCTTCTCCTTTATGAAATAAAGGCACGCCGATCTCATCTTCTAACTGACGAATTAATTTACTAATGGTCGGCTGAGTGACAAAAAGCGCTTCTGCTGCATGACTAAAACTCTGTTTTTGTACGATGGTCACAAAGACTTTTAGGCTTTTAATGTCCATTATTATTCCATATAGGCATAATTAATAATTAATTATTCATAATTATACAGGGTATGCACTTTTAAAATAGCGTCATCTCCTATTCTGCTGTTGTCTCATGGATACGCTTCCACAATCTTCTTCCAAAATTACCCAGTTTCTCAAGACTTTAGCGCAGCTAAGTTTATTGATATTGATCTGGTGGATCGGCTCTTGCATTCAATCTTGGTTTAACTTGCCGATCTCTGCTGGCGTGATTGGTTTATTGCTGCTATTAGCCGCATTATTGAGTGGTTTATTTAAAATGCAGTGGGTCAAACAAGGCTCAGATTTTATTTTGGCTGAACTGGTTCTATTCTTTATCCCCTGTGTAGTTGGATTAATTAAATATCAAGATTTATTACTCAGCTCTGGCTGGCAGTTAATTTTAGCCGTGGTACTGGGTACCGTCTGTGTCATGGTGTTTACAGCATTTACGGTTTATTGGGGCTTTAAACTCGAGGCAAAACTTAAAGCGAAACACCAAACTGCGACAGATCATGATGTCAACACAGCAGGAAAAACCTTATGAACGATTTTGGGTTGAACAGCATCTCTGTATTGTTTTTCGTCCTGACCCTTGTCGGTTATATTTTGGCGAAAAAGCTACATCGTAAGTTACCGTATATGGTTCTTTCCCCTGCACTATTCGTCCCGTTTGTGCTGATTATACTCATGCTTTGCTTTCATATTTCATATGACACCTATATGCAAGAAAGCCAATGGATTGTATGGATGCTCGGCCCGGCAACTGTGGCCTTTGCTATTCCCATCTATGAATATCGGCAAATTATCCGTCAGCATGCGCTGAGTATTAGTTTGGGCATCGTGATTGGCATGTTAGCAGGAATTATCAGTGCTTTTTATTTGGCACAGTTGTTTCAGTTTGACCAAGAAACGTCTTATAGCTTAATGGCACGTTCCATTTCTACGCCCTTTGCCATGGAACTTACCTCGAATATTGGGGGTTCAGTCGAATTGGTGATTCTATTTACCATGATTACTGGGATTGCCGGCGTGGCTTTGGCTGACCTAGTTTTGGCTGGGCTTAAATTGCATTCACGCTTTGCGCAAGGTGCGGCTCTTGGCAATGCTGCACATGGATTTGGTACAAGTAAGGCGTTATCACGTCATAAAGAAGAAGGTGTTGCAGCCTGCTTGAGCATGGTACTAGCTGGGGTCTTTATGGTATTGCTTGGGCCATCACTTATTCATTTGGTCATTTATCTATTAGGATAAAATAAAAAGCCCAGTGCATTAGCTGGGCTTTTTTTAAATCAGGAGTTAAGTCATTTCACTGTAAAACTAAGCAATTACATAATGAAGTGCTATGACAAACGCTAAAAGACTCGACACTTCTGTGATTTCAATCGCGGCACCAATTGTATCGCCCGTCACGCCACCAATACGCTGAATAAATTTCCATCGCAAATACAGTAAAGTACAAATAAACGCGAATATACTCACCACTCCAGTCCAGCTAAAATACAAACATGCACTTAGGCAGAGTATAAAGACCAGGTATGCCGACTTTCGTGGAATAGTTGCTGCTATCGATGAGCCCAAGCCTTTTTCACGAACATACTGAGTTGTTAAAAACAAAAATAAAGGGGCTAAACGACCTAATACTGGAAATACAATTAATGCCAAATACATTTGCTGTTGTAGCAAAACATAAAGCGCCGACCATTTGAGTAAGCAAATCACGACGAGGCTCAACACACCAATCGGCCCACATGCAGGGTCTTTCATGATTTTAAGTGTACGCTCGGCATCGCCAAAGCCACCGACCCATGCATCTGCCGTATCGGCTAAACCATCTAGATGTAAACCACCTGTGAGCCAAATCCAGACCACAAGCAAAATACTGCTGAGTAAGATGATCGGCAGACTATGCAATATAAAGGCAAGCAAGGCAAGAATGCCACCGATCAACAATCCCACCGCTGGATAAAACAACAAAGACTGTCCATTTTGCTGTTTCGATGGCATCGCTTTAAGTTGAATCGGAAACGTCGTGAGAAACTGTAGAGCAATCCAAAAAGGTGTCATTCACTTTGCTCCAAAAGACGAATATTTGCACGATTTTGAACAATGAATGAATTTAATTGTCCCAATTCGGCAGTCATTTCTAATAAATCATCTAAATGACATTGCTGTGCCATACATTTTAACAATTTAATCACGCCACCATGGGAAACCAATAAAACGCGGTGCCAATGATGCTGTTGAGCCTGCAAGACTAACTCATCTAGACCGCTAAATATCCGTTGTTGAAATTGCTGAAGACTTTCTGCATTCGGCGGCGTAAATGTGCTGGGACTTTGCCAAAACTGTGCGAGTAACTCTGGGGTGTTTTCATAGATATGTTTGGTTGATACCGCTTCCCAGTCGCCAAAATGCATTTCTTGAAACTTCGCATTTTCAAACATTGGACGTTTGAGTTGTTGAGACAAATCTAAAGCAAATAAACGGCAGCGCTGTAAGTCAGAAGTGATGATGACATCCCAACTCGCTAAATCGTGTGTATGTATGACGTTCAATACATCATCTATGGTCTGCTGCATCTGCTGCCAACCTTTTTGCGTCAAAGCATCATCTGTAGAGCCACGTAAGGTATTGCTTAGTTCAGTCTCACCATGACGCAATATATCTAAACGGAAATGTTCCATTTAAACTTTTTCACCAATCACAGCAGCTTGTGCAAAAGTCGCCATGTTGTTATGTAAACGACATGCCAAACGAATTAAACCCAATGCCGCACCGGCACCGCTGCCTTCACCTAAACGTAAATTCAACTTCAAAAGTGGATCAGCTTCAAGGGCTTGAAGTAAACGTTGGTGCCCATATTCAGCCGATTGATGACCAAAGAGCATCCATTCACGTACAGAAGGATTTAAACGAACAGCGACCAAGGCAGAAACCGTACTAATAAATCCATCCACCACCATTGCCAAACCCAATTGCGCACAGCGAATGTACGCTCCAGCCATCGCGGCAATTTCCAAGCCACCAACAGCACAAAGAGCTTTAAAGACATCTTGGCCAACATAGTCCTGATGTAAAGCCAAGGCCTGATCAATCACTTGTTTCTTATGTGCCAATTGTTCAGCACGAATACCTGTACCAACACCTGTCAGTTTTTCGGCCGGCTCATTAAATAAAAAACATGCAACAGCAGAAGCAGAACAGGTATTGCCAATGCCCATTTCCCCTGCGACATAAATTGACGCACCTGCAGCGATAGCATCTTCAACACTTTTACGGCCGAGATTCATCGCTTCAATACATTGTGATTCGCTCATCGCAACAGTTTTAGCAAAATTTGCTGTACCCGCTGCAATACAGTAGCGCTCTACTCCTGCATATTCATAAGCGTCACCTACCGAACCACAGTCAATCACTTGTAGTTTGGCTTGATACTCACGTGCAATGACACTAATACATGCACCACCGGTCGTGAAGTTTTGTAGCATTTGGCGTGTGACAGCTTGAGGATAGGCCGAAATATTTTCTTCCATCACGCCATGATCACCTGCAAAGATGGTGATCCATGGGAAGTCGATATTGGGCTGATCCGTGTTTTGTAATGATGCAAGTTGTACCGCAACATTTTCAAGTTCTGAAAGTGAGCCCGTAGGTTTGGTTAGCTGTAACTGGTGATTTGCCGCCTGTTGCTTAGCTTCGATACTCGGATTTTGACAGGGTTCTTGCCACCAGTTCATGCTTTATCTCCTTTTAAGATCATTGGAAAACCTGCAACACAAAACACCACATGGTCAGCAATTTGACCAATTTGTTGATGTAAGCGCCCAGATTCATCGACGAATTTTCGACTGATTTGTCCCATGGGAACAACGCCCAGCCCAGTTTCGTTACTGACTAAAATAATGTCTGACTTTAATATTGGCAGCACCGTAAGTAATTTTTGGCATTGATGCTGTTGAAAATCTGCTTGTTCATGCAGCAATAAATTACTCATCCACAGCGTTAAACAATCGATAAGAATGGTTTGATAAGCCCGATCTATTTCAACTAAGCGATCAGCTAAATACAAAGGCTCTTCAATCAGCCCCCAATGCTCAGGACGGTCTGCTTGATGATGCTGAATTCGCTCCTGCATTTCCTCATCATAGGCTTGTGCTGTAGCCACATAGATGACGGCTTGAGCACTTTCTTTGGCTTTTTTTTCTGCAAGTCGGCTCTTACCTGAACGCGCCCCACCCAAAATGAAATGAATCATGACTGTGCCATCTCTATATTTTGTCTGAACTGATGTTGATAATAAGGACTCAAAGCCCCTTGTAATACTTGAGCCTGATAATGACCAAAAGTCAGTTGCTCGCTTTCAAAATCAAAGCTGTGCTGCTCAATTTGTTGGATTCTTTCAAAAATATCATCGCTATTCCACGCCTGTTTATACAATCCCAATGTAATATGCGGACAATAGTCTATTGGTGCAATTTCATTCGAACTAAAATTCAAAGCTTGACGTAGATGGTCTAACTTACGTTCTAAATCCACAATTTCAATAAACAGCGCGCTTTGAAAGCTATTGATCTGACCTGTACGTAACCGAATATTAGATAGTGATAACTGTCGAAGTTGTTGTTGGTGCAGTGCCAATTCATCTGCTGAGAAATTATCATTCCATCGTTGTTCAGAATGATCGATTAATTGGGTTTTATTCAGCTCTTGAAAAAAACCACAAATAAACACGGTGATATGAAATTGGCGCGTATTCGGCGTGTATAAAAGATCTGAAAACTGCGCTCGAAGTGCTGTGAGATATGCCAATAATTCAGGATCCTGTATTTCTATATACCACAAAGCATAGTGCTGACGACCTTGATGCCAATCGGGATAATCCTGATTGAGCGTCGGTACGACTTGCATTGAGGGTTTTAAAAACACAGATAAATCACTTTAAATTTAATCTGCTTTATTAAAGCATGAATCAAAACAGACTTTGCCCAATTTTGATTTAGTAATATTCATTTAAAGCTGAAATTCATTCATCTAAAGCTTCTTTGTAAGAAAAAAATGCCGAGTCATACTCAGCATTTTGATTCAATATACATTGCGCACAGATAAGCATTATATTTTAGGCAAATTTCGCAGTATCTTTCTGATCTTGCGTTACAGCATGGTTTTTCCAAGATGTAAACTGCTCTGTGGACTGATCAGAAAAATGCTGCAACTGTATCATTACATTGGCCTCAATCTGTTCAATACGTTCCAGTTGTTCAAGCTCGTTGGTCTTTTTCAGTTCTGAAAATTGCAACTGGATAAAGTTGATAACCTGTTCCATCGAACATTGATTTACACTCACGGCATACATCAAACCATAGACAATCCCTTGCTGTAGGTGCTTTGTCTCCAGTCCATATTTCAGATTGGTCGCCAACGAGCCCAACACTCGTTCATTAATTGCAAGTTTACGTAAAGGATCTCGTGCCACACGCGCACATGGATCTTTATACGCATGTTCACAAGAGTTTATAAAGCTTTCTGCCAGTCGTGTTAAATCAAAAGCACGATTAGGTAAGCATCGTGCTAAACCAGCCTGCACCTCGTCAATGAGTTCATGCATAAATTGATCAACACGATGATCTGCAAGTGCCACACCTATGGTTTGATGATTGAACAGTGCAGATTGCCAAGCCAACATGGCATGTACGCCATTCCATAAGCGATTTTTGATTAGCTGAATATCTTCAATATGATCGACCAAAATCATTTGACGCATTTTTTCTAACAAAGGACTGTTATTTTCTACATAGATCGGCATGTCAGACTCAGCATTGAATAAAATTAAATCCATGCTTTGCAATATATGACTTGGGTGGAAATTGCGGCGCATATCCTCAACATATAAAGTAGCCTGACGTTCCTGATCTGGATTTAATTTCGTCGCATCTTCTAAGTCTAATTGAGCATCCACTTCAACTTCATCTAATTGAAATTGTTTGAAGATATTATATTTTATACGGAGCTGACGATATAAGTTTTGGTCACTTAACTTAGATACCATGCGGTTGACCACGGTATCGCAAAAATAGTGTTGTTGCATGATTTTCTCTGCAACAACCGCTCCAGCAAGCTCAGTTAAAGCCTGTTTTAAATGTGACATTAATAATTGTTTTGCTCCGACTTTGTTCAAAATGATCAGCATCGTTAGAGGTTCGATGGCTTTCTCATCATGTGCAATATGTCGTGCATACAGGCCTTGTGCAATGGTTTTGGCCTCTTCTGCAATCGCTTTTTCAGGCAAACAGATGGCAACCAAACTTGACTCTGTGTACATCTCTTGCATCTGCTGAATATTTTCAGCATCAATGACTGCCATGTTTTCAACGCGTTCGTCATAAGACAATTGACCATAGCGAATACTATAGGTACCAAATGCATTGACCGCAGAACGATATAAAGGGTTACGAGTCGATGCATAGATTTTTTTCGGGCGAGTATAACCATCCCAATGCGACAAAATTTGAGCTAAATAGCCACCACCAATCGCCCCAAAACCATGAATACCGACAGTGAGCTGATTAAGTGTTTGTGGAAAAGCCTCTTGCACATGCGGCATCTCTAAATGCGCAGTGAACGGGTCAAGTTCCGTCAAGCAGTCATACATACATTCATAATAATATTTGGCTTTGGACAGCATGTTTTCATTGGGCGATTTAATATCTTTAAACAGTACAGTAATACCGCCAGCGTCAAAGGCTGAAGTCACACCATTTTCCGAATCTTCAAACATCAAACAATCAGCAGGACTTAAATTCAGCTTTGCGGCAGCACGTATAAATATTTCCGGATGCGGTTTACCATTTTCAACTTCATCACCACAGACTAAGACATCAAAGAACTTATACACATTGGCATTGATGAGATATTCTTCTGCGATTGCTCGGCGACTCGATGTTGCTACAGCCATCCGTAGTCCTGACTTGCGTAAGCGTTCTAATACTTGAACCAAGCCTTTTTTGATCGGTACACCAAACTGACGAACATGCTCCAGCTCTAATTCATCTGCACGTTTGCGAATATCTGCGTATGGAATGTTTTCATCATATTCGGCTTGGGCCAATCGATGCGCGCTTTGTGCACTTAGCCCCAAACAATTCATCAGATACGATTCGGAAAACTCAACACCGGTCAATTCAAGAGATGCCTGTTTCAATGTTTGAAACCGTAAACGTTCAGTATCAAACATTGTTCCATCCATATCAAAAATGGCGCCCAGAACCAAATCATTATTAAATTTAAGCATTTAACCTCCGTTATTTTTTTATGTAAAAAGAATAACGGAGAAAACTATTGATTCAGTACTTTGAGAATTAATGAAACAATTGTGGTTATTTTTTAATCAAAAA
Source organism: Acinetobacter sp. YH01005 (assembly GCF_013420465.1). NCBI lineage: Bacteria > Pseudomonadati > Pseudomonadota > Gammaproteobacteria > Moraxellales > Moraxellaceae > Acinetobacter > Acinetobacter sp. YH01005. The sequence continues at coordinate 43,262 of NZ_VOYA01000008.1, read as the reverse complement.
TCTTGCTTTTAAAATCTATTTTGTAAGATCAATCACCGATCAAGTAACATCATGTAATCAAAACCATCTATTGGCAGGATAGTCCTATCTTCACACCGACCTATTGAAGTATTTATACAACTCGATGCATATTTCACTCAGTCACTCGCTTCACGGTTTGAGTTTTGGTTTGAAATAAAAAGAATACGATCAGACCGAGCATCACTAAAAATAAAAAATAATACGGAAATTCTTTGTGCCACTGGTATAAACCCGTGCTAATCAGTGGCCCGACAACAAAGCTCAAAGCCTGAGTGGCTGTACACCAACTTGCCACCTTGGTCTGTAACGCACTGGGCGCCGTTTGCGCTGCACCCGTTGTAAATGCAGGGATTAAACACGCAACCGATATACCATATAACAGGTACGTGGCTTGGAATATCCGTAATTCATTGGTGAAAACCGAAATTAGCAAGGCTGCAGCCATGCTAAACAGCCCAACCCACAGTAAGCGATATACAGACCAATTTAAATATTTAGAAATCAGTGTTTGCATCACCACCAAAGCAATACCCACGATGAGAGAACACTCTGCAAAATGCACTGCGCCTTCTGCAGCAGTCATATTAAAGCGGTCTTGAATATAAAACCCGGCCGTTAAATTTACGGTCACGATGGCAAGATAGAGACTGAATCCCAACATTAACCAAGGATAGCATTGCTGAATGCTCAAATCCGTAGATGGTATCTCATCCTTAGCTGTCACTGGCTTTTCAACGCTATGCTGTTCGGTATGTCGATCAAAGCTGAACACCAAGACCACAGAAATCAACGCTAAAATAATGATTGCAGCCCACAGCGGCGTCATGATTCCACCAAAGCCCAGCAGCAAGGTTGTTAGAAATGGACCAATGATCACGCCTGCACTGTTTAATGCACCAAATTTTGACATCGCTTGTGAACGCTGCTGCTCATTACTAAATCGGGTCATCACATAAGTTTGCAAGGCAATCTGTGGCATCGCCATAAATATCCCAGTCGCTGCGCGTGACAACATCAATAAACTAAACAGCAGCAACATCCCTATCTGAACAGTAAGGCCATACATCAACACAGCTGTAAATAGCCCCCATGTCACAGCCATGCCCACAAAACCGATACTCAAGAGTTGATAAATCGAAAACTTAGATTGATTTTTTGAAATGTAAATGGCACCGATGGCCATCAGCAGCGCACCAACGGAAACCATCGCGCCGCCTTGTAGTTCAGAAAGTTTTAACTCACGAACCAATGGCGCCAACAGCGGCAATATCATCGAGAAACTTGCACCATTGGCAAGACTGGCAGCAATAAACAGTTTGTTATTTCGATCCATTATTTTTGTTATCCATTTTTAATGGCTACGTTATAAACAATAGAGGTGACTTAAGCCACCGCTATTTTGTAAGTCACGATACCGTGCTTTAAACACGATTCAGGATTTAAATCAGTATTTCACTGTATAACTTAAACCGTAGGTACGACCTTGTGCAGCTAGGCTAGAAATTGGGCCATAGACAGTTTCAACCGACTGGCTGTACACCGACTTATAATCCGTATTCCACACGTTGTAGACACCAAAGCCCACATTACCCGGTCCTACTTTTGCATTGGCAATCACGTCCATCGTTGCAAAGCCTTTAATTGACGCTGCTGGAGCAGATCCATATTTCACAGCGTCTTTTTGGGCTTTGTCTGTACCGCCAATCGCTAAAGCTTGAACACGTAGGCTCATGTCATTATCAAATTGCCACTCTGAAAATGCTGTACCTTTTAAAGGTGCTACACGAATGGCATCCAATTCTTGCCAGTCACCTTGGGTATTTTTAAATTGGCCCGTGGTATATGCAACTGTGCCGCCAACAGTCCAATTTGGTTGAACTTCATAACTGGCATTGGCTTCGACACCATAGATACGTTCATCGGTATCAATAACATCAATGGTGTAATTCGGCGCACCAAATTTCAGGCTTTTATCTGAGTCATTATAAAAAGCCGTGACTCCTGCATTTAAACCACCGGCATTTTGTACACGCCAACCGAGTTCATAGTTATTGACTTTAATCGGGTCAATGGTTTGGCTATTAATCACAGAATTTGCCGGCACATCGCGCAGCATACGTTGCACATCGGGCAAGTTTGAACCTTGTGAGAAATTGGCAAACACTTGCTGTACATCTGTTAAGTGATACACCGCGCCAACATTAAACAGCGTTGCATCATGTTTTACTTTGCCGCCGTTCAGTGTTTTCGCCACATAACCTGGGGTTAAATCTGCGGTAATGGCTTCCATATAAGGCACAGATGAATCGACATCGCTTTCTACACGTTCATGGCGAATGCCTGCTTGTAAGCCTAGTCGGTCAGTTAATTCATATTGCGCTTGGGCAAATACCCCAAGTTTTTCTGTTTCAACATCAGGGCCAAAAGCATAGTAGTTAAACGGCTGATAACTCAAACCATTACTTTGAATAAACGTTGCGCTGTCATACATTTGGATATTTTGTTGATCTTTTTCATTTTCATAGTCCACACCATAGGTTAGACCCAGTTCACGACCATTTAAGTTAAGATCTTTTTGTAGAGCAACACGCGCGCCTAAAACATCGATATCGGTTTCTGACTGATACACCAAGAAGAGTTCAGGTGCCATTTGACGTGCAGATGGGAACCACCGTGCTTTTTCATTTCGATAATAGGTTTCAGCATTTAGACGGTGGCCTAAAATATCTTGATTTTCATATTGTGCGTTGACGCTATAACGTTCAGTTTGTGGTTGTTCGGCAAGTTGTAAGCCTTTTACCGCATTTAAAGACAACGGCAGCTTGCCACCCACGGGCTGTGAGCGCAGCGCATTTAAATTTGGACCATAGTCAGGGCCATAGTCACTATCTTGCTCATCATTATAATATTGCGCACCAAAACTCAGCGTTTGACCATCGGCAATTTTCCAACTGACACGACCATTTAGATCTAAAGTGTCGGTATCTTGACGGTCTGTTTGTGCAATTTCAGGCCCAATACGGTTGCCATGACTATCCTGTATTTCGCCACGTTTGGTATAGCTTGCACCTAAAGTTCCGCGTAAATTGCCTTGATTAAAGTTCATGGTTTGTGCAGCTTCATAAGCTAGCGCATCAGACTTAAAATTATTACCAGAAGTGACACCGACTTTCGTTTCAAAACTCAGCGGCTCAGATCCACCTCGTTTGGTGATGATATTGATAATACCGCCTGTTGCACCTGAACCATAAATACTACTTGCACCTGAGACCACTTCAATTCGTTCAATCATCGACGGGCTAATACTTGCCAGTTGTCGAGATCCATCACGATATCCCGTTTGCGGCACACCATCGATCATGTATTGCACCACACGTCCACGCATGGTCATCCCATAGTTAGACGTTGTACCACTCGATGGAGTCAGTGATGGCACCAATAAACCGACAATATCGGCTGTGCTTTTACCTGCATTGGCTTGTTTTTCAATTTCTTCTTTAGGAATGCTGTACACCGTACCCGCAATATCGGCAATGCTTTTCGCAGAACGAGTAGCCGTCACAACAATCGGTGCCATTTTAGTAGCTTCTGTAGTTTGTGTTTCAACTGCTGTATTTTGTGCAGTGTCTGTCGTGACGTCTTGCGCATAAAGCTGAGTGCAAATTGCTAAGCTGAGACAAGTCAGTTGCATCGGTAGAGCTAAACGTTTCATATTCTTTTCCATTTCTTAGAGTTCCGATTGAGTCGGAAGAGTTTGAGTTTTTAAATTTTGTGTTTTTAAAACAATGCGTTGACTAAGTAAGACACTGATTACTGAGCCGATTGCCAATACCAAGTAAAAATGTCCATAGCCTAATGATTTTGCGAGAAAGCCTGAAAATGCGCCGCCAATGAAGTAAACGAGCAATTCAAAGCACACTAATATAGTGAAATCGGTACCCGCCTGTTCTTTAGAACTGGTCTGCATGAAATAGGCATAGAGTGATGTCATGGCGATATAACGAATGGCTAGCATCAACACGACAAATAGACCTAAAAGCAGATGCCATTGATTCAACCACTCCAATACAACGGCTGCCCCAATGACGGCATATAGCAATGTACGTAACCATCCTGCCCAGACCAACAATTGCGTCGCTTTGATTTTTTTCAGCAATACAGCTGCACTAACAGCTGCAATCAGACCGACACCGGCACCGACCACAGACATCAACACCCCGATCTGAGACAGTGACCATTTTTGATCGATCAACATGGGATTCAGCATTGCCATAGCGGGTGCTTCCACCACGCGATAACAAACGATGAGCAGCAAGGCCCAACGAATCGCAGATCGTTTAAACGCTTGTCGTAGGCTTGGTTTGGCTTTGGCAATTTGAGTTTGTGGTTCTTCTTGAATAAAAAACACAGCAAACATGGTTAAAAATGTCAGCAGCGCTAAAGTTGTGAGCGCTGACTGCCAACCCCAATATTGGTAAATCCATAAAGTTGCAGCGCCACCAAGCATGCTACCGACGGCCACCCCAATACTCTGTGCCATACTGCCCAGACGGTAATTTCCTTCGGTAAATTTCTCTACGGTATAACCATCAATCGCAATATCTTGCGTTGCCGCAAACGTTGAAATCCATAAACCAACAATGACAAATAAAGTCAGCCCATAAGAAAACTGCGTAAAGGCTAAAACCAGTACCCCCAGTACTAATGCGATTTGCGTAAACAACAGCCATGTTTTACGTTTACCGAGTTTTTTGACATAGAGCTGATCGATCCAAGGCGCCCAAAAAAACTTGAATGCCCATGGAATATAAAGCAGCGATAACATGCCGATCCAGCGTAAATCTACCCCTTGATGTCGTAAAATGGCAGGCAAAGCCACATTGTAAAAATACAAAGGCAATGCATGTGCTAAGTACAAAATAATCACGACGCTCAAACTCAGGACTGAAATTTGAGATGGTGAAATTGCATGATTTAATTTTCTTGGGTGTTGTTGCATATCCACCTCTGCACTGCCCATTGCAGCGCATCAGACTGTTCTAATGAAACGTAATAAGGCACACGCCACGCTGCATGCAGCGCGGGTGTATTTAAACGTTTGAAGTCATCTGGATCTTGCGCAATACGCACCAGACCCAAACAATATTGAAAAAAGAGATGTTTAAACTTCTTGTACCAAACGGCCTGTATTTGCCGATATTCTTCAGGAAAAGTCGTTCCCTCAGCCGTTTGCATAACCAAAACAAAGGGCTGACTTTTCAGAAAAAAGCGCTCAACTTGAGTCAACCATTGTTCAAACTCTTCCACTGAAACATGCGCTGAAAAGCGCATGTCCAGTATGTGCATGTGGGTGCAGCGATAACTCATGACACCGCCTTAGCTAGTTGCTGATGCTGAAATGCCTTGGAGTCGTTTAAGTAATGACCAAATTTTGAATAAAATGTTTCTCTAAAGCAGTAATACAACATGGCGGTCTTTTCAGGCATTGGGATTAGGCGCTGTGCTTCATAGCACATGTCTTCAACCACGACGGCATAAGGCTTCACACTATGATCAGGCTCTCCCACAATCTTGGCTGATGCGGCATTTTCAAAGATATAAAAACTCAATAAACGCATGACAGGACGTAAATAGCCTTTACCAAAAACGGACTTTTCACCAAATAACAAATGCCAACCTAGATCTAGCTCGTCACCGTCGTAGTACAAACCTAATCGATCCCGTTTTCCTTCGTAGATCTCTGTGTAGCCCACATCTTCACCATTTACCCCCACAATCAAAATTCGGTGATGATCATCTGCCAGCATTTTTTCGTAATACACTTTTAGTTCAGTTTCTGACTTATTGAGCTGCCACTGTGGAATAACATGAGGTTCATGCATCCATTTATGAACCAAAGCCATATCTTCTGGATATTGCATTTGTCGTAAGTAGTATTGCGTCTCATTCTCATGGTATTCATAAAAATCAGGTGGTTGTCGTGATAACGTTGTCATGATGTCGTCCTTTAAATTTGTTTAATCTTTTCTGTTCTTAGCTCAAAAATCTGTTTATGACGCAATACGATTAGTTGTCGTTTTCTGTTCGGCGGTATGCTGTTGTTTCGCCCACTGATTTAAAGTGCTTGGACTCACAGGGTTTGCAATAGGATCTAAAAATACAGGTACTGGTCGTTCTGCTTCGTCGTTATAACTGGTGGTAAACAGTCGAACACGGTTCAGACAAATTTTCTCGAAACGTGGACGGAACATACTGAATTTTTCAATACGATCTGCCAATTCAGGATGTGCCTGATGAAATTCGTCAATCACGGTGGAGATGGTTTGCCAAAACTCAAGTTCTGTATGCTGTGGATAATCTTCAAGGAAGACATTACAGATATAGCGGTAATGCACCATGAACAAACCTGTAAAGATAAAGTGGCTAAGTTCTTCAGCAGGATGACGCAGTAAAATTTGCCCTTCAGGTGGTAAATTTTCGAGTTCTGGAAAATCTTCATCAACTAAATTGACATCATCAATAAAGTCCTTCAGCACCATTTTTTTTGGTAGACCATTTTCATGGATTAACATGGTGTTTTCACCGTGTGGAGAAAAAGCCAAACCATATTTGTATAAGCAAATCAGTAGCGGTGTTACACAAACTTCGGCAAATCGTTTCAACCATTGCAAAGGCGTTAAACCTGAAGCTTGAATCAACACGGATAAAATAGACTGACCGTTTAGGTCTCGATGTAACAATGCTGCTTGGGAAAGCGCCAACTGATGTTCACCGATACAAGGCTCTACACTTTCACGCCATAGGCAACCAAACAATTCTTTAAATTGGTAAGGCGCACCGTCTATCTGATCAAAACACGGCTGTTGCAAAGTGAGACTTGCGACTTCGCCCAAAAACTCCACCTGAGTTTTTTGCAGGTCTACATCATGATGTTGAATGTCCTTCAGCCAAGCGGTCACCGCAGGTGCAGCTAAATTTCGTTTTGAAGGCAAACCTCGATATACCGCCGTATTAAAGATACTGACAGGTAACTTCACATAATGCCGTTCAGGATGACTGGTATTGCATAAGGTACGAATTGATTGCATTGGCACATAGTCATCTTGTCCAATGTCCAATTCAACAATGCGCTGATCAACGATTTCATTGGCATAGGTCGGGATTAACCACTGATGCCACTGCCACGCATGTACAGGAATAAAATAATACTCAGCAGCATCTACGGCTTTGTCCGCCAATTGCTGTTGAAAATCGTGTAATTGCGCAGAATTCAATTCATGGCGATATAAGCTTTTCGCATCCCAAGCCTCGGTCGAACGAAACTCAGCTAAATTACGATGAACAGCTAACCACAAGACTTTGACTGTTGGAGAAATCTCTGGTGCTGAGCTTAAATAATCATCATAGCCAAAGCCCATACGCCCCTTACTCATAATGAGCCATGGGTGTCCACGTAACATGCCTTCAATTTGATAGTGTGGCGCTGACAGCACAGCCTGACTCAGCAATCTTTGCTCATCAAAAACATGGGCTTCTGCTAACCATGTATTGTTCATTTCTTTAATCAAATAGGCCTTGGTAAAAGGTTTCACTTCAGCTTGATTTGAAAAGGCACGAATAAATTCATGTAGATTCCATGCGGGCTGTGCTGTCGAATCACCTAAATCTCGAACACTCCCTTCAACTATACGCCAATGCCCAAGCAGAAACTGAGTCGCTTCAAATTGATACGTTTTATCATCCAGATTGAGTTGCCAAGTGTTATTTTCCACTGGCTGAATTTGAATAATTTCTTCATATAAAAATTCAGCAATCGCCATTTCAATCAGTCTTTGCCCTGCACGGCGCCACTGCGTTTGATTTATCTGTAATTTTGCAAATGTCATTATAATTTCTCGAGTTTAACCGCATTCTGTTCTTGCTTATTCGGCATTGTTGTATTGCGGTTCATTGCATAGTTGGCAATGGTTTTTTTTACGGAAAATGGTCTTTGGATATTGGTTGGCGCTGATTTCTTTACAATGCCCATACTGTGCATTTCAGCATTTTCACTGGGTGAAAAATGTTGGAAACTTTGCGCTTGATCACCTAAATCGTATAAGTCAAAACCCAATAATTGATTGGCAATGATCGCTGCACGGTGAGCACCCAACCCTAAATCAGGAGTCCCGACACCGTGACTGTGCATTTCCTGATTTTGAACAAAGATCTCCCCAACAGCGTCATGCTGTACGCGGTAGTCCTGACTGATTTTCCAGCGACCGAATTCATCACATTGAATCAGTGGTTTTAGATATTTGAGATATTGCCACTCTGGACTGTGATATCCCGTTGAAGCCACGACAAAGTCCGCATCTAGATAGAATTGTTCTGCCGTGACTTTATGCTGAAACTGCAAACGGATGCCCGCACCATGAGGCTCGGCATCGACCAAACCCACCTGAGCATGTAAATGCGTCTGTTGAATATTTTGACCAATACTCCGGTGATATAGTTTTTGGTAAATATCACGGATGGTTTTTGCACTGATGCCCTTATATAACAAACCTTGTTGTTTCAGTTGTTCGGCTTTATTTTCAGGACTTAGTTGATAAAAGTGCGTAGTATAATCCGGACTAAAATGCTCTAAACCCAGCGGCGCATATTCCATCGGGAAAAAACCATTAGAACGGGTCAGCCAATGCAATTTAAACTGCGCTGTTGTCGTCTGATCCTGCAAATATTGACGATCAAACAGATCCATAAAGACTTCGGCCGAAGACTGGCCTGATCCCAGTACAACTACATTACCTTTCAAGTGATTTAACGCTGCATTGCAATAATTTGCAGAATGTAAGCAACGCTCTGGATATTGCTGTTGAATGTCTTTTAGACACTGTGGTAAATGCGGAATATTGCCCGAACCAATGACCAAATTTCGGCATTGATAACGTCTAAAACGTCCATCTTGTTCAACCATGACTTCAAAGCCTTGCTCTTGGGCATAAATGGCTTTTACGGTTGATTGATATTGAATATGCTGTAGTTGATCTGCAACCCACTGACAATAATGGTTATATTCACGTCTAGGAATCTGAGCTTGTTCTAAAAAATAGAATTTGTATAAACGCTGCTGTGCCTTTAAGTAATTTAAAAAACTAAAAGGACTGGTTGGATCGACCATGGAAACCAGATCGGCCATAAACGGCACTTGCAATACTGTATTGGGCAATTGCATACCCGCATGCCAGTCGAACTGTGGTTTCTTTTCAAAAAATTGATATTGCAAATGATTTTGCTTATGTAGCAAACTCGCCAAACTAAGGTTAAATGGCCCTAAGCCTATCCCAATAAAATCAAGCATATTGCACATCCTTCTGTTCCACACATAAAGGATTTGGCAACTGTACATAAACCGATTGCTGATCGACTGGGGCAATCAATTCATCCAGCTCATACAAGCGTGTCAACAGATTGCCCTTATACGGCAAGGTTGGCTGATACAGTAATGAATGAATCAATGAACTCTCTGGATAAGCCTGATGTAAGTCCAACAGTTCATTTTGCAATATCAATATCAACACTTGCTCTGTGACATATCCAGTTGCACCAATTGCATTGATAATGCCGAATAAAGTATTACCAAAGAAATAATAGCTAAAGCGCTCATCGACAAAGGCTTTGGAACCCACGGCATGCGCTTTTTCTTGCAACTCTGGAAATGCGCTTAAGACCTCACCTGCAAGTTCTTCGATATAGTAAAAGCCTTGATTGTCACGCAGCCATAGATATTTAGGCATTGCATTTTCAAGCTCAAGTAAGACATTTTGCTGATGTGATTCAAAGGCCATTCCGTATTGATGGTACAAATACATTAATGGTTTTAGACTGATAGCTAAGAATTGTTTAAACCAATTGATCGCAATGGCGCTTTGATTAAGTTCAGGTTGTTGTTTTTCGATTTGTTCGAATAGTGCATTAAAACGGCTTTTCGGCTGTGCAGGATGCTCTTGGCACAATGACGCAATACAACTCACCTGCTGCTTTTCACTGAAAGGCTGATCACGGAAGATGCAAATAGTTTCTTCGACGATTTCATCATCTATGCTCAATGCCATCCACGCAGGATCATTCACCGCTTTGAGCGTTGGGCATTGTTGTAAAATACGTTCACCGAGATTTGAATGCCAAAGTCGATGGGTCATTTCACCACGGTGGCATTCTTTGGCAAGGTTGACTCGGATTGAATTGGTGATCATTACAGATAGTGATGGTTTTAACATCCACGGCGCTGCAAAACTTGCCATAGTCCGTACCGAAGTTGTTGGTGAAAATGCCCAACCTTTCTCGCCAAAATCGATAATTTTTAATTTGGTTTTTAAGTTTTTAAACCATACTTTTGACTGTAAATAACGTGCTTGCCAAGGATGCAAAGGCAATAACTTATAATGTGAATAGGCATTCAGTAGTGCTTGATCAGTTTCTGATAAATGCCATTGCAATTCGCTTTTCAATTGCGCTGATACAGCTTGATCTAAAGCTGAACCTTCTTGAATATATTCTGGAGCCACCAACCAATAATGCAGTTGGCTGAGACCTTTGGCTTCTGGCGAATACCTTTCCCAATCTTCATGCACAAAACCGACCCGACTTTTCGGTGCAGGATGCATGCTGTGCCCTAAAATTAAAGCTTGTTCCGATTCAATGAAACTTTGTTCCGCTTGGACTAAAGCCTCAAAATCATGTTCACGTAGTGTCAAAAATTGAATAAGCGCTTCACGACTTTCGATCCAACGTTCTAATAATGATGAAGCATCCAGTGTATGACCTGACTCTTGTACGAGCTGTTCAAGTAATAAACTCGCGATCGCGGTGATACTAAATGACTGTTTCTGTCCCTTGTTAAAGACGTGTGGGAGATCTGCAAGACGATGTCTACCAACAAGGCTGACATAAGATAGTGGTACAAATAACTGTGATTGAATGCAATCTAAAGGGATGCATAACAACGTCAAGCCTTGGCTAAACGTCAATTGTGATGAATTCTGTTGATACTTTTCCAGTAAAATACCTTTACCGGTTTCTTGTGAGTATGCATTGACAAGATGCTGCATCGCCAAGCGATTAGCAAGCTCTTTCATCTGACCATATCCTCTATTTTTAAGCTTTTCCAAGCTTTGTCATGTAATTATGTTTCTTTAACTGTGCAAATAATGCTTAGTACGCTGGCCAGCGTGAAACCATGTTAATGATAATCATTATTGTTAATAATTGCATTTTTGTGAAGATTTACTACAGGATTGCAAATTTGGTCTTATCTCTATGTATTTAAAAATTAATTTTTTTGATATGAACTTTTCTGTTTTTATTTATACAATTTTCTGAAATGGAACTAAATGATAATTTTCTCATTTAGCATTGAACAAATAAATCATATTGCTTATTTTTTAGCCGAATTATCACATTGTGCAACTTAAACTAAAAACCCATGTCTTTTACATGGGTTTTTATATTCTGCTTTTAACCAAGCTTTTATTTAAATCAAGGAACGAAATATGCAGTTAAATTTTAATCATTGAAGACTTTACTAACACCATACTGGCCATACATCCTTATTGCCAATTAGCATGTATTTCATAACAAACACCTACTGATTTCTGATCTATATCTTCTATTCAGACTGGTTATACAGCATGAATTATGTACTCCAACGATTTGGTTGAAATCAATCGATTGATTTAACAACCCAATCCAAAAATTTGTGCTTATCAAAAAAGTCTGGCGCAGCATTCGCAAATATACTTTTTTCTCTGTTATTAAAGATTCCTTTGTAATAAAAAGACCTATCTGCGGTAAATTTTGACTCATCCCCTTCATGCAATTCTCTAAAGAAGATCGATAACTGCATAAATCGACTTTTAGACGCTAAACCATGTTTTTCTAATACAAAATTATAGATTTGCTCAATAATCGCTTTAGTATTTGAATAAGGCATTTTGTTGTCTCTTAATTTGATCGCTCTTTCAAATTACAGCTTTTAAATTAAAATACAACTGTTTTAGTCGGATTTTAAATACCTATTTTTTATAGGTATTTTTACATTTAAATATAATTAAGCACTGTTAATGAATTAACCTCTAACATGAAGTTTTACTAAATTCTACTTCTGCAACTTCATGGATTTTCGTTATTCAAAGCTAAAAATAAACCCACATTTGGCGAGCATTTTGTACTAACTGAATTAAGACAATTTCGTCCACTATTACAGAAACATCTTAGATACCCTGATCTAGGTCTAATTCTCAATTTGCACTTCTAACTTTGCTTTAATACTATTCACCTAAGCACTTAAAAAAGCATATAAGCGGATCCAAGAAACATTACATATGAAATTTAACTTCAGTTTTGATATAGCCCTCTTTACAACAATATTTACTATTTACTTATTTGTTTGCGGTTACTTTTACTACGATGGTTTAATCAGCTACTACGGATTTAATCAAGTTTCACTTGGCATATCTATTCAAGACTATCTAATGTATGGATGGGTAAACGGTATGTCAGGGCTAGTAGTAGGCTTCTTAATACTTTTACTCGCTGCTTTGGTACATACTGTCTACCAAAATAATTTATATGAAGTGATGATAAAATTTATATTTGTCTTTATTACATTTATCCTTCTCTTTATTTTCAACCTGATTTTTAAAAGGATCTTAGTAAAATTGTGGCAAATTTTACTAACTATTTTTATCTATACCATTAATAGCAAAATACAAAAACCTTTATCAATTGTAGGCTTATTTTGGATTTCTCTTGGGCAATTTACGCTCAATATCATAAAACCTGCAGCTAAAGACGCCATTGATTCATCAGAGAAATTTCATAATTTTGAAGTCATAGAACACAGTGAAAAAATTGATAAAATTGTTCAAAGTGGTGGAATTTACTATGCATATTTAGTTGGTTTTTATATTTTATTTTTCACATTTACTTTTTATGTTATTAGTATTGGTAAAGATGCCCGTAAAGAAGCTGAAAATGAATTTAATAGCACAAAACATAATCAAATTATCATTGACGATGCCCTCATTACTGATTGGCTCGAAGCTAAAAAACTAACTATTACATATCCAGCTAAAGCTAAAGTTATCCATTGTGGCACGCAAAAATGTCTAATTGCCCTGCATACATCAAATTTAAAAGATGCGAATGGGCTCACTTTAAATACAAAACAAAACTACTTAATAAAGCTTGTAAACACTGAAAGTTATGTTGAATTAAAATAAAGTTATCTCTCGTGATTTTGTGCATAATTAATAAACTTGCACCTGAAATATTATGCAGAAAAATAAGTATCGAACATTTAATCAACACCCCAGACAGCAGCTGAAAATCTAATAGTAAAAGTTGTAATTATCATCAACCAAAATTTTTCGGCTGTTCCGAGATAACTAAATTTTCGCTTAAAAGAGAAGATGAGTTGTGATTATATTCCTAAGCATCTCTTCCGTACACTTGATGCATCATCGAACCACAAAGCCGCTCTATGCGGCTTTTGTTATTTTATAGATTTTGAAGTGGAAGGTATTCCCTCTAAATTCACTTAAATTTAAGTAGTCAAAAACCACATTTAATCATCAATCACATCAGCAAAGTTTGCACCCAAAACTTTTGCTAAATCTTCGGGTTTTAAACCAATATCCAAACCACGCTTACCACCACTGACATAGATTTTAGCTAAGTTCTGTGCGGAAGCATCGATCACAGTTTTTAAGCGTTTTTTCTGTCCAACTGGACTAATACCACCAACCAAATAACCAGTTAAACGCTCTGCATCTTTTGGATCGGCCATTTTGAGTTTTTTACAGCCAAATGCTGTGGCCACTTTTTTCAAATTCAGCTGATATTCCACTGGCAATACGGCAACAAAGTAATTTTTATCGTCCGTAACCATCAATGTTTTAAATACTTCATCGACCGTTAAGCCTAGTTTTTCCGCAGCTTCTAAACCAAAACTTTTTGCTTCTGGGTCATGATCATATTCATGAATGGTAAAGTCGATTTTATTAGATTTTAAGAGTTTACATGCAGGTGTCATTGCTTTTTCGTCATTCCATTCGGACAACTAGGAAAACTCGATTATAAGCCTATTCTAGAAAGACTGGCGAAGACTTTTATATTTTTCATGAACATGGCTTGTGCAATAAGTTCGAGTTGAATACATTTAAACAAAGCAAAAATTTCAAAAAAAGATGACAACACTGATTCAAGACCTCATCCAATTATTATCTGTAGTGCCCAAAGAGCAGGGCTACTTTTTAGCACAAAGTAAACCACTGTTTGGTGACCATATTTTTGGTGGACAATTACTTGCTCAGAGCATAGTCAGTGCATCCTATACCTGTACACTCCCACTCCACTCTTTACATGCCAACTTTACTTCTGCGGGTCATGCAAATCATCCCGTATTATTTAAAGTCGAAAATTTACGTGATAGCCATAGTTTTTCTACACGACAAGTGACCGCCATACAGCATGGCAAACCAATATATATGGTGATGTTGTCCTATATGAAAAACGAAATGGGTATGGAGTATCAAATACCTGAACCAGATTTGATCCAACAATTTCCACCAAGTAGCCTCAAAGAGGAGCAATTCTATAAAGCGCAAATCCAATCATCTATTTCACCTGAATATCTATCCACATTTTTACAGCCTTTTCAGCTTATATCTAAACCAATTGAATACGTGCTGACAGATTTGCCACCGTCCGGTCAAGCTTCTGTCTTAAATCAAAATCAATATGCAGAATATTTAAAACTCCATGATGCCTTAGATGCCCAATTTGACCAACTTCATATACATCAGGCCATTGCAGCATACTATTCAGACTATAATTTATATTCTGCGGCGCTCAAAACACATGGTTTAAATTATCTGTCTCCTGAACTCATCGCAACCAGCCTTGATCATTCGATGTATTTTCATCATACCTTTCGGGTGGATGATTGGATTTTCTATGACATGAATACCACTCGAACCTCGCAATCACGTGGGCTTAGTCATGGGCAAATGTGGCAAGATGGAAAATTAGTCGCAAGCACCACACAAGAAAATTTAATGCGTTATACAGGCGAATCGTCAGCCTTGTGACAATCTTTAACATTCAAATTCTTGTTAAGTTAAGCATCAATCGTATAAAATTCATGCAAATCATACCGCTATAACAATAATATGCCTTCGATCTACCAGCTTAAGCCTGCATTTCAAAACCTGCTTCGACCTTTGGTTAAATCACTTCATCATCTTGGTATTACAGCAAATCAAGTAACACTACTGGCAATGTTCATTTCGCTAGCTGTGGCATTTTTTATTTATATCTATTTTTCTCACAACGGTATTGGCATTTTACTGTTGATTTTCCCCGTGTGGATGCTTATTCGAATGGGCTTCAATGCCATAGATGGCATGCTGGCACGTGAGTTCAACCAACAATCCAAACTCGGTGCTTTTTATAATGAATTATGTGATGTGATTTCCGACTCAGCACTCTATTTTAGTTTAATTTGTTTTGCTTTTATTCAAGCTGAATTACTTATTTTAACCTGTTTTCTCGCCATACTTGCCGAATATACCGGTGTGATGGCGCCATTAGTGGGGCAAGAACGTCGTTACGATGGTCCAATGGGAAAAAGTGACCGCGCTTTTGTATTTAGCATCATCTGCGTCATCATCGTGACCTCTTCTATATTGAATGTTGGCTTAAATACATTGTCTCTTATCTGCAATAGTATTTTGATTATTACCATCTTTTTATTATTTATTACGATTTATAACCGCATTAAAAATAGCATTATCAACCCACAATAAATTTCAGTTTAGATCGTCAGTCGATTCATTATTTTGAGAACAACACAATGTATAACAATACTCAGCATACCTTTACGAGCCATGATGGAACATCCTTGTTTTATCAACATTGGGAAAATAGCAGTTTAAAAAGCAACCGTAAGAAAAAAGCGGTGATCTTATTTCATCGTGGCCATGAACATTCGGGACGAATGGCGCATTTGGTCAATGAATTGAATTTGCCTGATTTTGATTTTTTCGCTTGGGATGCGCGAGGTCACGGTAATACTCCTGGTGAACGAGGAGATGCACCGAGCTTTTCTGCATGCGTTCAAGACATTCAATATTTTGTTCAGCATATAGAACAAAATTACCAAATTCGATCAGAAAATATAGCAATTGTAGCTCAAAGCGTTGGCGCTGTTTTAGCCGCGACATGGGTGCATGATTATGCCCCTAAAATTCGTGCTTTATGCCTTGCCTCGCCTGCATTTGACATCAAACTCTATGTGCCTTTTGCAAAACCTGGCTTAACACTTCTCAATAAATTCGCTGGCAACTTTTTTATTAATAGTTATGTCAAAGCCAAAATGCTGACGCACGATACTGCACGTGCGCAGAGTTATGACACTGACCCGCAAATCGCTCGGGCCATATCGGTCCGTATGCTGCTGGGTCTATATGCAGCCTCAGATCGAATCGTTAAAGATGCACAAAATATTTTTGTTCCTACTCAAGTCTTATGTTCAGGATCTGACTTCGTGGTGCATCAAAAACCGCAATTGGCGTTTTATCAAAAACTCCCTCATCCATTGAAGGAATTTCACGTCTTAGATGGTTTTTATCATGATACTTTGGGTGAAAAACATCGCAAAATCGCCACAGATAAAATCCATCGCTTTATTCAACAATGTTTTAAACAACCCTATTCCGCACCTAAACTTTTAGATGCCGATAAAATTGGCCCGAGCTGTGCTGTAGCAGAAACCTTAAGTTCAACGCTTCCAAAGCATTCTTTAAAACATGCATTTTGGAGCTTAACCAAACAAAATCTTAAAATTGGTAGTCTCTTTTCCAAGGGTTTAAAAATTGGTGAAGAGACAGGATATGACTCCGGCAGTACCTTAGATTTTGTCTACAGAGATAAATCAGAAAGCCAAAATGCACTGGGTAAAATCATCGATCGACAATATTTAAATGCGATTGGTTGGCGTGGTATTCGCGTTAGAAAACAAAATATTGAAGCGCTATTAACGAAATATGCTTCTAAGTTACATGATGACCAACACGCGGTACGGATTATGGATATTGCTGCAGGCCATGGCCGATATATTTTAGATGCTGTACAAAAACTGCCTGAGCAGCCTGAATCCATCCTGCTTAGAGACTATAGCTCGATCAATGTACAAGCAGGTCAAGCAATGATTGAGCAAAGAGGTTTAAGCCAGATTGCCAATTTTGTAGAAGCGGATGCCTTTGATGCCACTTCATTAGCCAGTGTTGAACCTAAACCCACTCTAGCCGTGGTCTCAGGTTTATACGAATTATTTAGTGATAATGATTTACTCAGACAGTCCTTATCCGGCTTATGTCAGGCCATTGAGAAAGATGGGTATCTCATCTACACAGGTCAAATTTGGCATCCGCAACAAGAGTTTATTGCCCGTGCTCTGACCTCACATCGCCAAGGAGATGCATGGGTGATGCGTTTACGCTCACAAGCAGAAATGGATGCATTAGTTGAGCAAGCTGGTTTCAAAAAAATCGATCAAGTTATTGATGAGTTTGGTATTTTCACCGTTTCCGTTGCACAAAAAATTTAAGCTTGGACGGTCAATCTTATGCATAAACTGGATACTGAAAAAGGAACTTGGAAATACGGCCTACTGTGTTTGGCATTTCTGGCACCTTTTTTCTTCTTAAGTTATGGTTTTGCCAATCAATACGCTGCGGGCTTAGCTTCCGTACCTGTTATCGTCTTTGAATGGGAAAAATATATTCCACTTTGGCCATGGAGTATTGTGCCGTATTGGTCGATTGATCTGTTCTATGGTTTGTCTTTATTACTTTGTTGGAATAAGTTTGAATTAAAACAACATGTACTGCGACTATTTTCGGCACAAATCCTTTCAATCAGCTGCTTTTTACTTTTCCCGCTACGTTTTAGCTTTGAGCGCCCCGAACTCACAGGTTTTTTCGGGCTGTGGTTTGATGTCTTGATGGGCTTTGATAAACCGTTTAATCAAGCACCCTCTCTGCATATTGTGCTACTGGTGATACTTTGGGATTTTTTCCGTCGGCATAGCACAGGTAAGCTAAAATATCTGGTAGATGGTTGGTCCTTTTTGATTGGTCTCTCAGTTCTAACCACTTGGCAGCACCATTTTATAGATATTCCAACAGGTTTATTGGTCGGTGCCTTATGTTTATGGCTATTCCCGATGGCTGGCTCTGCGCCATGGGTTCAAAATAAACAAAGTCGGCTAAGCTTAAAGCACATTAAAATCGGCATCCTTTATCTGTTTGCTGCCTTATTGTGTAGCGCAATCGCACATGCAAAAGGTTGGTGGCTTTGGCTGCTCTATCCTGCAAGCAGTCTGCTTTTAGTTTCGTTTGCATATTTATTCAATCGTCCCCATTTTTTTCAAAAACTCAGTCATGGTGATATGACCATTGCTGCAAAAATATTGTTTGCGCCTTACTTTGTATTTGCTTGGATCAATAGCCGAATCTGGACCTATCGCCATCCTGAAGATTCTAAAATCATCAAAATCAATCAGAGTTATATTTATTTAGGTCGCTATCCGTCCAAACACGTCATGCAGCAATATGATGCTTTACTCGATTGTTGCGCAGAATTACCCACTTATCCAAAATGCTCCTATGCTCAAAACTTGAGTTTAGACCTGATTCCTTTACAGGCCAATCAGCTACATAATGCTGTAGAGTCTTTAGAACTATTCTTGAAATCTAATAACAATGATGAAGCACAAAACATCTTGGTCTTCTGTGCTTTGGGATATTCACGAAGTAGTGCTGTAGTTGCCGCATTATTATTGAAACAACATCCTGAATATTCAGTCGAAGATGTTTTACGGATTATTCGCCATAACCGTCCTTGGGTTGTGCTTAAAACACCGCAAATAAAACATTTAAATACTTATCGTTTAAAACTTAAAGGACTTGCACCATGAATTTACAACTTGTGGTGCTATCAAAGTTGTTGCAATCCACCACTGGATTGCTCATTTCAGCTTATGTAGCAGCGATCCTCACGCTCTGGCTCATTATCCAGTTTGGTAATGTGATGCTATTCGATTTGCTATATATATTAATTTGTCTAGTTTTGCTCGGAATACAACATTATTTAAGCCTGAGAATCAAATTTGATTCGGCACTTTTAGCCACTGTCGCTGAATACAGCCAAACTCAAAACCTTGAACAAACCACCAAGGAGCTGGACTTAAGTTTAATCAACTTAAAATTAATGCCTGCAAATAAATGTGGTCGCGCATGGGAGCTGCGTGAATTAGGTTGTCTGGCTTTATTTAAATGGCAGATCTTTGTGCTTTGCTTGCAATACATCGCATTCATCTGCATATTTTTACTGTATAAATAATTCACAATAATTTGAAACCATGCCAAATCCATTAGACACTTCAGGGAATGCTCACTCACCAATGAAAGGTAATTTTTTAAGCCGTTCAATTGCTCGCTATATTGCCTTTCTCACTCGTCGTGGTGCGCGGCTGCTCACGGGTGCGCGGAGTCTCTGGGTCGGGTGTAAACCTGTAATGAAGCAGCGTATTTATTATGCAAATCATAATAGCCATATCGACTTTATTTTACTTTGGTCATCACTGCCGACAGATCTCAGACGGAGGACCCGTCCTGTAGCGGCTTCGGATTATTGGTTAAAAGATGGCTTTCGACGTTTTCTCATTCAAGACACGTTTACTGGCGTCACTATTCAGCGAAATCGAGAGCAAAATCAAGACCCCTTAGAACCGATCAAAACCGTATTAGCTCAAGGTGACTCGATTATTTTCTTTCCTGAGGGTACTCGAAATTTAAATGATGACGTTGAATTATTAGCCTTTAAAAGCGGCTTATTTCATCTCAAAAATCAATTTCCTGATGTTGAAATCGTACCGGTATGGATCTCTAATTTAAAACGTGTCATGCCTAAAGGCGCGCTTATACCATTGCCATTATTATCTACCGTTATTTTTGGCAAACCTTTAGAAGCCCATAATGAACAGAGTAAAACTGAGTTTTTAAACTACGCTCAGGACGAATTACTCAAATTAAAAGCATTGGAGTATCAATAATGGAATTCACCAATGCGCAAATGACCTATGTATTGTTTGGTATCTTTGCGGTTATTTTGATTATTGCCTCAACCATTGGCTCAATACTAAAATTTAAAGCGGGTTATGCGCCGGCACCGGTCATCGACAATTTAAATGCGCGGATCAATGCATGGTGGGTCATGTTGTTGGTACTTGGTGTAGCAATTTCATTAGGCAAAATTGCCTTTGTGATCCTGTTTGCGTTGATTTCACTCTTTGCTTTACGTGAATTTATCAGCTTACTTCCAACCCGTCGCGGTGATTATCTTCCTTTATTGATCGCTTTTTATTTTGTCATCCCTTACCAGTATTACTTGGTGTATATCGACTGGTACGGGCTATATTCGATTTTTATTCCGCTGTATGTATTTCTTCTTATCCCTATCGCTACACTCAAAGCCGAAGATACCACGCGATTTTTAGAGCGCAGTTCAAAAATTCAATGGGGTCTGATGATCAGCGTATTCTGTATTTCGCATGTGCCTGCGCTATTAAACCTCAAACTTCCCGGATTTGAGGGTGAAAAAATTTGGCTAGCAATCTGGCTGATCATGGTGGTACAAGCCTCCGATGTCTTGCAATATGTCTGTGGCAAGCTATTTGGAAAGCACAAAGTCGCACCGATACTTTCACCATCTAAGACCGTAGAAGGATTAATCGGAGGCATTGCTTTAGCCACTGCATTAGGTGTTGCTATGTCATGGCTTACACCCTTTAGCTATCTACAGGCTGCATGTATTGGATTTATTGTTTGCATATTTGGCTTCTTTGGTGGTCTTGTCATGTCAGCCATTAAACGCGATCGTGGTGTAAAAGACTGGGGACAACTTATCCAAGGCCATGGTGGCATGCTCGACCGAATTGATTCCATCTGCTTTTCTGCACCGATTTTTTTCCACATTTTGCGCTATTGGTGGTCTTAAGAAATGACTAAGTTTCAAACAGAAAATTTGGGATTTTAAATGATGTTACGCACGTAGAATTAATTTTACATTTTAAAAATGATTTTTAAGTCTATGCGACGGAGTCTTACATCTAAGGATTGAATAAAGGTATTAGCCTTCGGCTGGAGATACTCTTACGAAGCGTTGTTTCTTATTCGGCAAAATGAGAAGCGTGCTTCATAAGGAAACAATCTTGCGGAGCATTGCTCCTCACCGTAAAAATAGTTCACTAGCGGCAAATTATTCAAAGAATCGCAGAAACATTTTTGATTACAATTAGTCCTGTCTCAAACAATTGCGGATGACGTTACCGTGTATCGTTCTTTTATTTGAATCAACGTGCGCTTCTGATGTTACTGCGTAGCATCGGTTAATAATACGCACAATAAAAAATCCCAAGCAAACAAGCTTGGGATTCTTCTTATCAGGTATTCGATTTAAATGTCTGAAATTGCAAACTTTTTAAAAATACTTGCACGACGTTTAGGATGAATATTGGCTTTAGTTAAATCGCCTTGGTAGTGATCATAGACACGTTTATCCATCATCTTAAACCAAATAGAGGGTACTAAAGCAGGAATTAGCATAGTGGCATAGCCGCTAGGCAACTCTGGCGCTTCATCAAAATGTCTTAAAGCCTGAAATGGACGAGTCGGATATGCATGATGGTCTGAATGTCGCTGTAATTGATACAAAAATAGATTGGTCACAATATTATTGTTATTCCAACTATGTTCAGGCATGGTGCGCGCATAGCTTCCATCCGGTTTTTGCTCACGCTTCAGGCCATAATGTTCAATATAATTAATAATTTCAAAAAGGCTGATTCCATAAAAGGCCTGTGTAACTAAATACGGTGTCACGCCTTTACCAAACATTTTCAGCATCGAGGCATGAAAACCTGCACTCATCGCCCAACCATGAAACAGTTCATTTTCCTTCGAAAAGAAACTTAAACCTTTACGTTTTAAACGTTGTTTCTCAATCTGCACCGCCGATTTAATTCCACCAAATACAGTGCGTGGCCAAAACTCATAAAAGGTTTCGCCCATTTTTGAAGATGCAGGATCTTCAGGAGTTGCCGCACGTTTATGGTGTCCATATGGATGTTCTATACGGAAATGGCTATAACCTAATGGTGCGAGCGTCGCATGTGCCCAGTAATGGTCTTTTTTATGTGGTCGATGGCAGAGTTCATGTGCTGTATTTACACCGACGCCATTAATTGCACCCATCGAAATCCCAAGTAGAACTTGATCTAATATTGAAACATCTTTACGGGTAACCACATAGCCAGCAAAAGCATTCGCTGCCATTTGCAGTAGAATAAATAATTTGACGATACGATCATAATAAGGATCATTTACTAAAACTTTAATGTCATCATCTGTCGGGTTATTGGCATCATCACCGATCAGTGCATCCAGTGCAGGAATAATGACATGCAATAGAAGCGGCCCGCCCATGGCAAATAGTTTTTTTGTCGGTTTTGGACCAAAATGATAACCCGCCAAGATCCCCATACCAATGACAGGTAAACCTGGACTCAATAGCCAACCATAACGTTTTTTATCTAAAACACTACCGATTTTGCTTTCTAACTGAGCGAGCTGCTGTTCATTTAATTTTACTGGTGCATTCATGCGCTAGACTTCCCTAATTACTTCTTCTGTGTTTATATTCGTAAAATATGGGCAGCCAGAACAGTTTTAAGCGTCCAAAAAAAATATGCGATCGTCTTTGGCATTTAAGGATAAATGTTGACCTTTAAACACATAGTGACCATCTATAAATACAAAATTAATATGAGTAAATATTTGAAATATGGATGCTTTAAGTAAAATTTTTGATGATATTCATCTCCACCGATCTGAATATATTTATTTGAGATCAAAGCATCCTTGGGCTTTTCATTTTCAAGATCACAATGCCATGGTTGCGTATGTAGTGATTCAAGGTCAGTGTGTTGTGCATATAGATCAAGAGCAGGTTTTGCTTGAAGCTGGCGATCTTTGCCTTATTCCGTCAGGGCAAAACCACCACTGCAAATCTATACAGTCTGATATCTTGGTCGAATCAGTGAACATCACACCACTGTTTCAAGAGCAACGAAATAAAACCATTGAATTAAATTCTGCCGAATCTCATGAAGCAGAAGAATTATTTGTACTCGCGATCCGTGGACATGTCGACAGCATTATGGCAAAGCCTTTAGTGAATGCACTCCCCACGCTATTACACACACCACACATCATGAGCAGTACCGCACCTGAATGGTTGCAAATTGGCTTACATTTTCTGGCCGTTGAAGCGAATCAGATCCGTCCAGGCCGCGACAAAATTTTGGATCATTTGGTGAGTATTTTATTTATCGAATGTGTGCGTGATTATATTGCAGCCTTGTCAGATTCAAGCAGTTGGTTGCATGCCTTAAGTCATCCTGAATTATCCAACGCTTTGGCCGCGATTCATGAACAACCACAGCATGCTTGGACCGTCGAAAGCTTGGCAGAACAATGTTGCATGTCACGTTCTAAATTTGCCAGTTTATTCACTCAAATGCTCGGTGAATCTCCACTCGCCTATTTGCAGCAACATCGTTTGCGACTGGCGACACAGCACTTACAAATGGGGCAACTGACTATTCAGCAAATTGCCCATCGTATCGGTTACTCATCTGAAACAGCATTTAGCCAAACTTTTAAAAAGTTTTATGATCTAACACCGAGCCAGTATCGACAGCAGCATCAACTCGCAAAAACTGAGTCACCTTAGAGGTTTAATCTAAAAGCTTTAAAATCGCTTCCACAGGGTTTTCACTGTTGCCTGAAAGCAGTTGTTTATGCATGGTGATGTGCTGCATCACTTGAATTTGCGATTTTTCAACATCCATCAAGCTTTCAATTTCTGCTGCTAATTTTTCAGGTGTTGCATCATGTTGAATAAGTTCCTGAATCACTTTTTTTCCCGCAATAATATTTGGCAATGAATAATACGGAATTTTGATCAGCAATTTCACCACATGATAGGTCAGCCAATTTAACTTATAAAAGGTCACCATTGGACGGTGTAAAAGCATCGCTTCTAAAGTCGCTGTACCCGAAGCCAAAGCGACAATATTCGATGCGTTCATCACCAGACGGCCAATTTTAGATTCGGTATCGGTGTTTTCCATCAAGCGAACTTTGGCTTGTAATGCTTCAGGGTACTGCTTGAGCAATAATTCGATTTGCTGTTTACGTGCATCATTGATTGCAGGAATCAGGAACACATAGTCTGGATGCTGCTCCGTCAAAATCTGTGCGGCGGACAGTACCAAAGGCCCCAAACGCTCAATTTCGCCGCGACGGCTGCCCGGAAGTAATGCAATATGTTTTTGATGCTCATCTAAGCCTAACTCGTGTTTAGCTGCAACGAGTGGATTATCTAAAGGCAACTGACTTGCCAATGGGTGTCCGACAAATGCAGCCGGAACTTGCCATTTTTGAAAAAATGCTTTTTCGAAAGGAAATAAACAAAGAACTAAATCGATACTCGCCTTGATGCCATGCACACGGCCTTGTCGCCATGCCCACACTGAAGGGCTGACATATTGCACTGTTTTAATTGGTAGCTGCTTTTGCTTCAAGCTCTTGGATAAACGCAAATTAAAATCCGGCGCATCAATCCCCACAAAAACATCGACAGGATTTTCAGTCCATTTTTCAACCAGACCATCGCGTACAGCAAATAGTTTTTTAATATCTTTTAAGACCTCAACAATCCCCATCACCGATAAAATATCCATCGGATAATAGCTATTAAAACCTTCTGCAATCATTTGCGGACCGCCGATGCCTTCAAATTCCGCATCAATCCCTTGCTCTCGAAAACTGCGGATAAGCTTGGCGCCTAATGTATCCCCGGATACTTCCCCAACCACGATGCCAATTTTAAGTTTCCGATTTTGCAAAAGTCTGTCCTTTTAACTCAATGTTCTTCAGCTATAGATTCTATACGAGTCCTTCGCAAAGTTAATAGATTTCCAAAAAAAAGCTGCACGTCTTTAAGTCACCATTTTAGAAATATTCATCACTGCTACTTAGCTACTAACTAAAAATTTTTATACCAATGGTTCTGATTTTTACCGTATTTACTCTTAAACAATTTACGAAATAGTACTGCGGTTTTAAAACCCGTGCTTTCCGCAAGTTTATCAACTGAATAATCTGTCAATTCGAGCAATTCAGCCCCACATCGCAGTCTTTAATTATTTGACCAAGTGACAATAGGTAGTTCTGACGCATGTTTAAAATGTCTAGTTAGTGTCCTTCTACTCATATTCGAATAATGGCGAAACCTTATCTTTTTAAGGAGTATAGATTTTGCAGGAATGGACTTTAAGTTCACAGTCGCATATATCGATAAATAACAAATCAAAAGCTTAGAATTGAAAACCTACAGTGCATTTAGGTATTGGATATCCACTTCAGATATTCAAAGCCTTATATTCAAAATATACGATTTCACTGCAGCATAATCTCCATTTTAACTATTAACTACTTGAGAAAGCCGAAATCAATAACTTAGCTTATTTAAAATCCATTATTTTCCAAATTAAAACCACTCTTTATCTATTTTTTTCACAAGCAAATCACTAATCGAGACAACGACTTATATCAATTAGTCATAAGATATGCACGTTTTTTGATATTTGGCATTCAGCGATGGTCGGTCCTTTAGAGTTCATTCTGGCAGGTGTAATTGTAGGTTTCTGCGTAGGTATTACCGGCGTTGGCGGTGGTTCATTGATGACCCCGATCCTGATCAGCCTGTATAAAATTGAACCCCATATTGCGATTGGTACAGACCTGCTGTATGCCGCTATTTCAAAATTTTGTGGTTCTTTAGTTCATGCACGTAAAATGAATATCGTATGGACCATTGTTATTTGGCTTGCTGTCGGCAGTATCCCTGCGTCTTTTGCGACCCATTGGGTACTGGAAAACTATCTGAGCCAATCGACACATTACAAAACGGTATTAACCATGTTTTTAGGTTTTATGCTGACGATTACAGGGATCTCAATTATTTTCCGTGGTCATATCGAAAAATTCTTTAATAAATTTCGAAAAACTGATCAGTTGGATGATATGAGTGCTGATCTGGAGCGTATCAATTTCCAAGCTAAAAATAAGCGTGCATATATCATCATCATGGGGATTATTTTAGGCGTATTCGTTACTCTATCGTCTGTGGGTGCAGGTGCCTTCGGTATTATGGCTTTGGTGCTTATGTTCCCGAACTTACCGATGATTCGTATTATCGGCTCTGACGTCGTACATGCCGTGCTTCTTACACTGGTTGCAGGCTTGGGTCATATGAGCTCAGGTAATGTCGATTTTCATTTATTGGGTTGGTTATTGGTGGGTTCTATTCCTGCAATTGTGGTCGGAACTTTAATCAGCTCACGTTTACCTGAAAAAGTCATTCGTAAAGTCTTAGGCATTACCTTGTTTGTTTTAGGCATGAATTTCATCATTAATCCAGTAAAATCAAAACCTGTCGAAAAACCAACAACTGCAATGTTGATCGCACCGACGGTGAATAGTCAGCAGGTTTAAATTAACTGCCCGATTCATCACTTTTTTTTCAGAGACTTATTGATCTTTTTTATAACATTTGAATGCTATATTCATGTTATATTCGGCTCACGAAACAACCTTTTGTATAATCAAACCAGTGACGGCAATGAATACTTTACAGTCAAATTCTATTACCCAAAACGACATTGATGACGTGAATGTAAAAAGCATTCAGCCTCTTGTTACTCCTGCAGAACTAAAAAAAGAGCTACCTCTGACTGAAACTGCCTATCAAACAGTCCTTAAGGGCCGTGAAACTGTACGTAATATTTTAGATGGAAATGACAAACGTCTTTTTGTTGTCATTGGCCCATGTTCAATTCACGACACAGTCGCTGCACATGATTATGCTGACCGTTTAAAAGTTTTAAGTGACAAAATACAAGATACGATTTATGTCGTGATGCGTGTGTATTTTGAAAAACCACGTACCACTGTGGGTTGGAAAGGTCTAATTAATGACCCAGACATGAACGATTCTTTCAACATCGAAAAAGGCTTACGTATTGGTCGTAAACTTTTACTTGAATTGAATGAAAAAGGTTTGCCTTGTGCAACTGAAGCACTCGATCCAAACTCACCACAGTACTACCAAGATCTTATCTCTTGGTCAGCGATTGGTGCGCGCACCACTGAAAGCCAAACACATCGTGAAATGTCTTCTGGCCTGTCTTCACCTGTGGGCTTTAAAAATGGTACAGATGGCGGTTTAACCGTTGCGACCAATGCCATGCAATCTGTTAAACATGGTCATAGCTTCTTGGGCTTAAGTGACCAAGGTCAAGTTTCTGTTATTCGTACCAGTGGTAACCCTTATGCACACGTTGTACTCCGTGGCGGTAACGGTAAACCAAACTACGACGCAGGTTCTGTTGCAGATGCAGAGGCGGCATTAGCCAAAGCAAAAGTTAGTGGCAAAATCATGATTGATACCAGTCATGCAAACTCAAACAAAGACCCGTACCTACAACCCCTTGTTCTGAAAAATATTACTGAACAAATCCTTGACGGAAACAAGTCAATCGTGGGTATTATGGTAGAAAGTCACTTAAAAGGTGGTCGTCAGGATATTCCTGCCAACCTCTGTGACCTCGAATATGGTAAATCAGTGACTGATGGCTGTATCGATTGGGATACGACTGAAAAAGTCTTGTTAGAGATGCATGAAGCACTTAAAGACGTGTTACCGACACGCTAAGTGAATGAAAAACGCCATCTTCGAGATGGCGTTTTACTTTGAAGGATTATTTGTCAGATGAATGAAATCGAAAATGCGTTAAGTCATATTGAAAACTTCCAATATATACATGAACACTTATTAACGTCAGGACAACCATCTCCTTCTGAGCTTCAAACGATTAAAGAATATGGTGTTTCAACGGTTATTAATTTAGCACTGACCGATGCATCCAATCATATCGAGCATGAAGACCGCATTTGCCTAGATCTAGGCCTGAACTACATCCAAGTTCCAATCTCTTGGGATACCCCTTCAGATGATCAATGCCTTTTAGTACTCGATATGATTGACCATTTGGTTCAAGGTCAAACGGTTTGGCTGCACTGTGCAAAAAACTTCCGTGTCAGCAGTTTGATGTATTTATATCGTCAATACTATATGGATGTTGATATGCCAAAGGCTCAAGATTTGATGCATCAAATTTGGGAACCCAATGAAACATGGACAGGTTTAATCCATGCGGTTGCCTTACAACTTCAAGGCCGTAAAGCAACTCAAGATTTACAACATGCGCTGATCCATCCAGATCATTTTGCGTGAGAAATCAGTACTGTTGCAGTAGAAAGAATACCTTCTTGGCGACCAGTAAACCCTAATTTTTCGGTGGTGGTCGCTTTGATGCTAATTTGTGTAACTTCAACATCCATAACATCTGCGATACTTTGACGCATTTCTAAATTATGTTTTGCTAGTTTAGGGCGCTCACAAGCCACGGTAATATCAGCATTATTAAGTACATATCCACGATCTAAAATCAGTTGGTAGACGTGTTTTAAAAGTACTCGACTATCGGCACCTTTAAATTTTGGATCTGTATCTGGAAAATGCTGACCAATATCTCCAAGTGCCAAAGCACCTAACAATGCATCACAAAGCGCATGTAGTACTACATCACCGTCAGAATGTGCTTTGAGTCCATGTGTATGTGGAATTTGAACACCAGCAAGCGTTACAAAGTCACCTTCTTCAAATGCATGCACATCCATGCCCTGACCGATACGAATTTGAGCTATCATGCTTGAGTTCCTTGAGAAAATAATGATTGAAATCTTGTATTCACGCTTTCTATTTCGCTATAGTGTGGGCAAGCGCAACATAGTGAAAGTATAAGCGATCATGCTGTTGAAAACTGAAATAAATATCATCAAAAAATTCGGACTGGTTCTGCTAATAGGTTCTGGCCTAGCGACGTTTACGCATGCAGAAAAGATTGACTGTGATCAGGCCAATACTCAGGCAAAAAAAAATTACTGTTCTGACGGTTTTGAAGAACAACGTGAAAAGCTAGATGGGCTTTTTTTAACGGCACAGTTGATTACCGATGCCCCAGTACGCTTGCTGATAGATACGCAAAAATTATGGTATAGCCGAGTTCAGCAATGCAAAAACTTGGAGTGTTTCAAACAACAATTTGAGCTTCGCCATGAAGATTTGAATATTTATACCTCGATGAACCAAAGTTTAACGCAGCATTATCTTAAATTTGAAAATGGCCATTTTGCGACATCACCTGTACATTTAAAGGTGCATCAACTAGGCAAAAACAGCATCAAAATCGAAGGCATTGCCTATCGTAATCCAAACAATCGAGTCGAAACACAAACCATCCCATTTTTAGCTTACACAACACCCGAACAAAAAAATCAAATCACCGATAATGAACACGACTGCAAATATCAGTTCAATTACAGTAAGGCCTTACTCTCAGTAAAAACCGAACAAAAAGGCTGTGAACGTTTTGCAGGGATTTATCGTTTATATGATTAAGATCAAATTCGAATGACTTAGAAAAATACAAAAAAGCCTCAACGTTGAGGCTTTTGGGTGTCTAAAATATATCAGTTAAATCGGATGTGTTTGCTGCACTTGCTGGCTAATCATCGCAGCTGTTGCCGCAGATAAGGTCCATCCAAGGTGACCATGCCCTGTATTATAGAATATATGATCTCGCTTACCTGCATGCACTACAGGCATCATATTGGGCATCATTGGTCGTAAACCCGCCCATGGCACCACATGTTCTGTTGATAGATTAAAGTTACGATTCGACCAATCAATTAAGGGCTGAATGCGATCTGCACGAATGTCTCGGTTATAGCCATTAAACTCTGCCGTGCCTGCAACACGTAGTCGATTTGCACCTAAGCGTGAAGTCACAATTTTGGCACTTTCATCCAACAGACTCACCCAAGGCGCATTGGTCTGACTTTGTTCATCATTTAAGTTTATGGTAATTGAATATCCTTTGACTGGATAGACATTTACACGGTCACCGAGTTTATGCGCAAGTTCATAACTACCTACGCCACCACAGACCACTACAGCATCTGCCTCAAGTATGCTATCTGCATCAGGATTTTCCATATTTTCATCACTGGCTTTTAATCGAACATTGACACCTTTTGTATGATGCTCAAAGTCAGTCACCTCAAAACCCCACATATATTTCACATCAAAGCGTTCCGTTGCTTTGGCAAGCTGCGTTGTAAATTTATGGATATCTCCAGTGGCATCACCCGGACAATAAAAGCCTCCATAGTATTCACCTGTCAGACTAGGCTCAATGTCACGGATTTCAGCTAATGTCACAGGATGACGCTCTAAACCACCTTCACAGAGCATATTATTAACTTGAGTCGCCACCTCATAATCATGTTGATTATGAAAGAAATGTAAAATGCCGCGTTTTTCTAAATCAAACTGTAAGTTTTCATGCTCAGCTATTTCAAATAAGCGCTGACGTGCCATCAATGCAAGACGGACGGTCTCGTGAGTATTTTCACGGTAATCTTTAATATGCCCCATAAACTCAAAGAGCCATGAATATTTGTGTAGATTAAAACTTGGATTTAATAATAATGGCGCGGTTTTTTGTGACATCCATTTGATGCCTTTCACTACCGTTGCTTTTTGGTTCCAGACTTCAGCATTACACGCTGATAATTGTCCACCATTGGCAAACGACGTTTCCATCGCAGGATAAAGATGTTTATCGACCACAGTGACACGATAACCGAGTAATCCGAGTTCGTAAGCTGTCGTTACCCCAGTAATACCTGCACCAATCACAACAATATGACACATATAGGCTCCTTGGAAATTATATTTCCTATGCTCGCCCCATCTGTCATTGGTACCTGAGAGCTTTGGTTCCTTGCGAAGCAATGTGAACCTTCCCCTTCGGTGAGTAGATCCGGCCTACTTCTCTCCAGATTTTTTATATGATTACAGTCCTTTTGCCTGAGAGTTTCCTGGGGGAACTTGCTCCTTCGGCGAGCACGATCTGTGCTTCTCTCCTGCAATCATCCATTCGTTTTTATTCGGCATTCATCTTGGTATTGCCTTAGTTAGATATGAGCAATATTTGTACCAAATCTCAAGTCCTGTTTGGGTCAATATTGTTAAATATTATTTTTATATCGATTTAAGTTGTTAGGTTATAAATTTAAAATCATTTTTTCTAAACCTAAATACTTCATCTTTAAGATAAAGGTTTAAAATATTAAATGAAATTTATAACTAGAAAGATTGAAGTTTTATGTCGGATTATACGCTTTTCTCTCGCTTTGCATCTGTGATCAAAACACATTCTATTGAAGAATTAACCCAAAGTGATTTACTCCTTCTTAAGACTCTGGGACCTGTTCAAAGTTTTTATGCACCATTCGAGGCCATAAATCATGATGCAAAAGTGGTCATCGTCGGCATCTGCCCAGGCCAACAACAATGGCGTAATGCATTAATCGCAGCAAAGGACGGCTTAGAACAGCAAGTATCTGAGGAAAACATTCTTAAACTTACCAAGAATAGTGGCGCTTTTAGCGGCCCTATTCGTAAAAATTTAACTCAACTGCTAGATCATATTGGATTACACAATCAATTAGGCATTCAGACCACCGCAGAGCTCTTTAGCAATCATCAAGATATGGTGCAAATGTGCTCGGTTTTACAGCAATGCATTTTGATCAATGGAAAAAATTATGCAGGTTTAACGCCCGCAATGCTAAAAAATGAATTATTAAAACAACATATTGATGATTATTTTATTCCTATGGTTCAACAGCTTCCGAACGAAATTTATATCCCGCTAGGCAAAGGTGTAGATGAGGTTTTAAATTATGTATGTAGCTTAGGCTATTTAAATGATCAACAAATTCTAGCGGGACTTCCACATCCATCGGGTGCGAATGCTGAACGGATCAAATATTTTTTAGGTGAAAAACCACGTGATCAATTGTCTCGACAAACCAATCCCGAGCAGATTGATAGCGCAAAATCACAGATCTTACTTAAATTATCTAAACTTCTATGAAGTGCGATAAAGATCATTAAAAAATATTTTTTATTTGAATATCCACTACTTATATTAATGCAGTGCTCGAACAAAACTAGAAAAGTGTGATGTATTTCACTTTTTTGTTTTTCTGTGTGAATATGCGCCAAAATAAATATTGCTTATAAAAATAACGCTAACATGGAAAAACACATGAAAATTTATTTAGTTCTAGGATTTACACTCCTACTACTCATGGGTTGTATTACAGTACCTAAAAATAAACCTGAAACAAGAACCTTGAAGCTAAATGGTGTGAATACCGTTGAAAACAGCAAAGTGATCCAACGAACCATTACTCGAGGTCAGTTACTATGTGAAGCTGGGCAAAAATGTCCTGAACTTGCAATTGATTGGCAAAAAAACAAAGGTGAGTATGCACTTTCACTGCATTCTTATGATCAACAGCAGCTTGATATGAATGAAATATCGTTTGTGATTGACGGCAAAGTTTTGTCTTATCCTGCAATTGGTCAAACAAATTATCGTCGCTTAGATAATTCAAATGTGATTGATTCGTCCAATACTGTGATGGTTCCAGATACTGTGCTTAAACAATTCCGTGACGCAAAAAATATTGCTGTGATTATGAATACCAACCAAGGTGAAATCGCACACTATATGTTAAAAAACCAAAAATCTTCAGATGCCTATCGACTATTTCTACGTGCTTATTCTTAAGCTCAAATAGTCTAAAATAAAAATCCCAAAAGTTAGTGTATGTTTTCTTTTGGGATTTTTTATTCATCTCGCTTTATAAATTGATCAAATGCATCACATGGTCTTTATTTTATTCGTTTAATTAATTGTTTAATTGTCAGTTCACAAATCGGTTGACCTACCTCTAGATGAAGAGGATAGGCTTGATTTTCATCTGTAAGCTTATAGCCACGTCGTTGATAATATTTTATTAATTCTAAACGCCGATCAATCACATACATCACAAATTCTTCAACATTGGGTTCAATCAACATCGCTTGCTGTTCTGCAAATTGCAATAATTTTTTTCCTAAGCCCTGAGCTTGCTCATTTGGATGAATTGCAAAATGACCAATTTCACAGCTCATTCCCTGCATTTGAATACCAATACACCCCATGATCTGCGCATGTACCGACTCAATCACATATAAATGAAAATCCCTTTTTTGTAAGAGTTGACTGAGTTGAGACACATTTATTCGATTTCCTCGAACAATATGATGTTCTGTCGTCCAACTCTTG
This sequence comes from Acinetobacter sp. YH01005, assembly GCF_013420465.1. Lineage (NCBI taxonomy): Bacteria > Pseudomonadati > Pseudomonadota > Gammaproteobacteria > Moraxellales > Moraxellaceae > Acinetobacter > Acinetobacter sp. YH01005. The sequence continues at coordinate 9,697 of NZ_VOYA01000008.1, read as the reverse complement.
GGATGATTTTCCCGATAGGCTGTATTCATTAAGCTTTCAAGCTGCTGAATATCACCAAGTAAAGCATTTCGTATATTCATATTTTTTTGCTATTTATTTTCATAGGCCTAGTTTACCGAAATAAAAAAACCAGACAATTGTCTGGTTTTTTTATGCAATTTTCTCATCACTGTGACTCGCTAACGCTACTCACCAACCGCGTTCGAAACAAAGCTGTGCTTTGTTATTTATCCACTGTGACTCGCTAACGCTACTCACCAACCGCGTTCGGAACAAAGCAGCGCTTTGTTTCCTCACTTGGGTTCAATTGGGGCAAATGGTGCAACAACCTCTGCATTTTGTGCACGGTTACGCATGAAGTGATCCATGAGCACAATTGCTAACATTGCTTCCGCAATTGGAGTTGCACGAACACCGACACAAGGATCATGGCGACCTTTGGTCAACACATCAGTATCTTCACGATTAATCGTAATGGTTTTACCCGGCGTAGTAATGGATGCTGTTGGTTTTAAAGCAATCGCAACACGAATGTCCTGACCACTCGAAATACCGCCCAAAATGCCGCCAGCATGGTTTGCCAAGAAACCATCCGTAGTTAACTCATCACGGGTTTCATGACCAAACTGCTCGGCAACACCAAAGCCATCACCAATTTCCACACCTTTTACAGCATTGATGGACATCATGGCATGTGCAATATCTGCATCTAAACGATCAAATACAGGCTCGCCCCAACCGACTGGCACTTGCGTCGCAATAATTTCCAGTTTGGCGCCACAGCTCGTTCCTTGTTCACGAAGTGACGTTACGAGAGCTTCGAAACGTGGGACGGCATCTGCATCACCACAGAAAAATGGGTTATTCGGAACTTCAGTCCAGTCCAATTTCTCTGCTTTTTCGGTACCAATTTGGGTTACATGACCACGAATTTCTATGCCGAATTTCTCAAACAAGAATTTTTTAGCAATCGCACCCGCAGCAACACGCATCGCAGTTTCACGAGCACTAGAGCGACCACCACCACGATAATCACGGAAACCATACTTATGTGTATACGTATAGTCTGCATGACCCGGACGGAAGGTTTGCGCGATGTTGCCATAATCTTTTGATTTTTGATCTGTGTTACGGATCAATAGACCAATCGATGTACCGGTCGTTTTGCCTTCAAATACGCCTGAAATAATTTCAACTTCATCGGGTTCTTTACGCTGAGTCGCAAACTTAGATGTGCCCGGCTTACGACGATCCAGATCCTTTTGCAAATCGGCTTCAGTCAGTTCAATACCCGGTGGAACCCCATCCACAATGGCCATCAAACCAACGCCATGAGATTCACCACAAGTCGTTACACGGAAGAGTTGCCCTATACTATTACCTGCCATGTCAAACGACTCCTTATGCTTGAACAGATTGAATAAATAAATCTCGGTATTCGCGGCATTGAGCAGCAGTCAATGCAAAGATACCTGTACCGCCTTTTTGGAACTGTAACCAGTAAAAATCAACGGTATTGAAGTTTTGACGCATTGCCCATTCTGAGTTACCCACTTCGATCACAATTAAGCCATCTTCAGTCAGGTAATCTGCAGCTTGTGCCAACATTTTACGGACAAGATCCAAACCATCTTGACCCGCAGCAAGCGCCATTTCAGGTTCATGGTGGAATTCTTCTGGTAAATCTGCCATGTCTTCAGCATCCACATACGGTGGATTCGACACGATCAAATCATATTGATTTTCTGCTGGAATTTTGGCGAATAAATCAGACTCAAGTAAAGCCACTTGATATTGTTTATTGTGGTGTTCACAGTTAATTTGTGCCACTTCAAGTGCATCTTTAGATAAATCTGTTGCATCAACTTCAGCATCTGGGAATGCATAAGCTAAAGCAATCGCGATACAACCTGAACCCGTACACATATCTAAAATGCGCTGAGGAGTTTTTGGATTGGCATTTTCAGGTAGATTATTAACTGCAGCACCCATTTCGCCATTTTCACCTAAGCAATATGGCGCAAAACGGTTTTCAATTAACTCTGCAATTGGAGAACGTGGAATCAGAACACGTTCATCGACATAAAATGGCTTACCAAAGAAATATGACAAGTTAAGTAAATAAGACGTTGGAACTTTTTCATTAATACGACGTTCTAACAATGCTAAAAATTCTGCAACTTCACTTGGCAATAATTTCGCATCTAAGATTTCCGCATCTGCATTCCAATCTAGAGATAACGTTTGTAAAACCAATGCTGAGCTTTCAGCAAAATAGTCTTCTGTACCTTGTCCTAAGTGGGCATCATATTGACGTAAAGCTGTTACCCCAAAGCGGATATAATCACGAATTGTTGATAGGTTTTCAGCTGCTTCCTGTAAATGTTCAGGGCTAATAGTCGGTCGATCCACTTAAGGCGTCTCCAGTTCATAATTTTTTAAACGCCCTATGATACCTTGTTTTGATGCTATTTATAATAAAAATACGGCATTATTCACCGCTTGAAAACATTTCATAACCCGCACATATAGGTCAGATACATTCGCTGAAATGAAATTTGTACTTTAGGCTTTTCTTCAGCATGCTATAAAACCTAATAGATAAAAATTACGAATAAAAACCAATTCAAGCTCAAATGTTTAGCAATTTGTACTTGATCATAAGCTTTAATTTTATAAAATTATCCCCATACAAACAGTTAAATTTTAAATGCGGAGCTCCAATGAGCTATAAGCACAATAACCTCATGGCTATGCGTCAGAGCTATTGGGAAGACACTCAGTCTTTAAATGTGCAAACTGAAAAGGCATTTTTTCAGCAACTACTGATCGAACATCAAGTTTTCCCTGATGCGAGTCTAGAAAACGCACGTACCCTATTTTTTAGCTTACCGAGCATTATTATTGTCAAAGGTTATGCTGCCGGATTTAAAGACGAATCTGTCCAACATCTTATTCATCAACATATTGAAGAACATAAAGCCGCATTGATGCAAAACGATACGGTAAAAATCAAATATCGTTTATAGTTTTCTTTCCAATGTACCTGTCTACGCGGCATCTTGCTTAAGTTTGCAAATGCTTACTGCATATTCAGTAAGTTGAACTATTTTAATACGTTAAGAAACGTTAAAATTAGCTACAATGTATTTTTCTGCGAATTGCTGATTAAAGGATTTAATTTACATGTCAGATCAGAACGATAAGCTCAAACACTTGAAAACGTCTTCTATGGATCGACGCTTATCTATCGCAAAGGCATCGCTACTTGCGGGAACTCGTTGGGCAGCATCAAACGCCACTTCTATTTTTTCGAGTGAAGAAGAAAAAGAGAAAAAACGTAAAAAAGCCATGAAAGATCAGGCTGAATATCTCGTCGCAGAAATTGGTAAATTAAAAGGTTCGATTGTAAAAATTGGGCAAATGATGGCGTTGTATGGTGAACATTTTCTGCCTGAAGAAATCACCCAAGCCCTCAACACCTTGAACAATCAAACAGTTGCATTGGCATGGCCAGCCATCAAAGTCCAATTACAAAATCAACTTGGCTCAAAGCTTGATGATCTCGTGATTGATCATGAGCCACTTGGCACTGCGTCTTTGGCACAAGTTCACCGTGCAAAACGTAAATCTGATGGTTTAGAACTGGTATTAAAAATCCAGTATCCGGGTGTGGCAGATGCAATCGATTCGGATATGAATCTATTCAAAAACATGCTCAAACTGACACGAATGGTGCCCCAAACCCGTGAATTTGATCAGTGGTTTGATGAAGTTCGTGAAATGATGCATCGTGAAGTAAATTATAAAATCGAAGCAGATACCACTCGCCGTTTTGCTGCACGCTTAAAAGAAGACCCACGTTATATTGTGCCGCAAATCATTGAAGGTTATTCAACACCTCAAGTACTGTGTATGACTTTTGAACGTGGTGTGCCGATTAACAGCCCTGTAATGCTATCACTTCCTCAAGAGCGCCGTAATGCCTTAGGTGAAGCATCACTTGAAATTGCTGTACGCGAAATTTTTGAATGGGGTGAAATGCAAACCGACCCTAACTTCGGAAACTATTTGGTCCGTTTAGGCAATGGTGCGGATGTGCCAGATAAAATCGTACTCCTCGACTTTGGTGCGATTCGTCAGTTCGATGATCATCTATTAGGCGTTGCACGTAATTTGATTACCGCCGGTTATCACCATAGCTCCGAGCAAATGGTCAAAGCGATGACAGGTTATGAGTTCTTTGATGGTATTCCACAAAGTATTAAACCTGATATGGCTAAAGTCTTTCTGTTAGCGACAGAGGCATTTAGTAGCACTGAAAATAACCCAGACATCCCTGCTGGTGTTATGGACGAACAACAACGCTATGACTGGAAAAAAAGCCAATTACATAGCCGTGTGATGCAACAAGCGTCAAAATCGATGGCATCTCGCTATTTCTCAGTTCCACCTAAAGAGTTTATGTTTATTAGCCGTAAATTTATCGGTGCATATACCTTTATGACCGTCATTGAAGCAAAAACCAATGTTCGTCGTATGATTCAAAAATATCAATAATCATTCAATACAGACCTTAAAACTTGGCTGACTCAAATGTCAGCCAAGTCAATTTTAAAATAACAATACTTTTAAGCCTTTTTACTTTTCTATTCTTAATTAATTATTTAGCTATCGAATCCCACCTAATCTCGCCGTTTATCTTTGACAATCATGCATGTCATTTATGACATGGTTTTTCTATCTTTGGCATGTCAGCATTAAATAAGAACAACGCAAATGGAAAACAACAATGACCAATATGGTAAACAAGGCACAAGGATTTGGACTCTCACTTTTAACTAAAATTGCCGGAAGTGATGTACTCGATCAGTTTAAACTGCGCAAATTTGTTGAAAAATCTTTGTATCAAAGCTCAAAAGCTGGTTTTAAAACCCTGAGCCAGACGCAAAAAGTATTTCAGACCAACAAAGATGTGCATAAGCAACGTTTGCCTAATCAACAAAAATCATTATTTGATTTAAACCTGACTGAAGAACAACAAATGACTGCTGATGCGATGCAGCAGTTTGCCACAGAAGTCTTGTATCCACTTGCTCATCAAGCCGATCAAGAGGAAAGATTTCCTGAAGCGTTATGGCAACATATCCAAGATCTAGGTCTAAATTATTATGCCTTACCTGAAGATTTGGGTGGCGTCGCGGCAGAAAAAAATATCATTAGCAATATCTTAATTGCGGAACAATTGGCTGAAGGTGACTTTAGTTTAACAGCAGGTTTACTGTCGACGTTTAGCTGTATCAACGCCATCACCCAATGGGGTTCCGAATCTGTTCAAGCAACCTACTTAGCGGCATTTGCAGATGATTCAGCCCTACGTGCAAGCTTTGCGGTTCAAGAGGCAACAGCGGCATTTAATCCCTATCAACTTAAAACTCACGCGATTGCTGATGGCCAGCAGTATAAAATCAGTGGGGAGAAAACCTTAGTCCTTCTAGGCGAACAGGCAGATGTGCTGTTAGTGAGTGCCATGCTCAATGGACAGCCTGAAGTTTTTATTGTGCAACGCGACCAGAGCATTAGCGCAAAAAAAACACCTGCTATGGGTTTGAAAGCCACTGAAACGGTAACTTTAAAATTTGATCAGACCCCTGCCCAACGCTTAGGCGATCAAGATTTCAACTACACCTCATTTATCGATCTTGGCAACTTAATGTGGTGTGCCATGGCTGTTGGCACCGCAACTGCAGTCAAAAAATATTGCATTCAATATGCAAACGAACGTACAGCTTTTGGAGAGCCAATTTCGCACCGTCAAAGTGTGGCATTTATGATTGCAGATATGGCAATCGAAATTGATGCCATGCATATGCTCATCCTAAACGCAGCAAGTCTAGCCGAAGCCGGCAAGCCATTTCATCGTGAAGCCTATTTAGCCCGCGTGCTATGTGCTGAAAAATCGATGAAAATTGGGACCGATGGCGTGCAAATATTAGGTGGTCATGGCTTTACCAAAGAACATCCCGTAGAACGTTGGTATCGAGACTTACGTGCCACAGCGATTCTTCAATCTGGCTTACATGCATAATTCAGCAAAATAAAAACAAGGAAATGTCCATGAACTTACAAAATCCGAAAAAATTTAAATTGCTGATCGACCAAGCCCATGAAGTCGCTTTAAATGTTCTACGCCCTATTTCACGTAAATATGACAAAGCCGAACACGCCTATCCAAAAGAATTAGACATGTTATCTTCCCTCGTTGACGGTATGAATGATGGCGGTGATGGCATGAATGCAGGTGCCGCCGTCAATAAACGTGGCGACACAGACACTGGTAATAAAAACGGTGTCAATATGTCAACAGCCCTCAGTATCATCGAAATGTGCTATGGAGATACAGGCCTGTTACTCAGTATGCCTCGCCAAGGGCTTGGAAACTCGGCTATTGCAGCAGTAGCCAATGATGAGCAACTAGAACGCTTAAAAGGAACTTGGGCCGCTATGGCCATTACAGAACCAAATTGCGGCTCTGATTCTGCAGCTATTCGGACAACAGCGACGAAAGATGGTGATGAATACATCCTCAATGGTGAAAAAATCTTTGTCACCTCAGGCGAACGTGCTGATTCAGTAGTTGTTTGGGCAACGCTAGATAAAAAATTAGGCCGTGCAGCGATTAAATCCTTTGTTGTTGAAAAAGGTACGCCGGGCATGACTGTAGAACGCCTAGAACATAAATTGGGTATTAAAGCCTCTGATACTGCTGCCATTAGTTTTGTAGATTGTCGTGTCCCTGCTGCAAACTTATTAGGCAATGCTGAAATTGATGTAGCAAAGGGTTTTGCTGGGGTTATGGAAACTTTTGATAATACTCGCCCACTCGTTGCCGCGATGGCTATTGGCTGTGCCAAGGCATCTTTAGAGCGAATTAAAGAAATCTTTAAAGATGAATTAGATGAGCAGTATTCAACACCGATCTTACAAAGCTCGAATATTGCTGCACAAATATATCGAATGGAAGCAGACTGGGAAGCAGCACGTCTCCTCATGCTCAAAGCCGCATGGATGGCCGACAACAAAAAACCAAACTCACGTGAAGCATCCATCGCTAAAGCAAAAGCAGGCCGTGTAGGTAATGAAATCACATTAAAGTGTGTAGAACTCGCAGCGGCTGTCGGCTATAGCGAAGATGAATTATTAGAAAAATGGGCACGTGATTCAAAAATCCTCGATATATTTGAAGGCACACAGCAAATTCAACAATTAATCGTTGCACGTCGTGAACTGGGTAAAAGTTCAAGCGAATTAAACTAATTTTTTGCTTGAGTAATTTTAAACTTAGAGATGGATTTTTTTATAGGATCAGTCTATAAACAATCCATCTTTTTGTTTTTCGATGATTATGTTTCAGATCCGACCACTTCAACTTGAAGACAATGTAAGCATTGCCAATGTCATTCGCACAGTTTCCAAAGAATTTGGATTAGCGCCAGAGTCAGGATTTGCTGTTGCAGATCCAATTTTAGATGATTTATATCACGTCTATACGCAAGCAAATGCACAATATTGGGTTATTGAAAATCAACACGGTACAATTTTAGGTGGTGGGGGCCTTTCTCCTTTAGTTGGAGACTCAAGCATTTTAGAAATCCAAAAAATGTATTTTATGCCTGAATTACGTGGTCATGGCTTAGCCAAAGATATTTTAGAACTTTGTTTTCAATTCGCCAAAGATCATAATTTTAAAGCGTGTTATTTAGAAACTACACATACACTTGGGCAAGCGGTGAAACTCTATGAAAAAGTAGGATTTGAACACTTACAAGCTCCCAAGGGCAATACAGGTCATAGCCAAGCATGCGAAATTTGGATGCTTAAAACGCTTTAAATAAAATTAGATTCTACAAATTTCACTGGAAAGATTTACAGCTTTATCAAATACAGTTATTTGATAAATGGATATTCTAGTTTTTTATAACTAAAGTTCTCGGGATTTGAATGTTCCCATAATCTTAATAAGTACCATGTTAAGAGAGAAATACTGATTCAATTAACACGATCTTTTTCTCTCTTCACTTAAAAAATCATGTAATTTGAGTACATTTCCATCAATTCTTACAATTTCACTGTACAGAGCATCTTAAGAAAATATTGACCTCTAAGTCTCCAGTTCATAATATCGCTTTAGAAATTACACTTAGCCATGATTATTTTAAAGTGAATATAAATGCAGAATGTACTGAATAAAACTCGCCTTTCAACTCGTCTTTCGTCGCTCCTAAGCGCTCACAGCTTAAAGTTTTCAACTGTTATTATATCTGTAACCCTGATTTCTGGATGTTCATCACTAGGTGGTGGCTCTGTAGAAAAACGTGCAGTTAAACTTTCATCAGGGATCCAAAAGGCCTATTCAGTCAATCCTGAAACTGCAAATCGAGTGTCACCCTACATTGTGCAAACTGCCGATCAATACAACTTAGATCCTTTACTACTGGCTGCCGTTATTCGCCAAGAATCAACTTTCCGCCCTTATGTCAGTTCTCCTGCAGGTGCAGTCGGTTTAACTCAGGTGATGCCACGTTATTGGCAAGCAACATGCCCTGGGGATTTATATGACGAATTAACCAATATTAATTGTGGGTCATTTATTTTAACTAAATATAAAAATGCGGCAGGTAGTATTCCAAAAGCTTTAGCCTACTATAATGTCGGACCTACTGCTTATAACACCAATCGAAAAATGAAAAAACAAGGCAAACGTTATGCAAAACAAGTTAAAGAACATCAAAATAATTTAAAAAGTTCCTTATAATTTCTAAAAATTTAATCTTTTATTTAACCATATAGACCTAACTAAGCTTAAGAGGATAAATTTTGTTAGGTCTAATCTCTTCAATTATTTCATAGATTGACGCATTTTATCTTCATCAAAATATTGCGCAAATGATGCAATACGTTTTTCAACAATTGGATTTTTCATCAGATTTTCAGCTGCACGATTTCCCAATAGTTCAAATGCTTTACCTAGAGCATTTGTTCCTTCATTTTCTGTAACAGCTTTGATTTCAGCATTACAACGTTTAGTAAATAAATCTTGAAATAGAATAGCCATATTTTTATCAATTTTTTGTATCTCAACTGGCGTTACTTTACTATATTTAGAAATTTCTGGATGTGCTGAAAATGCCAAATAAATCCAAGCTGTTAAGTTCTGACTCTCTTTTGCTGAAATTTTATTTACCAAACATTCACTTAGTTTATCCTGATACACACCGGCTGTAGTATTGAAAGAAACAAATGCAAATAAAACTGTAGCTAATAATTTTTTTAAAAACATCTTAAATACCCTATATATTATTAAAGAGACAAACGATTTTATTATATTGATTTATTACACATTTTCATTAGCAAAACATTTTAAATGATATAAAAGAGTTCTAGACGAGTTTATTGTTGATCGGCCTTATTCTTTTTAAATATCTATCATTTCCCTGTTTTTTCTTCTGCTTTTCTTATTATTTTTTTCTTCCCTTTTCATCACACATAAAAAAACACCCCCTGGACTAGTCAGGGGGTGTTTCGAATAATGAGCTGGCGATGACTTACTCTCACATGGGTAACCCCACACTACCATCAGCGCTAAGAGGTTTCACTTCTGAGTTCGGGAAGGGATCAGGTGGTTCACTCTTGCTAT
>NZ_VOYA01000007.1:0-215650 GCF_013420465.1 Acinetobacter sp. YH01005 | reverse complement strand
ATAATTCAAGTGAATTTGTTTGAAAGAAGAACTTTAAAAGCTTTATTTTCACCCGATAAAATACCCATAAAACAAGAGGAAGCTCAAATGAGCTTCCTCTTGTGAAAAATTGTGGGACAGCAGTGGGCTTCCCCCTCTTTATTAAAGAGGGGTTAGGGGAGATTCAAATCGTCATCGAAAAAATACGATTTTCCGGCACACGGCGTTTTAACCTTAAGTCAAAAGCCATACAGATATTACGTACAAAAGGCTTGCCTGCATCACTCACCTGAATGTACTGATCAAAAATTTCGAGCAAGCCATCTTCTTGCATTTCAGCCAATTGCGCTAATACTTCATCAAGCTCAGGAAATTGCATTTCTGGACCTGCCCAAGAGGTTTGGAAACTACACATCAAATTGAGAATATGCTTACGGATGATTAAGTCCTCATTTGTCAGCACATGCCCCCGATAGACTGGAATTTCATTCGCTTCTAAACGTGCATAATAGTCTTCAATTTTCTTTTCATTTTGCGCAAAGCTGTACCAACTATCACTGATCGAGGATAAGCCGAGTCCAATCATTACTTGGGTTTTCGATGCGGTATAGCCCATAAAATTACGGTGCAAACTGCCCTGCTGAAAAGCTTGATACATCGGATCTTGGGTTAATGCAAAATGATCCATCCCAATTTCATGATAGCCCTGCGCTAGTAGCTGTTTTTTACCTTCCTCATAGCATTGACGCTTTAAATCATCTTTCGGGACATCAACATCTTTAAAACCACGCTGACCATTGCCCTTAATCCACGGCACATGTGCATAGCTATAAAAGGCTAAACGATCTGGCATCAAACGATTGGTCTGTTCAATGGTATGCAACACGTCGTTTAAATCCTGAAATGGCAAACCAAAAACCAAGTCATGCGAAATAGAGGTATAGCCAATATCACGTGCCCACTGTGTCACTTGTTCAACATGTGCAAAGGGCTGAATACGGTGGATGGCTTTTTGCACCTTCTCATTATAATCCTGCACTCCATAACTTACGCGTCGAAAACCAACATCATACAAAGCTTGTAAATGCTCACGTGTGGTATTGTTCGGATGCCCTTCAAAGCTAAATTCATGTGTATCGGCAATATCAGCATGCACTAGAATGCCTTGAATCAACTGGGTGAGATGCTCAGGAGAAAAGAAAGTAGGCGTTCCCCCGCCCAAATGAATTTCTTTAATCATCGGTCGATCGACCAAGAGCTGACAATATAAGTCCCATTCTTTCAGCACCGCCTGAATATAAGGCAGCTCCATCTCATGTTTTTTTGTGACTTTTTTATGGCAACCACAAAACGTACATAAGCTTTCACAAAATGGCAGATGAATGTACAGACTGATGCCTTCGCTGTGATTGGTCTCATCAAATGAACGCTTTAATCCCTGTTTCCACTGTTGTAATGAAAACTCAGCTTCCTCCCAATACGGTACGGTTGGATAACTGGTATAGCGTGGACCCGGTACATTATATTTTTGAATTAAAGAACTCGCTTGCTGAGACATCGATGCACCATTTCAATCAATGAGATTCAATTTAAATCTACTTAATGATTATTGTGCTGGGCTTCAGAAGTGAATTCAACCTAGCAAATTTGTCGGAATAGTCCCAATTTCAGTCTGAGCAATTGCTGCTAACTTTGCATGATCTTTTGGTTTAATCACTAGATTTCCAGATTTAAAGCATAGATCCGATGCTGAGTATCGGGAAAAATGCCTTAAGTTTTTACCTAATTTATGCTTTGATGACACTTATCTTTAAATTATTTTAATAAAGGTCACCATGCAGAATCCAACTTCAGCCGATATTCAACGTGTAGATGAATTCCTTCGCGATTTACAGGCACGGATTTGTGCCGCATTGGAACAGCAAGAACGTGCTGGTGGCGGAAGTGCCGAATTTGCGATCGATGACTGGGAGCGCCCTGAAGGTGGTGGTGGTCGCTCACGTGTTCTACAAAATGGGACGGTGATTGAAAAAGGTGGTGTGATGTTCTCGCACATCAACATTTCAAAATTACCTGCCTCAGCGACTGAACGCCATCCCGCTATTGCAGGTGCAAAAGCGCAAGCCATGGGCGTGTCATTGGTAATTCACCCGAAAAACCCCAACGTCCCAACCTCACATGCCAATGTGCGTTTATTTGTTGCCGAAAAAGAAGGCCAAGATCCGATTTGGTGGTTTGGCGGTGGTTTTGACCTCACTCCATTTTATCCAAATGATGAAGATGTCTTGTCTTGGCATCAAACTGCCCATGATCTCTGTGCCCCATTTAGCGATACGCTCTATGATGAACATAAAAAATGGTGTGATGACTATTTCTATCTAAAACACCGTGATGAACAACGTGGTGTGGGTGGTTTATTCTTTGACGACCTCAACCAATGGGACTTTGAAACCTGTTTCAAATATATGCAGGCCGTGGGTAATGGTTATTTAGAGGCGATTTTACCGATCTTCCAAAGAAACCAAGACAAAGCCTATACCGAAGCACAACGAGACTTCCAACTTTACCGTCGTGGTCGTTACGTTGAATATAACCTTGTCTATGACCGCGGCACCTTATTTGGCTTGCAAACTGGTGGACGTATTGAGTCGATTTTAGTGAGTATGCCACCTTTGGCGGGCTGGTCGTATCGTCCTGAATGGGAAGAACATTCTGCCGAGAAAAAGCTCACCGACTTTTATTTAAAACCGCAAGATTGGCTTAATACGCTGAAATAAACTGATAAACATGTATTCACCCCCTGTCCGTCAGGGGCTTTTTATTGCCTGATGATTAGAGTATTCATTTGTATGTAATATCTTGATGCATAAATAATTTTTTTAAGCATTTACTTTGTAATCATATTGCTCAACAATGACACATCTTTTAAACAGCTTTACGCTATGTCATTGCACAATGTGTCAATAAACTCATGGCTGTAACTTTCTTGTACGGAGTACAACGCACATGACACATCAAACACTCAATAAAAAAGCAGTCAGTCTTACTGCCTTGGTGTTTTGGAGCTTTGCTGTTGTGCTGATCAGCGCTATCAGTACTAATATTTTTTCCGAAACGTCTTTGAATGATAATTTGGCCATTGGCTTCATGGTCGTGGCCCTCATTGGTTTAGTCATTAGTGCTGCCAGCATCTTGATTCAAAGCGTCTTAGATATTTGTAATCCTTAATTTTCCCCCTTTATTTCACGATTTTAAGACTGCCCGAACTTTAGCCATCATCAGATTTGGCGTATATTGTCTGCTCTTTCACATCTACATGGACGCTGTGCAATGAGCAAACAATTTGCCGTGATTGGCAACCCGATTGAACAATCACGCTCACCTGAACTTCATCATGCCTTCGCTGAAAAAACAGGCCTCGACATTCAGTACAGCAAACGACTTGCGCCACTCGATGGTTTTCAGCACAGCGTCGAATCCTTCTTTGCCGAAGGTGGCATCGGTATGAATGTCACTGTTCCGTTTAAAGAACAAGCCTATGCACAATGTGCCGTCCTTACTGAACGTGCCAAAATTGCAGGTGCGGTCAATACATTATGGATGCAAGATGGCACACTCCATGGCGATAATACCGATGGACAAGGCCTAGTCGATGCCATCCGTGCCTTAGATTGGAATCTAGAACAAAGCGATATATTGATCATTGGTGCAGGCGGTGCGACACGTGGCGTGATTTACCCACTGGTACAAGCTGGGGCCAAAAAAATCGTGATTGCCAACCGGACTTTAGCGCGTGCTGAACAATTGGTCGCTGACTTAAAAACTGCTGTCCCCAATGCCGAACTTGTAGCCATTGCCCTCACTGACTTAGCAGGTCAATTTGATCTGGTGATTAATGCCACATCGGCAAGCTTAACGGGTGATGCACTGATTTTGCCTGAAGCATTACAATTCACGCACGCCTATGAAATGGCCTATGGCAAGCCGTCGACATTTTTGGATCAAGCCAAAGCACGCCATGTTCCAACCTCAGAAGGTTTTGGCATGTTGGTTGGTCAAGCAATCGAATCTTTTTCCATTTGGAATGGCATTAAACCTGATCTAAAAGACTTTCTATAATTCAAAATGATTTGCTCAATTCACTTTCTGAGCAGGCTAAACACCTAAAAAAAGAACCTCAATTGAGGTTCTTTTTTTGATCCAACTTAGTTCTTGTGTTTTTGAATGGCCTTATAGGTTTCATAATAAGCCGATTGGCTGAACAACTCTTCGTGTTCTGCTGTTAGGCCTTGTAATGACGCTTCTGATAATTTTCCTTTGATATCATCAGCAAAGGCTTGCGCATAGATTTTTGATGCTTTCACCAAATGTGCTTTTTCAGTTCCTTCCAGTTCATAACTGGCTAAAAAGTTTTGTTGATATAAATGTGCAAAAATCGCCTGATCAGTCTTATAGGTTTTTTGCAATTGTTTCCACTCAACCTGAGCTTTGTACTCACCAATCCCCGACTGTACATAATGATTGACCGAAGAACCTAAGTCATCAAAGTCTTGATAGCGATGTAAAGCATGCTTATCACGTAATTGATTTAAACGTTTCAGCGCATTGCCTGTTGGTTCTTTTAACCCATCAACAAATCGATATGCATAAACTTCAGCAATTTCATTCAAATCATTGACTGAGTAATAACGCACATACTGAGCGCGATAGTTAGCAAATGCCACGACAAATGCCGCTTGATAGGCTTTCACTTCAGATTGATGGCGCTTATAACTTTGCAAAGCTACAATACTTAGATATTCAGGAAGTTCGATTTCTTCATTTGCAGCACGGACATCATCGACCGATGCAGTTTCTGCTTCAACAAGCAGAGGATCATTTCCCGTGATTGGTGCAAGCAGACCTTTCAACATATTTTCAAAGAGTGAATCTTTACTGACTTCCTCAATGGATTTTGCCTGTTTCATGGCTTGACGATCAATTTTAGTCGCATTGCCATAATTCAAGATTTGGTTGCTACTTTTCAGCTTTAATTGACCTAAACGTGGCTCATTAAAGGCCAATTGATAGTCCATTACTTGGACGCGGCCTTTGTGATCTAAGCCTACATCCATCACAACATTCGAAGATGATTTATCCTGTGCATTCAGCACCTGCGCAATTTCAGCTTGATGCTTTTGCCATAATTGCTGAAATTGTTTTACATCGATAAGTTGTTCACTTTGATATTGCTGGAATACTGGTTTTAACTGCTCAACAGCATCCGAAATCTCTGAATCTGTATTGGATGCGTCCGCAGCAGAAGCCGATGGTACAGAATCTGTTTGCAGCGGTATCACCCGAACATCTTGATAATCCTGACACAGTGTGACTTTACCAATCGGCACCTGTTTGGTGTTCATCAAGGCCTGACAGACTTCCTCAGATAAGTTCGCTGTTTCATCATCTTCTTCGGAAGCCGCATAAACTTCGGTTACTTCAGTATCCGAACTATAGGCTTCTTCGTCATCACCCGCGGTTGCCTCCGCATATGCACTTGCAGTATCAATCGCCTCTTCAGCAGATTCAGCGGCAGAAGACGTTTGTTCGTCTTCCGTTTCGTGTTGGTGATACATCAGGCCATGCATTTTCGCATTGAGCAGCTCATTCACACGTTCTACAGATGCATAAGCCGCATCATAGTCTTCATCCTCAGCTGCTGCCGCTACTGCAGTCCCTCCCGCCGCTTCAGCCGCAGCCATCGCCTCTTCGGAAGCACTGAGATGCGCAGCAGCGTCCACAGATTCATCTTGCTCAGCGTCACTATTGCGCTGACCTTTGATTTGCGTGGTGTAATAGTTGGCGTTCACAAAATCAAAAAGTTCAAGCTGGGTGTAAAGCGCATCGAGATCACCCACATAGCGGATTTTTTTAGTCAGCCCTGCATTTTTTTCATCACGTGTTAAAGCAATATTTTGCACTTGATTCGGCTCTGCCAAGACATAGGGCAAAGCATTCATCTGTTTTAAATAGTCAGCAAATTTTTTCAAATCGTACTGAGCAATCGTCTCTTTATGTTTTGAAAAATCCACATAAGCCAAGCTGCTTTGGCTTTCGCGATTCACCATAAACGGCATGAACGCAAAGTAGTTGGTATAAAATTTATGTTGATTAAAATCAATGATCATCGGCAACTGTGCATTCACCTGCAAGGTCGGTTTTTGATAACTCAATTGCAAGGTTAAGGCAGCAAGTTTTTCTCTAAAATGTACTGAACCGCTATAGCTAAACTGTAAATCATTCAACACATTCAGTAGTGATTGTGCAATTTTGGATTGCGGAGAAACGCCATCATCTTCATCGCTATAGCGCGCTGATGGTGGGATCGATTCATTGGCAATCGCTTGATAGAGCTGTTTCTTTTCTTTTTGGCTAAATGGAATATTTTGGGTTTTAATCAACTGATCCAGTTGTTTTGTAAGTTTAGGATCCAGCTCTGGCTGTGTGCTTATCGCAGGTTTTGACTTGGTTTCAGGCTTTTTTTCATCGAACTGAATATCTGTCTGAATTGAAAATTGCCCTTTCATGTCATAACTGGCATTTTCAAACATTGCGTTTAAGCCTTGAGTGGCTTGTTGCCCGAGAGACTGATCCGTTGAATTGGTTTTTATGACATGTTGAGCACACCCAGTAATACTCAAACCCAGTAAACAAAGTGTTATATATTTTAATCGCATAATTGTACGAAAGACCTAAGTTCTTTATGATTTATTAAAAGAAAAAAATGATCAAAAGATCAACATCAAGTCTATCAGAAGTTTATTTTTCACATGTTGGTTAAATATTACAATTCGCCTTTCTGACATTTTTTAAGGGCGTATTCATCAATGTTTTTTAGATGAAATTATGAATAATCAAATCATCAATACAGATAATCCAAAAAAATTTAGATATTAGGATTAAGACTATGCCTGCATATAAAGCGCCTTTACACGATATTCGTTTCTTAATGAATGAAGTACTCGATTACCCAGCACATTACAAAACTTTGTCTAATGGTGAAGCTGCTGATGCAGACACTGTCGACATGATTTTAGAAGGTGCAGCGGATTTTTGTGAAAACATCCTTTCGCCTTTGAACCAAACGGGTGATGAAGAAGGCTGTCATTTTGAAAATGGTGATGTGAAAACACCAAAAGGGTTTAAAGAAGCCTATGACCAATTTGTACAGGGTGGCTGGCAAGGTCTGTCTTTCCCTGAAGAATTTGGCGGTCAAAACTTGCCACAGTCGTTGAATCTCATCAAATCTGAAATGATGGGTACAGCAAACTGGTCATTCCAAATGTATCCGGGTCTCAGCGTAGGTTGTATCAACACCATTCTACAATTTGGTTCAGAAGAACAGAAAAACCAATATTTACCGAACCTTGTTGCTGGAACTTGGTCAGGCACCATGTGCTTAACTGAACCTCAATGCGGTACCGACTTAGGTCAGGTAAAAACCAAAGCGGAACCTCAAGCTGACGGTAGCTATGCAATTTCTGGTACAAAAATCTTCATCTCTGCGGGTGAGCATGATTTAACAGATAACATCGTGCATATCGTACTTGCTCGTCTTCCAGATGCTCCTGCAGGTACTAAAGGGATTTCATTGTTCATCGTTCCAAAATTCCTTGTGAATGCAGATGGTACTGTGGGCGAACGCAATCCTGTAACGTGTGGTTCGATTGAACACAAAATGGGGATCCGTGCTTCGGCAACAGCTGTGCTGAACTTTGATAATGCCATTGGCTACTTGATCGGTGAAAAACACAAAGGCCTACACGCAATGTTCACCTTTATGAACACTGCACGTATTGGTACAGCGATCCAAGGCATTGCACATGCTGAATTGGCATTCCAAGGCGCTCTTCCATATGCCAAAGAACGTATGTCTATGCGCGCACTTTCAGGTAAAAAAGATCCTGAAAAGGTAGCCGATGCGATTATTCACCATGCAGACGTACGTCGTATGCTTTTAACTCAAAAAGCGATCGCTGAAGGCGGCCGTTCAATGATTTACTATGCAGCTCAAATTGCGGACAAAATGACTGATGCTTTAACCCGCGGTGATACAGCAGCGTTTGAAGCACATGATGACCACTTAGGCTTCTACACACCGATTCTCAAAGGTTTCCTAACCGAAATGGGTTATGAAGCTGCAAACCATGGTATGCAAGTATACGGCGGTCATGGTTATATTAAAGAATGGGGCATGGAACAAATTGTTCGTGACTCACGTATCTCTACTCTCTACGAAGGCACAACAGGCGTTCAAGCACTAGACTTGATTGGTCGTAAAGTTCTGTTGACCTCTAAAGGTAAAGTGATTCGTGACTACACAGCTGAAATCTTGAAGTTCTGTGGTCAACATGCACGTAACAAATACATGCGTCGTTTTGCGTGGGACTTAACGAAGCTTTGCGCACAGTGGAATGCATTAACGGTTCGTATCATGCTTGCAGCACGTAAAGACCGTGACATCGTATCTTCTGCTTCTGTCGATTTCTTGATGTTCTCTGGCTACGTGATGATGGCTTATTTCTGGGCACAACAAGCTGCCGTAGCTTCTGAAAAATTAGCAGAAGGCAATGGTGCAGAAGTTCCTGAGTTCTATAAAGCAAAAATCAAAGTGGCTGACTTCTACTTTGAACGTCTATTACCACGCTCACAAGGTCACGCTGAAGCAATGGTTAACCCATCGAAGACCATGACTTCTTTGGCTCCTGAACACTTTAGCTTTGACTACTAAGCTTTAAACCGAGTTAAATGACTCTATAAAAAGACCGCTTCGGCGGTCTTTTTTGTCTTCTCTTTTAATTTTGATCTATAGGAATTACGAGTAGTATTCTTAATTTCTTCATGAGGTAATAACAATGTATAAAGATGAACTTTATATGGAGAAATTTTGTTGTATTTTTCAACAAAAATAGAACACCTTATCGCTAAAAAATAATTTTATTTAATAAATATTAAATACTTAAAGTAAATTTAACTCCATAATTTTAGCTTTACATTTGTATCTCATACAACTTCATATCTTCTGCATAGCCTCCCCCTATGATGACTTCATTGATTCATAGAGAGCGTAACCATGAAAAAATTGATGTCTTCATTGATGATTGGTCTGATTGCAACAACTGCGACAATGTCTGCAATGGCAGCGCCTGCATTCGATCATAAAAATCCGCTACCTGCTGCACACTTCGATAAAAAACCTGTACCGCCTAAAGCAACACATCACAAACCTGCTGGGCCGCAAATGGTGAAAAAAGAGCATCAACAAGCTCATGCAAAATTTGCCAAACAAAATCATAAGGCAGTAGCTTTTAAAGGCAATCAACACAAACCTGTTTCGCAGCATAAATTACCGCCAATGCCACCGAAACATCGTTAAGCTAAATTAAAAAAAGACCGCTCATGCGGTCTTTTTTAATCTTTACTTTGCTTTATCAGCAATAAATTCTTTGATCTCTATGGGTTTATCTTTCACCAACTCAACTGTCCCTTCATTCACACCATTAAAGTTCTTAAAGTGAATTGAAACACCTTGGTCGTTGGCAAGTCGTACACCACTTCCTGAAACTGCTCGTTTCAATTCATACACACGATCAGAATTATCAGTCAATTGTGCGGTTTCAAAATTATCTTTGGTTTTTAACTCAAGGCTTAGATCTTGTGGCCCTGTAAAGTGAATCACTTGCTCATCTTGAGCTACTGCAACATCGTTTGTTTGTGTAGTTGCGATCGTTGCCTCTGTTGCAACATTTTGTTCTGATGGTGCTTTTTTATCGGTGCAACCCACCAAAGCTATAGTTAATAACGTCGTAGTTAAAATATATTTCATTTTCTGAAGTTCCTTTATGCCATGTAAATTCAATTATCAACTGAATAATTTCATACACATTCTGCAAATTACATTCGAAATATGAAAAATTACTTGTCGCTCAAATTTTAAAACAAGTTTGACATAGCTTTCATTACAGGAATTCTTCCAACACTGAGTTTAAAAAGATATGTCCCTGCTCGGTACAAAACAAACGTGTTGGATCACTGACCATCAATTTACGTTCACGTAATGAGTTCAATAACTCGGCAATCGGCTCTAAACTTTCCCCTGTACGCTCACTATATAGCTTGGCTTCCACCCCATGATTTAAACGAAGTGCATTCATCATAAATTCAAAAGGCATATCGGCTGCTTCGATGCGCTTAAACTGAAGATGTTCAGCAGGTACTTTGGCTAAATAGTCTTTCGGCAATCGGGTTTTTTGGAAACGATACACCCCGTCTGGCATGGTCACTTTACCATGTGCGCCTGCGCCAATCGCCAAATAATCGCCAAACTGCCAATAATTTAAATTATGTGCCGACGGCTTTTCTTTACGCCATGCCGATACTTCATAATTGATAAAGCCTTGCGCTGTTAAATAGGCTTCGCCCTGTTCTTGAATATCCTCAAGCACATCATCGACAGGTAAAATCGGTTTTGTGCGGAAGAAAACCGTATTGGGTTCAATGGTCAACTGATACCACGACACATGCGTTGCGCCATTTTCCACAGCCAATTTCAAATCCAAAAGCGCTTGCTCAAGCGTTTGTTCAGGCAGGCCATGCATCAAGTCGACATTTACCCGTTCAAAACCTGCTTCCCGTGCATGCTGAATGGCAGAAATCGCATCATCATTCGAATGAATCCGCCCCAGCTTTTTCAGCTGGTCGGTATTAAAACTTTGCACACCAATTGAAAGTCGGTTAATGCCTGCGTCTAAATAACCCGCAAAAGGATCGTGCTCAACCGTGCCCGGATTGGCTTCCAAGGTAATTTCACAGTCCGCTTCAAATGGCACTAACGCTTTGAGTTGAGCAAATAACCATTGATAGCCTTTGGATGAAATGAGCGATGGTGTACCCCCACCAATAAATACACTATGAATCAGGCGACCCTGAGCAAAATCGACTTGGGTTTTAAAGTCTTCAACCAACGCCTGTAAATATTCTTGTTCTAAGTCTACAGACAATTCACCATTCGGCACCGCATGCGAATTAAAATCACAGTATGGACATTTGCGCACACACCACGGCATGTGAATGTATAAAGATAACGGAACAACTGCAGGATTTAATTCAGCCAAGGAAAATGCTCAAAAGGAACAAAAGAAGTAAGCGCATTTTAACATGACTGCATCAGAGCGCTTATGAAAACTCATCCACAATACAGTAGACTAATAAAAGTAAAGAAGAATTAGATGATTAGAAGATGAAAATAAGCAGCCATTTATTGTACTTACTGCCGCTCGCGATGGGTGTTGGTATCGCTATGACCATTCAAACAGCGATCAACAGCCAATTGCGTGAATATTTATATTCACCGCTGCAAGCTGCCCTTTTTTCTTTTTTGGTTGGTACAATAGTCCTCGCCTTTATGGTGTTTTTTCAATCGGCCGAAAAACCGGACTTTGCAAGTTTTGCTCAAATCCCTTGGTATTTATGGTTGGGGGGATTTTTGGGTGTTTATGCCATCAGTATCAGTATTTATACCGCACCGAAACTGGGTTTTTTATCCCTCTCCGGTCTGATTATTTTTGGACAGATCTTAATGTCGATGGTATTTGACCATTTTGGCTTGCTCGGCACTGAAAAAACCCCGATTAACTGGCAACGCTTATTGGGTGGCGTGGTGATTTTTATTGGTGTGCTTCTCACTTTCCAACGCTAAGACCTCATTCCTAAGCACCTCACAAGAAATGAGTACATTCTGTGTCTACTGTCACGGCTGTAACAAGCAGCAAGTATGAATTAAAACAACTGTTTCATTTAATGATCCCGATATTGATCACGCAGTTTGCGCAAGCGGGATTTGGTCTCATTGATACCATCATGGCTGGACACATGTCCGCCAATGACCTTGCAGCCATTGCGGTCGGGGTCGGTTTATGGATACCGGTCATGCTGCTGTTCAGCGGCATTATGATTGCAACCACCCCATTAGTGGCAGAAGCCAATG
Organism: Acinetobacter sp. YH01005; assembly: GCF_013420465.1. NCBI lineage: Bacteria > Pseudomonadati > Pseudomonadota > Gammaproteobacteria > Moraxellales > Moraxellaceae > Acinetobacter > Acinetobacter sp. YH01005. The sequence goes on along the minus strand of NZ_VOYA01000007.1, from coordinate 203,646 downwards.
GTGCTCGCACGCCTGAAAAAATTGCCACCATCGCCCGTCAGTCTTTGTGGGTCGCATTATTTTTAGGGATCATTGCCGCATTAGTCTTACAAGCTATGCCGCTGCTTTTACCGTTATTGGGTGTCCCTGAAGTATTACTTCCGAAGGCGAGCTTATTCTTACACGCCATTAGTTTAGGTATGCCTGCTGTCACCATGTACGCAGCTTTACGTGGTTACTCAGAAGCATTGGGGCATCCACGTCCAGTCACTGTGCTGAGTCTGCTGGCCTTATTGGTGTTAATTCCACTGAACTTTATTTTTATGTATGGTTTAGGCCCAGTCCCTGAACTGGGTTCAGCAGGATGTGGTTTTGCCACCGCGATTTTGCAATGGTTAATGTTCTTTGCTTTGGCGATGTACGTTTTCAAAGGATCGGCCTATCAAAAAACCCAACCTTTCGCTGCTTTTGAAAAAATGAACAGTGAATGGATCAAACGTATTTTAAAACTCGGCTTTCCTATTGGCTTAGCCATTTTCTTTGAAGTCAGTATTTTTAGTACAGCCGCTATTGTGTTGAGTCCCTTGGGCGAAGTCACCATTGCAGCGCATCAAGTCGCCATTTCGATTACCTCGCAATTGTTTATGATTCCAATGTCACTAGCGATTGCGCTGACCATTCGGGTCGGTACCTATTATGGGGAAAAAAACTGGCTAGCTATGCGAAAAGTCCAGAAAGTCGGTATGTTGACAGGGACGGTATTTGCCCTAATTACCATGCTGCTGCTTTGGCTTTTACGTAATGAAATTGTGTCACTCTATACCAATGACTATGATGTGACTCAGCTTGCCGTGTACTTGGTCTTGTTCGCTATTGCCTATCAGTTGATGGATGCATGGCAAGTCAGTGCCGCAGGGTGCTTACGCGGTATGCAAGACACCAAAGGACCGATGTGGATCACTATGATCGCGTATTGGATCATTGCCTTCCCTGTCGGGATCTATCTTGCACGCTTCACTACGACTGGTGCTGCAGGCGTTTGGATTGGCCTGATTGTGGGTCTGACTGTCGCATGTATACTGCTACTTACACGTTTATTTATGATGAATAAACGTTTAGCACATGCGGGATAAGCCCTAAAAAATCATCTAAAAAGTTACTTAAAAATACGGCTACGCTATGCAGAAGATTAATGCAAATTAACACCCTGTATAGCAACGCCATAAATAAAAAAGCACGAAGAAGAGGAAAATAAACATGTCCCATGTATTTCGCTCGATCAGTCTCTGTCTGAGCTTGAGCTTTTCCATGTCACTACAAGCTGAACAAACGATCAACCGACATGAATTTCCTTTGTATCACGCACCCATCAAAGTCCAATCACAACCCGAATTTGATTACATCAATCAAGCACTTTGGACAGCCTTTCGCTTTTATCATGAACAACAAGCGGACTCATATACCACACGTTTAAAATTAAGTTGTCAGCAGACTGGTATGGCATACACCTATCAGGACTTCATCAAGGCCAATCAAAAGTTTGTCTCTGCGGATGATCAGGATTTTATCGTGACGCAAAACCTTATCACCTTGAATGAAAATTTACACCATAACCAATGCAGTAAATATCTCAGTCCACATTTAGAACTCGAAAAAACTGAAGCAACTGATATTACGGAATAACATCAGTTGCTCAATTTGATTCAAAAAAAGAACGATACACGAAAATGTCATCTGCAATTGTTTGAGACAGGACTAGTTCTAATCAAAAATGTTTTTGCGATACTTAAATAATTAGACGCTAGTGAACGAGTTTTGTCGGTGAGGTGATTGCACCGCAAGATGGTTTCCTTGCGAGGCACGCTTCTCATTTTGCCGAATGAGAAACAACGTTTCGTAAGAATACCTCCAGCTGAAGGCTAATCCCTTTATTCAATCCCTAGATGAAAGACTCTAAAGAATAGAATTGAAAATCTTTTTTTTAATGCGTAAATACTTTTACATGCATAACATCAGTGAAGCAAGCAAAGCACCAAAACCAACTAATTAAGCGCCTCGATGGCATTTTTTAAACCTTGTGGCACTTGGCTGTCGTCTTCTACGTCTTTCACGATCGCCTGCCCGACAATCACATCTGTCCCATTAAAACTCATGGTTGGTGAGCCATACAATTCATAGCCTTCATTTAAAGCTTTGGTCACACGGGCACAGAAATTGACATCATCTTTACCGGTTAAATAGCGATACACTTTCATCGTTCAGTTCTCTTCTAGCGACGCGATATTTTAAACCATTCAGCACGTGGCTTAAATTTGCCTGAATTATTTTCAGTATTTACATTTTTGCCCATCATTTTATCAATAGAAATAAAGTCTTAACAATTTAAAGTAGGCAGTTTGTGTTTTGTCGCCTATGATCGGTAATAGATAATAAATGATGATCTTGAGGAACATCACATGGCAAAAACGGCTAGCACACCGGGTCGTCGCTTTATGAAACTTGCCAGTATGACGGCAAGCATTGCTACTAAAACCGTTTCCAATTCCATCCGCAATATCACTGCCGATGAAGAACAGAAAAATGCATCTCGCAGTAAACTTTTTCAGGACATCGGTCTGCAAATTGCAGACACTTTGGGTGAAATGAAAGGTGCGGTGATGAAAGTCGGACAAATTGCCTCGCAGTACAAAGACATTTTTCCACCTGAAGTCGCAAAGGCCATCAGTAAATTACAACGCCAAGCGCCAGCCATGCCCTTTGCTGAAATTAAGGCCCAAGTAGAACAAGAACTCGGCAAGCCCCTCGCGCAGATTTTTAAAAGTTTTGAAGAACAACCTTTTGCCGCTGCATCCATTGGGCAGGTGCATAAAGCCGTGTTACCTAATGGTCAGCAAGTGGTGGTGAAAGTGCAATATCCGGGTGTGGAAGAAGCCTGTGACAGTGACTTAAAACAAGTTCGGCTTGCACTTCGTCTGATGGGCGTATTGAAAATTGATCGGAAGTTACAAGACAAGCTATTTCGTGAAATTCAGGACAGTTTGGACAACGAACTGAACTATGAAATCGAAGCGCAAAACTTAGATGTGGCCCGTGCTTTTCATAGTGCGTTGGATGATAAAATCATCATTCCACAGGTCTATAAAGATTATTCTTCACGTCATATTTTGACTTTAAGTCTAGAGCTTGGCGACAGTATAGAAACTGCCAGCACATGGTCACAAGAAACACGAAATGCCTTGGGAAGGCGCTTATTCCGTGCCATTGGCCGTGAAATTTTCTTCCTTAAACGTTTCCACTGTGACCCGCATCCGGGTAACTTCGCCTTTCGTGAAGATGGTTCAGTCATCGTATATGACTACGGTGGTGTGAAAACCCTGTCTCCTGAAATCGTGTCGCACTTTAAGCAATTGATTAATGCTGCACGCAAGCACGATATTCCACTGATGGAACAGCAACTCGATGCCCTACATTCCCTCAATGAACTCGGTAAATTCCCTGCGGACTTGTATGAACAATGGCTTGAAGTACTGATGCGTCCACTGACCACACAATACGACTTTGCTGAAAACTCAGCGCACCATGACGGGGTAGAATTAATTAAGCCTTCTCTTAAATACTGGGATGTGTTTAAACCGTCACCGGATACCTTGATGGTGAACCGGACTGTTTCAGGACATTATTGGAATTTGATTCATTTGAAAGTGCATGACAATCTCAATGATCTTTTTGATGAGTTGGTCCCACCTAGCGCTTAAGTGAATATGACGCGCTGATTGCCTGATGAATTTCGGGCAATATTTGCATTTTATATTGTTATGTTATAACATTTCTTTAATCAATAAATTTAAGGAACAGAAGAATGCGTGCCAACATCCATCCCGAATACCGTGAAGTGCTCTTTCATGACACCAATGCCAATGCCTTTTTTGTGATTGGCAGTACTTTAAGCACCAATCAAACCAAAGAGTTTGAAGGCAAAACTTATCCATATGTGACGCTCGATATCTCAAGTGCATCACATCCTTTTTATACAGGTGAACAACGCCAAGTGAATAACGAAGGACGTATTGCGAACTTTAATAAACGCTTTGCGCGTTTCAAACGCTCACAATAAGTTCAGTTTCGATTAAGTTTTTTCTTTTAAAATTAAAACATTAAAGAAGTTCAGGGTTACCCTCCTCCAGCCTGAGCTTCTTTTTTTTATGTCTGAAATTTTGTGGATTTCAAGCGTTGTTTTAAACATCTATTTTTAAAATCGACTGAAATAAGTAATATCCCAGTCCCAATACGATGACGCCAATCACCACACTGGAAATGGCATAACTAAATGCCAGCCCACTTTGCCCTTGTCTAAGCAGTTGGAAGGTTTCTAAGCCGAAACTTGAAAATGTGGTAAAGCCACCTAAGATCCCGACCATAAGCAATAAGCGTGCTTCATTTTGTAGAACGGGATATTTTTGGCTAAATGCAAAAAACACACCTGCACAAAAGCAACCTAAAATATTCACCCACCATGTTGCCCACGGAAAGAGCACGGTTGGCTTGGCCAATAACAGTCCTGCTGCATAGCGAAGTGTTGCCCCAATTGCGCCGCCACATGCGACCAAAAGCCAGTTCATAGTTGTCCTACTTCAACATCATTGGTATCTACAATTTAGGCAACAGACTGCCTAAGGTCTCCCTTCAATATACACGCATTTAATTTACGCAAATAGTGTTAAATGTTTGGGCCAAAGCTTGCTATAGTCTGCAACACTTTGCGGTATTTTTTATTGAAAGAGGACATTATGGCTCAGGAATTATTAGATCAACTTCAAGCAGGGACTGCGAAATTTTCAGATGTGATTGCATTTATTGAAGCGCGTTATAACCACACAGCAACCGCTTTTACCAATGGCAAACAAGCCAATGCAGCAACTGAAAACCAAGGCAGTGCCAAAGTATTTTCTTTTGCCCAATTGAATGGTCTAAACCAAGCTGAAACCTTAAGTCTTTTTGCTGAACATTATGCTGCTGTATTGGCAACACCAGACGCAACTGACCACCAAAACATTCGCCAATTTATGCAAAATGGTTGGGAAGGTATTCAATTTGACGGTCAAGCGCTCAGCGCGAAATAATGCCTAGGTAGACGTTCTAAATCAGTTCGTCTGCAATAAAAAAGCCAGTACAAATACTGGCTTTTTTTATCGTTCATCATCTGTTCACATCAGGACACTCGAACTCTGCAAGTCCATTCAGCCATCGCGGTTTTTTCCCAAGCTCGTGCATGCTTCAAATGTAGTAATTCTTCACCCGCAGTCGTTGCGGTAAAACGATAAGTTTTTTGACCGCCTCCGCCTAGTACTGGTGTCGTATCCGCAGCATCTTGTTGTTGAGCTGACTGAAACACTTCTTCAACTTTAAAAAGTTTCGGTTGCTCAGCCAAAGACCATACATATCCGGTACTTGGATTTTCGTTTAACAGTACTTCTAAAGTTTGTCCACGATCCATCTCAAGCAAAGTCGGACAACTTTGCTGTTCAGTAAATACATGGGTTTTCCCATCTACAGTTGAACTCATACTGGTACATCCACCAAGTGCCAAACCACTCGCCATCATTAGACTCAAAATAAACTTTTTCTTTATCGTCATTTTCATCATCAAATTATTTTACCTTGAATCTAATGCACACCGATTTCAAATACGATCTCGATGCAATCGAAGTTTAGCCTTTAACTTTTTCAATCCACTGAATCGAACTGACACGAAAAACTTCACAAGCCCCATCACCCGTGTCTGTTGGGGTCAAAGATGAAGTCCAAACCAAATCTTTGTCTTTCACCTCAACCAAATCCCCTTTTAAACGCACAAGATCGCCACGTTTTACTTGAGTAATTTGTTTCGCAATTTGCGGGTTTGCAGGAATGATGTGCATATTCGACACCATCATCATCGCTTGCTTTTGCGGTACAGGAACACGATCCATTTTCCAGTTTAAGAAACGGTCATATTGATTGACTGAAATCGTACGAGCAATTTCTGGCTCTGCAAATAAGCCCCAACTGACTGCATAATCGATCGGAGAAAATTTTGCTTGTTCATCTGTTTGATAGGTTTTTGAACCTAAAATTCGGAAATCACCTTTAAATTCTTTCAAGGTAGAAATCGACTGGCCTTTGGCAGCAGGTGCTAAGCCTTTGGCAATATTATAATCTGAAGACGCTTGGACACCGACATTCAATAAAAAGCCTGCAAGCACAGTACTTAATGCAATTCGCTTGATCATCGCGTTATCCTCTTACCCTGTAATACTTCACATTACTCAATTTTAATTCTGCAATTGAGCCGACTTCATCTATTCATAATGCCCCAACCTGAACATGAGCTTAAAATCGCGTAGGTTGAGCCTGATGAATGTCGTTTTCACTAGTTGTAACTCTATATTACGCACACAGTCTGCATAAACCTTATGAACTTGGTAACAAAATGCTGTTATTCAGTCAATTGGCCCATATTCATGCTCCACGACATGATTTACACTTTAAAAAAAGCCAACAATAATGCCCGCTATGATTTATAAATTTTATCAACAACACATTTTTCCGCATCTTTTAAATCAAGTCATGCAAGTACCAAGCTTGATGGATAAACGACGCGAACTCCTGTTAGCCGTATCTGGTGAGGTGCTCGAAATTGGCTTTGGTACAGGTTTGAATTTAGCGTTTTATCAAAATGTCGATACGGTTTTTGCCCTTGAGCCCAATCCCGATATTTTTCATTTAGCTGCTGAACGTGTACATGCAGCACCTTTTGAGGTACAGCATATTTTAGCTGGTGCTGAAAAATTACCCTTTGCAGATGAAAGTCTAGATCATGTCGTGAGTACATGGACCTTATGCAGCATTGCCGATATTGAAACTGCGCTTGAAGAAATCTACCGTGTCCTTAAACCAACAGGGACATTTCATTTGGTTGAGCATGTACAACACAATGAAAATCGAAAAATTAAGCAGTTACAGCATTTACTCACGCCCATTCAAAAGAAAGTCGCGGATGGCTGTCATTTGGATCGTCATATGCAAAAGTTGCTTGAAGATGCCCAGTTTGAATGTTTTGAAACGCAGTATTTTGATGCTGAAGGCATTCCAAAAATTGGACAGCGCATGTTGCTCGCCCGCGCACGGAAGTTGAGTTAAAGCGTCCAAGGCCATGTTTAAGCAAAATCAAATCTAGATAAAAGTACCTAGTCTTTGATTAGTCGAATGGCATTAATTTTTAGGATATGACAGGGCTTTTTATTCAACACATTATAGGTGTTATACGACTTCCCTGTTTTGATGGAATGCACATCCACCCATTCACCCAAAATCTCCACGCGATCACCTGATTTTAAACGCCGAATACGATTTGCGACATCTTCGGATTGAGCAATCACACTAACATTTTGCAATTCGGACTTGAGCTGTTCAATTTGTGTCGAGGGCGCGTCTTTCGCTTGCACACTAAAACAGCGGTTCTGCTGAGACCATTCAAGATGGTATTTTAAAGATTGGATATCATTTGCGCCTGAACTCAGTAGCAGATCAATATTGCTGACATAGGCCAAGTCTTGAAAGCCACCCACCACGGTCGGTGCTGCCGGATGTAATGTACGACTACTCGCACTGTAGTAGCGTTTATCCAACAGCAAATATTCACCGGAAAATGCCTGAGTCGCTGTGACCTGAAAATTTTTCAGCACACCTGTCTGCTCTAAATGTGGAATGGCACGAAAATATTCAGACCATATCCACAGCATGAGCGCAAAAACGGCTGCAGTCGCTAAGAGTTTTTCCATGTGAATATTCTGTCCTTATTACTTTTCGACGGTTCTGAGCCTGAATCACGCGAGCTTAAATATGCTCAAAATCAATTCGGATGGTTTCAAAACGCACTCGCCCTTCGGCAATGGCTTGAGCAATCGCTTGTTGCCCTTTGGTCAAACGTGCGCCACCACTTTTAATATCAATCAGCACCACTTCGATGTCTTCAGCGAGGCCATCGCCATCACGAAAGTCGGTATAGCCATCAAAAACCACATAATCGATCGGGTCACCGAGAAACTTTGCATCGCTAGGTAAATACTGAAATTCAGGCATGATCGGCGCCATTTGTTCGGCCATTTTGCCTTTTAAAACAGCACGACTGGTATTTACACTGCGTTTTTGTGCATGGGCCAAGGCCTGCTGATGTTCCAATTCTAGTTCTGCAATATATTGCTCGTATTCTGCCTTAATCCTTCCATTGCGACTGCCACTTAAAATTAAGGTGGTCAGTACAATCCCAATACACGCGCCAATGAGCATGGCCATCCAGACAGACATTTAAAATTCCTAATCTTTTTAAGATATTACAGCGAAACGTATAGAAAAAACTTAGACTTTGGTTCTTTGTCATATTCCCCGCATTAAACAATGATATGCTAGGGATGAGCAGAATAAAATCTATTTAGGTCGATGAAAACGATATTAATTGCCAATCAAAAAGGTGGTTGTGGCAAAACCATCACAGCAATCAGTTTAGCCTCTGCACTTGCGCAAAAAGGTTATAAAGTGGCCTTGGCAGATGCTGACAATCAAAAGTCTGCACGTCAATGGCTCAAACAGCGCCCAGAGACTGCCGCCCCAATTCAGAGCCTAGATTGGCGTCATGAAAAGTCGATTGGTGATGTACCGAAAGGGATTGAATATCTAATTATCGATGCACCGGGTGCGTTATCGGGTGAACATGCAGATCAGTTGGTCAGTGAAGCCCATGCCATCATTACCCCGCTACAACCATCTTTCTTTGACATCGACTCGACCCGTCGTTTTTTAAAGCATTTGCAAGAAATTAAACGGATTCGTAAAGGTAAAGTCCAAATCTTATTACTGGCCAATCGTGTTAAACCCAATTCTGCTCATTCCAAAGAAATTCAAGATTTTTTCAATAAAGTTGAACAACAGCCCGTTGCTTGGATTTCTGAACGTACCGCTTATGGTCAACTTGCCATGCAAGGTCTTTCAGTTTTTGACAAAACGCAAAAATTGTACCTCGGTATGCAACAACAATGGCAACCTGTGCTCAATGCCATTATTGAAGACGAAGCCGAGTGGTTTTAACCCATCATTCCACATTTCGCTGATATAAAGGCCAATCTTGCAAGGATCTAGCCTGAAAGATATTCACCATAAGTTAACAAGCTCTCGTTTTCGGGAGCTTTTTTTTCGGTTAAGATTGAACACAACATGATGAAAAAATCAGAGCACGCATTGCCAACGTTCGCACCTACATTACAAAAAGTCTTATTGTTCGGATTATTTTTTATCCTGATTTTTTTGAGCTTTAGCGTACTCAAATACTTTATTGTGCCCGTCGTTTGGGCTGCGATTATTGCTTATATGACATGGCCGCTGTATCAATCAGTACATCGTTTTTGTGGCAATCGTGCAAATCTAAGTGCGGCGCTGATGATCTTATTGGTGGTACTCGTGGTGGGTCTGCCGGTGATTTTTGCAATCTTCTTGTTACAACATGAAGGTCGTAACTTGTATTTTGAATTACAAAAGCAAGTTTTCTCTGGTCATGTCAATGTGCCTGATTTTATTCGCCAACTGCCGTTTATTGGTAAAGAAGTCAGTCGTACCCTGCATGAACTGAACAATGATCCAAACAGTATTATTCAATCGGTACAAATTTGGATTCAGGGGCATTTGAACTACGGTAAAGTTCTGGTCGGCGAAGTCAGTAAAAATATCTTTAAGCTGTGTTTTGCCGTGATGTCTTTATTTTTCTTCTATCGTGATGGTCAAACCATTTTAAGTCAGGTCAGTAAAGCCCTCGAAATGGTCATTGGGCCACGTATTCATCATTATCTTGCCACTATTTCGGATACTACACGTGCCGTCGTGTATGGCATCGGTCTCACCGCCATTGCCCAAGCTTTACTTGCCGGTGTTAGCTATTTTGTCGCCGATGTGCCTAACCCAATGTTATTAACCATCATTACCTTCATGTTGGCACTGATTCCGTTTGGTCCACCGATTTCATATACCGCTGTGTCGTTGTGGTTATTTTCACAAGGTCAAACCATCGAAGCCATTGGCGTCATGGCTTGGGGTGTTTGTGTGGTGAGTACGGCCGATAACGTGATTCGCCCTTTAGTGATTTCAGGGGCAACGCAGATTCCATTCTTATTAATCATGTTTGGTGTTTTGGGTGGGATCGCCAGTTTCGGTCTTGTCGGTTTATTTATCGGGCCAGTGATCTTGGCGGTACTCTTGGCGATTTGGCGTGAATGGTTACATGAAACCCAAATTGAAGCCGTCATGATGCCCAAAGCAACATTGGCACATAACTTAGACAATATGGATGATAAGCCTGAACAACCTTAATTCAGGCTTGAATTCATTAAACAAATATTACAATCAAATACTTAAATTATCTGTCATCCTGTATCCGCATCTGTTTCAATGGTTGAAATTCCATAAAAACAGACAGGATGCCAAACATGTATTCACTATTTAAATTCGGCGCGCTTGCTGCGGTCAGTGCCCTGATGTTTACAGGCTGTGCGAGTACCTCGACTTCAACAGGTCTGAATGCAAAAACCGTGACGGTCAATGCCGTGACTGCTCAAGGTATTGGTCAAAGCATCGGTCAAATTAACTTGGTTGATAGCCCTGCTGGCTTGGTTATTCATACCAATTTAACCCAGCTTCCTCCGGGTCCACACGGTTTCCATATTCATGAAAAAGGTTCTTGTGCCCCAGCTGAAAAAGATGGAAAAGTGGGTGCTGCACTCGCTGCGGGTGGTCACTTTAACCCTAAAGCGGCACCTCACCACGGTACACCGTTAACCGGTCACATGGGTGACTTACCGATCCTTCAAGTTCAAACGGATGGCACAGCAAAAGTGAATTTAATTGCACCGCGTTTGAAATTAGCGGATGTACAAGGCTTAGCCATCATGGTCCATGCCGGTGGTGATAATTACTCTGACGACCCTAAACCTCTAGGCGGTGGCGGTGACCGTATTGCCTGTGGTGTGATTCAATAATCGACCTTGCATATAGATTTGAACAAGCGGACTTTAAGTCCGCTTTTCTATTGAATAAAAATTGACAGTTCACAGAAAAAAGCTCAGTCTAATTTACAAAATCATTCGAATACTTCATAACTCTGTGAACACGCGACTCTCTTGGTTTCAACAGTTTCAATCCAGTGCAATCATTATGTATTGCCTGCAAATTTGTATTGTTTTGAGTGGCACCACGCTCGGATTATATTTTCTCGGTTTTCATAGTTTTATTGTGCCCGTCACCTTAGGTGCGATTGCTACCGCGCTCACGGACTTTGATGACCGACTCAGCATCCGACTGCGTAATTTGTTCTATGTCTGCGTACTCTTCTTTAGTGTCAGTAGTATTTTAGATTTTCTCTATCCCTATAAGCTGCTGTTTATCTTATATCTTTCACTGTCCAGTGCAGGATTTATTTTATTAGGAGCTTTGGGGCAACGCTATGCCACGATTTCTTTTGGCACGATTTTACTATCGATTTATACCATGTTCGGCTTGGGCGAATATGACACCTGGTATTTTCAACCCAGTTGCTTTGTTCTAGGGGCAATATGGTATGGCTTCACCTCAATTCTTTTTTACCTGATTAAACCCACCCTACCCGTACAGGACAATCTCTCGCGTTGTTTTTTACAAATCGCCGAAGTACTGAATGCAAAAGCACGCTTATTTGACCCAGATAATGTCAACAATGTGGAACATTTACTGTATGAATTATCACTCAAAAACAGTGATGTCATCCCGAGTTTAAACACCACCAAAGCTTCTTTACTCACCCGTTTAAAAGCCTCAAGAGCCAATAAAAACACCATCTACTGGCTGAATTTATATTTCTTGGCACAAGATATTCACGAACAGGCCAATGCGAATTATTTACACTATGAACAAATTCATCAAAATTTTAGCCGTACCGATTTAATTTTCCGTTTTCAAAAAAATATTCGATTACAAGCGCAGGCTTGCCAACAGTTGGCCTACTGTATTTTGCATCGACAGCCCTATCAGCCTGATCCCATTACCGCACAAGCACTGGCACATTTGCATGCTTCTTTGCAGGAGTGGATGGCCAATAATCCGCAAAACATAGAAGTGAAAAACCTACAGCTGATCTTGAGTAATTTGGACAGTGTGCAAGAACGTTTTTCGCATGTGCAGGATTTAGATCATTCACAGCAACAAGCTTATCAGCAGCATATTGATAACCTCAATTTACTCGATGAGGACATTCACGGCTGGCATGATTTATGGCTCAAACTGAAACAGCATTTAAGTCCCGAGTCTGCCTTGTTTCGCCATGCCGTTCGCATCGCCTTTGTCTTTGCTATGGGCTATGCCATTTCGCTACTGCCCTTTGCCAAAAATGGCTACTGGATTTTATTGACCAGTTTATTTGTCTGTCAGATGCGTTATTTTGCGACCAAAAGTCGTTTAAAAATGCGGACTTTGGGCACCATATTAGGGGTCTTACTTGGCATTCCTATTTTGTATTTTGTGCCGAGTGTCGAAGGTCAATTGCTACTGACGATTATTTTTGGCGTGTGCTTTTTCTATCTGAGTGCCAAAAAATATGCCATGGCGACCCTCATGGCAACCTTAATGGTCTTGCTGATTTTTAATTTAAAAGGCGCAGGTTATGCGGTCATTTTACCGCGTATTGTTGATACCCTACTCGGCTGTTTTATTGCATGGTTCGCGGTCAATGTCATCTGGCCAGATTGGGACTTTCGCAATATTTCCAAGACCATTCAAAAAAGCTCTGCTGCGACCTTGCATTATTTTGATGCCGTAGTTGAGCAATATCTCCATGGGAAAACCAATAGCATTGCTTATCGGCGTGCTCGTCGTTCAGCCCATAATGCTCAAACTGAATTGTCGAGCATGATTTCAAGTTTAAGTACCGAGCCTGAACCCGACCAAACTTTGATTCAACATGCTTTTCGCTATTTGGTCTATAGCCATAGTCAGCTCAGTTATATTTCTGCACTGGGGAGCCACCGTGAACAGGTACAAGACCAACAAGTCGTTGAACTGCTGCAATGGTGTCAAAGCACCTTAGACGAGGTCTTAATTCAGCAAAAACCGCTCAACCCTGAGAAAATTCAGCAAAAACTTTTCGAAATTCAAACACTCAGCACTGAAGAAATGCGGTCTAATCACCTACAACTGGTGCTCAAGCAGATCAGTTTATTATTAGAAACATTAGCCGAACTGATTCAGCTCAGAACACAGCTAATTCAGGCGGAAATTAAATAAAATCATTTGAGACTTATAATGAAAATGCTTAGTTTAGATTTTAGACGCCTCATATTACCTATGATTGTGGCGACCTCATGTTTAGCTGCGTCTTCTGTTTTTGCAGCACCGACAGCACAAGATTTAAAGCGTATTCTGGAATGTCAGGCCGATTACGACACCTACCATGACACTTTACTCGACTATGAAAAGGTTCTAGGGCAATTGGGTTGGAAACGCCATGATGACCCACATCAACCGTTTATTTATATCTATAAAAATAAGCAGGCTGTAGAGTTTTTTGGCATGCCGACCCAAGAAATTGGCCTGTCTTCCAATGCAGTATTCGCAATCTATCGCCAAGCCGATGTGAAAAAACTTGCCCAAAAGTATGGCATTGAGCAGCATCCAATGTTTGCCAATATGCCGTTTTTCCGTGGTGAAAAAATCCTACGCACGGAAGCTGAAACGGATGATCTGCATGCGATCAATCACAAACTAAGCCTGTCTGAAATGACCGGAAAAAGCCCAATGATTTTACTCGGCTGTAACTATGAATTTGATCAGGGTTCGATTGAAGACGCCTTAGCGGATCTTGAGGATTAATCCGAGTAGATGACTCAGAATTAACTTTAAAAACATTTACTTAGATTCAATATGCGGATCAATTATTTCAACAGGAACGCTTCGTTCCTGCTGTGCTTTCAGGTACACTCAAGGCTGAAATCACTTTGAATTTAGACTTCGCATGAATATCAAGACCTTACGCTTTGTGGGCCTACTCGAAGGCATCTCCTTTTTATTATTGTTGTTCATTGCTATGCCAATGAAGTACCTGATGGATAATCCAATATTGGTCAAATACGTCGGTATGGGACATGGCGTCTTGTTTATCGCCTTTTTGGTGGTGCTATTTGTGGTCTGTGAAAAACAAAAATGGTCGCTCAGCGTATTTCTAATGGGCTTGATTGCATCGATTTTGCCTTTTGGCCCGTTCATTTTCGATCGCAAATTAAAAAATGCAGAACAACCCGCAGCATCAAATTAAGACGGTATACAGCAAATAAAAAAGCCCAATGTTGTTCTACACAGCATTGGGCTTTTTCTATGATGGCATGAACTCGAATTTAAAATTCACCCGTCAATTTACGTTGTCGCATAATATCTCGCACCACCAAGCGTGGTAGGCTGAACCACAAGATAATGAGGGTAAATCCTGCCAAACTATAGGCCCAAAGGCCAAAGTTTTCATACAGCACGCGCACGATTTCGATCACGGCAAAGAACGTCAGCATCATAATCACAGACACTGCCGCAGCCACAGTGCCCTTCGACATTTCAGACGACATTAAGGCAAATCGATAGAGCACAGAAAAGCTAATCCCTTCACCAAAACTGACCAAACTCATGCCAAGAATGAGCAATGTCAGAAAATAACTTTCAGTCATCGTCCCAATCACCACGAGGCTCGTTCCGAGTAACATCAGCGGTAGCCCGATCATCACAGACTGACCTAGAGGCAATTTGTCGATGATTTTAATCAGGACAATATTACCGATGATCAGCCCGCCCAAAACAGGAAACTGTGCCATGCCATATTGCATGCTACTCAGTCCTAGCTGCTCCACCAATATGACTGGAGATAGCGCTATCCAGAGCATCAGTGGCATTGCCACCATCGGTAGACCCAGTGTCAACGCCAAAAAGCGTTTGTTTTTTAACACCTGTTTGAAGTCATCGATAATATAACCCACCGGTTGCTTTGGGATGCTGATGTGCTGAGTCGGCATCTTGGCTTTTAAACCAAACCAACTCAGAAAAGATAGAAATGCGATTCCTATAAAACCCCAATGCCATGACACGTGATCAATCATAAAGGCACCTAGGACGGGTCCGATCAGTGGCGCCAGTAGTGAAATATTCGCCATGATCGCCATGACTTTGATGGCATCTCGCTCTTCAAAGGTCTCCTGAACAGCAGCATAGCCCACGGCAGAAATGACCGATAAACCAAAACCTTGTAAAAAACGCAACGTTAAAAAGCTTTCGATATTATGCGTGAGCAATATCGCTAAACAGCATAAGCTAAAGAATGCCACACCACCTAACAGGACTTTTTTACGGCCTAATCGATCTGACAAAGGCCCTAATATCGCAGCGACACAAGCACCTCCCAATAAGTAAAATGACATCGACGAGGGTGCCCATGCACTACTCACGCCAAACTCTTGGGTAATCGCAAGCATGGCGGGTTGGACTAAGTCGTTTCCGATATAGACAGAAAATTCAAATAAAACCAGTGCCAAGGGAAACATTAAGGTGGCACGACTTAATTTTGTGGTTTGTACGTTTTGCATTGTTATCTACATATCAAATGTGTGCTGTCGAGCTTGAAATGACAAATAGGGAGAGACACTTCAGCCCAATGACGAGCACTGTAATATTAATTTTAAAAATGAATTTGCGGCGTATCCGCCATATGTGCGTCGTATTCACAAGACGCTAGATAGAGATAAAATGAACTTCAACGAACCGATCTGTCGGTTTGAGTCCGACTATTTTAACAGTGTTTACTGGCGTTGTATTGGTCTTTTTAAACTACCGCTTTTATGATTTTTCATTGTCTGCTTTTTGGATAAAGCGACCTTGTTTTAGGTCCTCATAGGCTTGCATGACTTCTGCAAAATGATTCATCACAAAATAGCCTCGCCCATAGATGGGTTCATTTAAAGGCTGCGCTGATAAATACAACATGTGGCTATCTTCAACTGCCGTTAATTCGACATTTTCACCTCGGCTCGACATGACTGCCATATGCTGTGCATTTAACGGTTCATCTGTTTCAGTAAATTTTAGTTTGCCCGAACGTAAATACACAAGTGTGGTATCCCCTTCCTGTGCAGGTAGTATGATGCTTTGATTGGCTCTGACAAAGACATCAAATACTTGCATAGGTGTATGTGTTTCTGCGGGGCCGTGGGCTGTTAAATATTGGCCCGCAATCACCCGTACATAACCTGCATCTTGGGCTAAATCGACCTTTGGAATATTGGCTTTGGCCAAGCTCTGATAGCGTGCTGGATTCATTTTATCTTTGGCAGGCAGATTGACCCAAAGTTGCAAAATTTCAAATGCTCCGCCCCGCTGTGCAAAGGCTTGGCTAAAGACTTCTTCGTGTTGTATGCCTGAAGCAGCAGTCATCCACTGCACATCGCCCTCACCAATGACGCCACCGCCGCCAGTCGTATCATGATGTTCAAGTTCACCCTTAAACACCAAGGTGACGGTTTCAAACCCTCGATGTGGGTGTTCCAACACGCCTTTTTTCAGTTTGGTTGGTTGCAGTACTCCAGGCCCTAAATGGTCGAGCAATAAAACGGCGAAACGGTATTACCCCAATTCATAATGGAAAAAAACTGAAGTCACTGGAGCAAAGTCACCGACAGGAGAGCCTGAGTCATTGACGTGGATAAAAGCGAGGGTTTTCATAACTAGAAACTATAATCATCAACAGAGTGAATTTTAATGATTTTTTGTATTTGTACATTTTGCTTTTCTAATTCAGCAACATAACTATTTAAGAATCTTAAAGTATTTGAAAACTTATTAGACATAATGACAGATTGAACTTTTTTAAATGAATATTTTTCAAGCTCTTCCTTTATTGAGTCCTCATCAATTTTTTCCTTAACAGATGTATCACTAAAACTTGAAAAGTAATCATTATATACTCCATCTTGATTAACTGCTTCATAATCTTCATCTTTTTTAGATTTAGATATAACTGAAACACTAAACCTTCTAATTGAAGGATAATTTTTTTGTATATCTTTAACTAGGTAATCTGAAGTCTTACTTCTTAAATAATTACAAAAATAATCATGAACGTAATCCATAAAAATTATTCTTAAATTTGGTGCTTCTGTATTAAAACTAAAATAAGTAGTTGATATAAAATTCTTAGTTCTAATAACATCTAAACTTTCATCAAATATTTTTTTTAACAAATTATTATTATAATTAAATTCATCTATGATTTTTAAAAAATTAGCCACTTTTTCGAATTTATCATATTTATCATATATTTCTTTATATAAATCAACTGAATTTCCACTATCTCTAATAAATTCTGCAGCAAAATATTCGGGTATGCTTTTATGAATAAAAGCATATAAATAACCTTCTTTGACTATAAAACAAAGTACACCTGTAAGATCATAGATTAGATCCTCGATAGTGCAACTTAAACTATTAATCTTTATAGCTTTATCTACAAGCCTTCTTAATACAGATTCATCAAATGCAAAGACTTCCTGCTTGCAACACATAAAAGAAATTAATTGCAAAACCTTTCTTAGCTGCTCATTATTTAATCCCGTTGCTCTTTCTCTCCTAAAATCAATCTTAGTGTTGTCGTGCTTTCTAAGTACTAAATCAAATAACCTGTCATAAAAATCTCTAACATGTTCAGGAATTACCTGTTCATGCTTATATATAAACACAAATAAATTAACCATTAATGGTGTTATTAAGGCATCTCTTACTTCTACTTTAGAATTAGAAATTCCTGCAATAACAGCTTTTTGCATTTTTTCATCTTTAATTAATGCATTAATTATATTTTTCTGAGCATTAATATCTAATTTCTGAATTTGATAATTTTGAAAAACAGTTGATGACTCAATAATATTTTCAGGTCGGCTTGATACAATAAAATTCAATTTAGGGTATTTTTTAACTAATTTATCAAAGCCTAATACTATTTTAGGCATATCATCAATATGTAACTCATCAAAACCATCTAAAAATATTGTTACCTCACCATTTGAAAGAATTTTCTCAATGACCTTTGTACTTTTTATTTCTAGCCAGTCATTAAATATATTTTTAATTAAATGATCTAAATTTTGACCCTTTTGTAAATATCTCAATTCGTAAAACAATGGTAATCTGTTGTGATTAATTACTTCTGAAATTGCCAAGTGCCTCATCAGAACAGATTTTCCTTGGCCAACAATACCAGATATTAAAATTTTTCGATAAGCCTTAATGTCATCTAATGTATTAACTTGAAATATCTTCTTATCTTTAATATTCGCTAGATGAGGAGGTACATAGAAATCATACAAACTTACGGATTCCTCAAACTCATTTAAGGTTCTTACATATTTTAAATGAGAAATTTTTTCTAAATAATTTTTCTTTGCTGCACTAAATTTATAAGTATCACCCAAATAAAGTGAAACATTAATAATGCCATTCAATAATTTATCTATAACACTATCTGAAAGAGTAGGTAAATTTTCTAACATGATCTTAAAGCCCCCAAAAATATAAAAGCGCATCAATCGATACGCTTTTATGAGGTATTTTTGTCTAAATTTCAACCATAAATCAAAGATTTATTAAGGACATTTCGCCGATTGGAAAGTCTTAGTATTTTTACCACGTTGGCACTGATATTCCTTTTGCGTATTTACACGCTGCCAGTCACCATCCACCAATCTAAAACTATAAATAGTACGAACCGATTTCACCGAATCATCCATCAAACCCGTTTCAGTCACTTTCACCTGCCCCGCATTTGGCGACTCAACACGGTTAAAGTACTGACGAATTTCCACAGTCGACAGCTCTTTACGCAAATCAGGACGTTCTTTTAATACCTGATCGAGTGGCGTAGCAGAAGAACCGACTTTAGACACAATTTTCTGCGTTGTCGCACAGCCCGCCAACATCCCCACACACAATGCAGACACAGCAATTAAACGATACATAGAAGCAACTCAAATTTATTATTCAGTCCTATCATGCCGAACATTTGTCCAAAACACTATTTAAGCAATGTAAAAGAAGTAGTCTAGTCCACAAAATCACCGTGCTGTTTCTTATCCATGCACGGCAAAAAAGGCGTTTTATAGCCATAAAAAAACGCATCCGAAGATGCGTTCTAGTACGTCTTTAAAAAATTAAAGATCGAACAATTTACCTGGGTTCATAATCGCATTTGGATCGAATACTTTTTTCAATGCTTTCATATATTCGATTTCTTCTGCTGAACGTGTGTAATCGAGGTAAGGCTTTTTGGTCATACCCACGCCATGTTCTGCTGAAATTGAACCGTCATATTTTTTCACAGTTTCAAATACGTATTTGTTTACCACTTGGCATTTTGCAAAGAATTCATCTTTACTTAAATCCGCAGGTTTCAAAATATTTAAGTGCAAGTTACCGTCACCAATATGACCGAACCAGCAAATTTCAAAGTCTGGGTAATTCGCTTCCACAATTGCATCAATTTCTTTAATAAATGCAGGCACATGTGTAATCAGAACAGAGATGTCATTTTTGTATGGTGTGAACGGTGCGATTGACTCTGAAATGTCTTCACGTAAACGCCATAAGCTGTGTACTTGGTCTAAGCTTTGGCTCATCACGCCATCCAGTACCCAACCTTGTTCCATGCAATGTTCAAAGATTTCCATTGCCGCATCCATGATCGGTTCAAATGGTGCTTCAAACTCAAGTAATACATAGAACGGACATGGTGTTTCAAACGGACGTTGCACATGACCATTGTCCAATACTTTTTGCATCGCAAGCTCACCAAAGAACTCAAATGCAGTCAGGTCGATTTTCTTTTGGAAGGCATGTAGAACAGGCATAATCGCATCAAAATCAGGCACACCGAGAACCAACACTTGTAAGTCATGGGGTTGACGTTCAAGTTTGATTTCAGCTTCAGTCACTAAACCTAGTGTACCTTCACCACCAATAAATAAGTGTTGAAGTGCATAACCAGTCGCGTTTTTGATCATGCCTTTGTTCAAGCGCAGAACGTCACCTTTACCTGTGACCACAGTCATGCCCAACACCCAGTTACGTGTCATACCGTATTTGATGACTTTAATACCACCGGCATTGGTACCAATGTTACCGCCAATTTGAGATGAACCTGAAGATGCAAAATCAACTGGGTAGTACATGCCTTGTTCTTCAGCATAGTTCTGAAGTTGTTCAGTCACCACGCCTGCTTGTACGCGTACCATCCGGTCAGCTGGGAAGAATTCCAAGATTTGGTTCATCTTGTCCATGCTCACCACGATTTCACCGTTGGCAGCCACAGCACCCGCAGATAAACCTGTACGACCGCCACTTGGTGTGATCGCTACATTAAATTGGTTGGCAAGTTTTACAATCTGTTGAACTTGTTCTGTGCTTGAAGGGAAAACGACGACCGACGGGTTTGGATCGAAGTGCTTAGTATGGTCACGACCCCAATTTTGGAGACTATCCGCATCGGTTTTAATTCGGCTTTCGCCAACAATAGCGGTCAATTGGGTCAATAACTCTGGGGTTAAAGCGACTGGAGCATTCATCGTTTTCAGACCTTGCAAGAAGTAAACAAGTTTTTTAAAGGTCCAGACTTCATTCAGTCAAAACTGCGGTAACGCATATTTCAAGGGAAAAAGCCTGAAACAGAGCGCATCAAAATGTCAGGGAATTGGTCATGATGATTTTGAGCGGCACCATTATAAGCTATAACTGGGCTTTTTTTGACAAAACCCAAAGAAAAACGTGGTTTCAAAATGTCACGAGGAATATGACCAAGTTAATTAGACCAAATCTAAAAAATATTGACTCATCATTCGCCAAAATAGCCATGACGTCGGTCATAAAGGAAATGTATATCGGGCGACTTCCTATGCTATTATATGCGCACTAAATTTGGCCTTTGTAGCGGAGCCGTAATGAGCCAACATCTTTCTTTACCTAAAGATAAAATTCGTTTCTTGTTGTTAGAAGGCGTTCACCAAAACGCAATCGACACTCTAAATGCTGCTGGATACACCAACATTGACTACCGTAAAACTGCGCTTGAGGGTGAAGCGTTGAAAGAAGCGGTTAAAGATGCTCACTTCATTGGTATTCGTTCACGTACTCAATTAACTGAAGAAGTTTTTGAAGCGGCGAACAAACTGATTGCTGTGGGTTGTTTCTGTATCGGTACAAACCAAGTGAACTTAAATGCTGCAATGATTCGCGGTATTCCAGTATTTAACGCACCATACTCAAATACTCGTTCAGTTGCTGAACTAGTACTTGCAGAAGCGATTTTATTGCTTCGTGGTGTTCCTGCAAAATCTGCTTCAACTCACCGTGGTGGTTGGAACAAGTCTGCAGTCGGTTCATTTGAAACTCGTGGTAAAACTTTAGGTATTGTTGGTTACGGTTCGATTGGCTCGCAACTTTCTGTACTTGCTGAAGGTTTAGGTATGCACGTAATTTATTACGATGCTGTAACTAAACTTCCAATGGGTAATGCACGTCAAGTCAGTTCTATGGGTGAACTTCTTGCCAATGCAGACGTCGTATCTCTACACGTTCCAGACGTTCCATCAACTCGCAACTTCTTCGGTAAAGAGCAATTTGCTCAAATGAAAGAAGGTGCAATCTTCCTCAATGCTGCACGTGGTACATGTGTCATCATTGAAGATCTTGCTGATGCAATCAAATCTGGTCATATTGCTGGTGCAGCTGTAGACGTATTCCCGAAAGAACCTAAAGCAAACGGTGAAGAATTTGTTTCTCCACTTCGTGGCTTAGACAACGTGATTTTGACTCCTCACGTGGGTGGTTCAACGATGGAAGCGCAAGCGAACATCGGTCTAGAAGTAGCTGAAAAATTCGTTGCTTACTCTGATAAAGGTATGACTTTATCTGCAGTGAACTTCCCAGAAATCGCGTTACCGTTGACTGAAGGTAAACACCGTTTACTTCACATCCACAAAAACGTGCCGGGCGTTCTTTCAAAAATCAACAACTTGTTTGCTGAACACGGTATTAACATCTCTGGTCAGTCTTTAATGACTAAAGGTGATGTGGGTTACTTAGTGATGGACGTTGACGCAACTGCTTCTAAAGAAGCATTGGATACACTTCACGAAGTTGAAGGTACAATCCGAGTTCGCGTATTGTTCTAATCGCATTAGACACTGAAGCCACAGCCTTCGGGCTGTGGTTTTTTTATTGTTATAAACTTTTAAAATCTGGCTAGTGCCACTCTCCCGCTCTTCGAGTCATCGAAACAAATTTAGTTTATGCCAAATTTTAAAGTTGCACCGGCTGTCCAAGCACCGCTGATCTTGCTTATTGCCATGATCAGCATGCAAAGCAGCGGTTCCTTTGCCAAATATCTTTTCAGTCAATTTCCCATACTGACCGTTTCGGCCATGCGATTAATGCTAGGCGCTTTGATTTTGGCGATTATTTTTAAAGTTTGGCAGATCAATTTTAAACAAGTGAAATGGTCGTCGATCCTCAGCTATGGCTGTGCCTTAGCAGGGATGAATGTATTATTTTACTTGTCGATTGATCGTCTCCCGCTTGGCATTGCCGTCTCTTTTGAATTTATTGGTCCGCTCAGTGTCGCACTATTTGCTGCACGCCGAAAATTTGATTTTATTTGGGTCGGACTGGCTATTTTAGGCCTAATTTTGCTGTTTCCATTTGATCAAGCAGCACAACGTCTTGACCCAATTGGGATCTTGCTTGCCCTCGGTGCAGGTGCGTGTTGGGCACTCTATATCGTGGCAGGTCAAAAACCATCAGGGGTCTCAGGCAATCATACCGTTTGCTTAGGCATGTTCGTCGGCATGTGTGTTTTGATGCCCATCGCAATCTTTGCAGGTATGCCGGCACAGGCGTTTGAGCCAAGTAGTCTGCTGTATTTTATTGCACTTGCGACCTTAGCCAGTGCTTTACCTTTTACTCTAGAAATGATTGCGCTACGTAACATGACTGCGCTGAGTTTCGGTACACTCATGAGTTTGGAACCCGCTGTTGCCGCTCTCTCGGGTTTTATCTTTTTGCATGAACAATTGTTATGGACACAATGGTTGGCATTGGCAGTGATTATCAGTGCTTCGATTGGCTGTACTTATACCACGCAAAAGGCCAAATCAATTTAAATTCAAACCGCCTTAATCTTTTGAAAATATCTCCATTTTTTATTTTGAATTTAAAAATGGTGGCGATTTAAAGACGATTTTTTATATTCAATTTTTTTAAATTCAAAACCTGCAAATTGCATTTCTGCCTCTGAAAAGTCATCAATAATTCAATATTAACCGCTATACTGAGCAGAATTAAAAATTGGGGTACTTTGTTCCCCCCCACCACAGCGTGCCGCATGCCAAACTCACAATTATTAGCAGTCGTTTTCATGGTACTTTCCATGATTTCCTATCAGATCAGTGCATCATTCGCCAAACAATTATTTTTGGTGCTTGATCCACTCAGTGTGACCATTTTACGACTCTGTTTTGCCTCGATTATTATTTGTTTGATGTTCCGCTCATGGCACATTTTAAAACGGCTGTCTTTTTTAAAATGGCGGGATCTGCTCTGCTATAGCGCGGCACTCTGTTTGATGAATGTGTTGTTCTATATGTCACTGGGTAAATTGCCACAAGGCATTGCCGTGGGTTTAGAGTTTATTGGCCCTTTGGGTCTGGCATTGTTATCCATTAAAAACAGCAGTGATTATATTTGGGTCTTTTTAGCAATCTTAGGCATTACCTTGATGGTGCCTTGGGGACAAGCTCATGATGGTAATTTCTCAATACTTGGGGCAGCCTGTGCCTTAGCAGCGGGACTCTGTTGGGCATTCTATATTTTCTTTGGACAAAAAGTGGTACATCAAAATATTGGTATGCATGCGCTAACGATTGCCATCACACTGTCCGCACTGACCTTGCTCCCGATTGGACTATATAACAATGCACCCGCCCTACTCGATACCCAATATTGGCCGAAAGCCTTATTGATTGCGATTTTAGCCACGGCCATACCTTATGCACTGGATTTAAAAGCGTTAAAAATCCTCAGTAAACTTAGTTATGGGACTTTATCGAGTTTGTCGCCTGCATTAGCTGCCATTACAGGTATGGTTCTGCTTGGCGAAAATATTGGGACGTGGCAATGGGTGGCCTTAGTCTGCATTATGTTGGCGTCCGTCGGGGTGACTTTACGTTCCTCTCGCAATACTCCGAGCAGCGTATCAGACTAAATTTTTATATTTATAGTTGAAACAAAAAGACGGTCTCTGCCGTCTTTTTTAATTTGGAATTTGTCCTCAAAACTCACTAATATTTATCCCGTCAAACTGTCTTTATCTGCTTTCTTGTATTTCTTATATTCCGCCAAATATTGTTTGGCTAAACTTTCCTTTTGTTTTTCATCTAAGATTTTACCCGCTTGCTGAAAAAAGCCATGTTCTTCTTCCTGCAAATGATGATGTACCGTTTCAGATAACTTTTTCGCAATTGCCAACCAACCTGGATTACTAAATTCAGTTTCCGTCAGTTGCTCTAATAATTCATCCATCTCATGATGTTCCGCCAATGCATGACGGGTGATGTTTAGGCCTGAATCAGTCATCATTAACGGGATGTAAAAATAACGATCTTCGCCAACAGCATGAGCAAATAACTCATTTTTGAGCAGCTCAAATAAATCTCGACGCTCAGGTGTATCCCCTGATGTTTGAATGAGTTTTTCAGCAAGTTCACGTTGCTTTTCATGACTTTGGCGTAAAGCTTCAAATATATTCATTGTAGTGATGACCTCTGATGCTTAGCTAATTGTGTATTATGAAATTTAATTATTATCCACAACTCAAACGAGTCGCTTATTTTCATACTAATCATTTCATCGACAGAATTCAGCAACGCTCTGTTAAGATTTGTTTTAAGCTTGTCCCGTAAAGGTTTGATAACCCAACCGTACAATCAAAATACTCACCAAAATCAAAAATAGAATTCGAATAAAGCCACTACCGTATTTAATTGCCGCACGTACACCAACGATCGAGCCTAAAATATTTGCTACAGCCATCATTAAGCCTATCGCAAATAACACATGGCCAGTGGGCGCAAAAAAACTCAGTGCTGCAAGGTTGGTGGTTAAGTTGGCGACTTTTGACAAAGCAGAGGCATGCAAAAAGTCTGCTTGTAGATAACGAATAAAAAAGAAGATAAAGAAACTGCCCGTGCCAGGCCCAAAGATACCGTCATAAAAACCAATTACCAGACTACCAAGAGCGGCAAGACCGAGAATTTTAGGGGTCAGTTCTTGGCGTACATGCATCTGACCAAATTGTTTTTTGGCAAAGGTATAGATCGCAATCACGATCAACATGACCAAAACAAAAGGACGTAAGACTTCTTTAGGAATCATTGATACACAGGCTGCTCCCACAAAAGAAGCAACAAATGCACAGCTTGCAATGACCGCAAGTAATTTCCAACGGAGTTTGACTTGGCGTAAAAAAGAATAGGACGCTGAAGCCGTACCAAAGATCGAAGACAACTTATTGGTGCCAAACACCGTCGCCGGAGATAAGTGCGGCATGGCATTCATAATGGCTGGAATTTGAATTAATCCTCCGCCCCCCACTGCTGCATCAATTGCACCGGCAAAAAATGCAAAAAATAAGAGGCTTAAAATAATTTCAATTTCCATAATTTGGCTTCAGTGGCTGTTGATGACTATTCAAGATTTAATACACGTTTTGGTACTAAGCGCTTACGATCGGTAATTTCCGCTAGACCTAAGCAACGTTCCCCATCAAATACCAAAACCTGCGCTTCCGCAGCATGCTCAATATTACTTTCCATTCCACGACTAAAATATTCAGCTCGACCTTCCGGCGCTTGCACTTTGCAGAAATGATCGACGGGTGAATACACCGGCAGCAATAATGCTTCACGCTCCGCTTCGGTCAAGCTTTCCAAATATTCAATGGTGTAAGTTGGATTGAGGTCAAAATGCCCTGTTTGCGTACGGTGTAGATAGGTCAAATGTCCAAAAGTACCCAATGCTTTGGCAATATCTTCGCCTAAAACACGAATATATGTGCCTTTGGAACAGGTGATGTCGAGTGTAATACTATTCTCATTAAATGATAATAACTCGATGGCATAAATCGAAATTGGACGTGCTTCACGCTCTATTTCTATGCCTTTACGCGCCAACTCGTACAGCGGGCGACCTTCTTTTTTCAGCGCAGAATACATCGGTGGAATTTGTTGAATATCCCCTACAAATTGCGCCAAGACATTTTGAATATTTTCTTCAGTCAATGTTGGAACAGCTTGCTCTAATAGTATTTCACCTTCCACATCACCCGTCGTGGTACTGTGTCCTAAAAAGACGGTGGTTTTATAACGTTTAGTCGAATCCAATAAAAAATGCGAAAACTTTGTTGCTTCACCTAAGCAAATTGGTAATAAACCTGAGGCTAATGGATCTAGCGCACCTGTATGTCCTGCTTTTTGTGCTCGATACAACCAACGCACTTTTTGTAATGCAGCATTCGAGCTAATGCCCAAAGGCTTATTTAATAAAAATACACCATGTACTGGACGACGCTGAATCTTAGGAGAAGCTTTTTTCATGACTAAAATAGGGCAAAAAGAGAACTGCGCCATGGTATCAATCCATGCTAAGCGTTTACAACTTTTCTATGTTTTTATCATTCTTTTATGTCATATTGAGTTCGCATTTAGAACTCTAAAACAATTAAAAACGGAATAAAGGTGCATTGGGATATGCAAAAAAATAAACTTTGGCTCATCATTGCCTTGGTCGTTATCGCAGTTGCTGTATTTATATTTTGGCTGGCGCCAAAAGCATCACAAAATGATCCTTCAGATCAATCGATTCAACAACAAAATACGCCTTTAGCTCAGGGCGAAACCGCTACGGCTCAAGCAACAAGCGGTTCTTCGCTGCTCAGTCCAAGTCAACAAGACACGGAAGTTAACTGTCAAATCAGTATGGATGGTTCAAACCGTTTGATCGTGAATGAACAAACACGGAATTGCTTTGAATATTTCATTACTCAGTATGGTGAAAAGTCGATAGATCAAATTAAAAAGGATTTTAAAGCCTACATTGCACAAGGTCATAAAGAACCTGCGCTGTCCCAAATTTATGATTTGTGGGATCGTTATATGAAATATCGTGAACAGTTAGGTCATTTACAGCCACCAAGCGACGACAAAGAATCACCACAATATTATCGCTCGATCTACAGCAGCACACAAAATTTAAGAAAACAGTTCTTTTCTGATTATGAAATTGAAGGTTTATTTGGCAAGGAAAATACTTATCACGAATACACGCTGAAACGGATGGAAGTAGTAAATGACAAAAAACTGTCTGAATCAGAAAAAGCCAAAAAACTAAAAGCCCTGTTTGATGAACTCCCAGAAGATTGGAAAGAAAATCTGGAACAAATCAATAAACTTGAAGATTTACGCAAGCTCACAGCAGACATTAAAGCCCGTGGTGGTTCAAGCGAAGAAATCCATCAAATGCGGTTAAATTTAGTGGGTCCAGAAGCTACTCAGCGCCTTGAAAATCTAGACAGCCAGCGCAGCTCTTGGAAATCTAGCGTAAATCAATACCTCACAGAGCGTGACAGCATTGTGAAAAGCAATATGAGTGACAGTGCGAAACAACAAGCGGTGCAGCAACTCCGTAATCAACATTTTAAATCGAAGGAAGATCAGCTCCGCGTCAGTACCTTTGAATCTGTACATGATCAAGGTGGAAAATTACCTTTCGCAGAATAACTGCAAACAACAATTTAAAAACAACTTCAATTTCAGGATGAAATGATGAAAAAACCACAAGCTCTTTTATGCGCAATCATCGCTGCATCAGCAGTGATCGCCAGCACACAATCCCAAGCGGCGGCAGGACTCCAACATGTCACCGCCAACAGCTCGGCAAACTATGCCAAGACCAAATATCCGATTGTGTTTACCCATGGTATGTTCGGGTTTACTCGCATTGGTTTTGACAGCTTTGGCATGGATTATTTTTATCAAATTTTGCCAGATTTAGCTCGTAATGGGGCCAATACCTTTGCTGCCCAAGTTTCTCCGCTAGAGTCGACAGAAGTCCGTGGTGAGCAATTGCTCTCTCAAGTCGAAGAAGTTCTTGCTCTGACCGGCCAACCCAAAGTGAACCTCATTGGTCATTCACATGGTGGACCGACAACTCGCTATATTGCAGCGATCAAACCTGAATATGTAGCTTCGGTGACTGGGGTTGCAGGCACTTATCGTGGCTCTCTAGTCGCAGATAAAATCCAAGCAAATAAAACCATTAATTCAGTCTTTGGGGTACTTGGTGATCAACTCTTAGCACCGATTATTACTTGGGCTGAAGGCAACTCGAGTCTACCCAACAGTGTTGATGCATCACTTACCGCGATCAGTGAAAAAGGTTCTGCTGAATTTAATGCAAAATTTCCAACCGCAGCACTGGCTGCGAACTGCAATCAGTCGGGTGCCAAAGTCGACAATGGCGTGTATTACTACTCATGGACAGGTACAGCGCAAACCACAAATGTATTAGATGTACTAGATACAGTGATTAGTCAACTTGCCCCTTTGGCCTATGGAAATCGTGACAATGACGGTTTGGTTGGACGCTGTAGCACCCACATCGGACAAGTAATCCGTGATGACTACAATCACAACCACTTAGATGAAGTGAATATGGTCTTTGGCCTACGCAGCCTATTTTCACCTGACCCAGTTGCGCTCTACCGTCAACATGCCAATCGTTTAAAATTAAAGGGTCTGTAACCTCAAAAGTTGGTTCCCTTTCAGCACTGAACAGGACGTCTTTGGACGTCCTTTTTTGTTTACAATGTTTTTATTTGTAAGCATTTAACAAATTAATTCAATAAGTTATTCAATAATAACAACTAAAATAAACGATAAATATAAAAGACAGATGTATATAAATAAACATGTCATGTGAATGCAGCCCATGTCCCAAAATGACATGGAATTTCAAACCGAGCATGAAAAAATGACAAGGCATGTTTGTCTATTCAAACTCTCTAAAATCAAAGATATGGCCTAGCCAATCACAAAGATGTTGCTTAAAAACAGAGAGTATTTTCATTATTAAAAAGTAATAAAAACAACATCAGATCAAGGAACATTTATGCGATCTTTAGTAAACACGGCCAAGATGGCC
The DNA here is from genome assembly GCF_013420465.1 of Acinetobacter sp. YH01005. Lineage (NCBI taxonomy): Bacteria > Pseudomonadati > Pseudomonadota > Gammaproteobacteria > Moraxellales > Moraxellaceae > Acinetobacter > Acinetobacter sp. YH01005. Next base: position 174,288 of record NZ_VOYA01000007.1, on the reverse strand, counting down.
TCTGTAGCTGCAGTTGCAGGCTTAGCGATGAGTATATCGGCAAGCACTCAAGCTGCGCCTAGCGTCCTCCAGGTGAAGGAAACGGTAAAATCTGACTACGCAAAAACCAAATATCCAATTTTAATGGTGCATGGTTGGCTCGGTTGGTCACGTATCGGTACCGACACCATTGGACTGGATTATTGGTACCAAATCTTGCCCGATATGGCACGAAATGGCTCAACCGTATTCGCAGCGCAATTATCTCCTGCAAATACTACAGCACATCGTGGTGAGCAGTTAATTGCACAAGTTGAAGATGTTTTGGCTATTACAGGGAAACTAAAACTTAACTTAATTGGTCACTCTCATGGTGGTCCAACTGTATTGTATGTTGCTCAAACAAAACCACAGTACATTGCGTCTATTACAGGTGTTGCAGGGACCTATCACGGCTCTAAAGTAGCGGATGATATTCAAGGCAACTCACTTTCTCGTACTGCCTTCAATATTTTAGGTGATTATATTGTCGGCCCACTGATTGCTTTAGGTCAGGCAAAACCTGAGCTTGAAATTGATTTCGATGCTTCTATGAAATCATTATCACAAACAGGTTCTGCTGCATTTAACAGTACGGTTGCAAAATCTGCTGTAGTTGACGGTGTTTTGGCATCTTCAGAAAATTGCAGCAAAAACTTAAAGCAAGTCGACAGCAAAGGCATTCAGTACTATTCATGGACTGGTGTTGCGCAAACCACGAATCTACTTGATATCGATACGATCCTGATGCAACTCGGACCATTGTCTTATGGCAATAAAGACAATGACGGTATGGTTGCACGTTGTAGTGCTTATATCGGTAAAGTCATTAATGACAACTACAAACTTAACCATACCGATTTAGCCAATATGATGTTCGGCTTAACAGGGCTATTTGCACAAGATCCTGTGGCGCTGTACCGTCAACATGCAAACCGTTTAAAACTGCAAGGACTTTAATTCTTATCGTTGAAATTTAAATGCAATAAGGGGGCTTCGGCCCTCTTATTTACTTTAATCGATCTGAAAATTCATGATCGTTTATTTTGTTACATTTAGCGTCACAGTTAATCTTTTTCAATTTGCAACAGGTGATCTTTATTGCTTTATTAGAAGTGACAATAAATATTGTCATAAAACAATAATACATTGAGGATCGCTCATGAAATACGGACCATTTTTAGCAGGTTTAATTGCAGCTACGTTCATCGGTAATGTATCTGCCTCGCAAGCAACCCAAGTCACCGCCAAAGCTAGTTCTAGCTATGCAAAGACCAAATATCCAATCGTATTTAACCATGGTATGGGGGGGTTCATTACCGTTGGTACGGACTCATTTGGACTCGACTATTGGTATCAAATCCTTCCTGATCTTGCTCGAAATGGTGCAAATGTTTGGGCAACTCGCGTATCGCCTTTTAACTCTACCGAAGTGCGTGGCGAACAGCTTCTACAACAAGTCCTTGAAATCCGAGCACTCACTGGTGCAGATAAAGTGAATTTAATTGGACATAGCCATGGTGGACCAACGATTCGTTATGTTGCCGGTGTTCGCCCAGATGTCGTGGCTTCATTAACCAGTGTTGCAGGACCTCATCAAGGCTCCCCTGTTGCAGACTTAATTTTAAAAGCTGAAGGCACCGCTGTGGAAGCACCCTTGGTTGGAGCTGTGAATTTTGTCTCTAAAGCCATCGTTTGGGCGCAAGGTCTAGATCCAAAGACTTACCCTCATGACGCATTGGCAGGTGGTTCAAGTTTAACGCTAGCGGGTTCTGCAAAGTACAATGCCGCATTCCCTCTGGGCTTGCCTAAATCCAATTGTGCTGATGGCAATAGCGTGGAAAAAGGCATTTATAACTATTCATTTACAGGTGTGGGCCAAATCACCAATATTTTAGATTTAGACTCAGCCCTAAAAGTGACCGCATTACTGATCGATGGCGGAAAAGACAATGATGGCCTCGTATCACGCTGTAGTGCCAAATTTGGTAAAACCATTCGTGACAACTACAACTGGAACCATTTAGATGAAGTCAACCAAGTGCTTGGTCTCAAAGCGCTATTTGCACCAGATCCTGTCGATGTCTATCGTCAACATGCAAACCGCCTAAAATCTCAAGGTTTATAATTTTCTTTCTCGCATAAAAAATGCGCCAAAAGGCGCATTTTTTACAGCGTTGTAAAACAAATTATTTTGCTTTACGAGCTGGTAATTTTTCACGAATACGTGCAGCTTTACCAGACAATTCACGTAGGTAGTAAAGTTTAGCACGACGAACGTCACCTCGACGTTTCACTTCGATACCAGCAACGATTGGTGAGTGAGTTTGGAATACACGCTCAACACCGAAACCGCTAGAAATTTTACGTACTGTGAACGCAGAGTTCAAACCACGATTTTTCTTAGCAATTACAACACCTTCAAATGCCTGAAGACGTTCACGCTCACCTTCTTTTACTTTAACTTGAACAACTACTGTGTCACCAGGAGCAAAAGCAGGGATGTCTTGTTTCAACTGTGCATTTTCAACAGCTTGTACTAAAGGATGTTTACCGCTCATGGGGTATCTCCGATTATGCGAGTTAGAAGAGGTCTAATCATCGCTGGGGCTAGAGGCTAAAGCGCATAGACCCGATTGACTTTCCCTTTATGCTTGACCGCTTCAATGCATAAAGAGCCTAATATAAGATTTAAAAAATTAAACCTTGGAATCTTTTAGCCATTTCTTTTGCTGCTTGGTCAATTCAACTTTTTCAACCAACTCAGGTCGGCGTTCTAAAGTGCGTTGATATCGCTGCAAAAACCGCCATTTCTCAATATTGGCATGATGTCCTGATTTTAATACTTCAGGAACATCTAAACCTTCAAAATGGTCTGGCTTGGTATATTGTGGGCAATCTAAAAGACCATCCACAAATGAGTCTTGCACATGTGATTGTTCATCAGACATTGCACCCGGAAGTCTCCGAATCACACTATCCAATAAAACCATCGCAGGGAGTTCACCACCAGATAAAACGTAATCGCCTATTGACCATTCCTGATCAACATATTGTTGGATCAAACGCTCATCTACACCTTCATAACGACCACACAATACAATTAATCCATCATATTTGACGAAATCTTGTACTGCAGGTTCATTTAAGGTCTTTCCTTGCGGCGACATATACACCACAGGGACATGAACAGCACCCGCTTGCTTGGCAAGCTCTTTGGCACGATGAATTGCTTTCGCTAATGGCTCAGCCATCATCACCATACCAGGACCACCACCAAATGGACGCTCATCCACTCTTTTGTAGTTGCCCTCAGCAAATTCGCGTGGATTGATACAATGAACTTGCACAATGTCACGTTTTGCTGCGCGCCCGCTAATACCGTAGGCTGTAATCGCTTCAAACATTTCAGGAAAAAGCGTAATGACTGCAAAAAACATCGCAGACTCCTCTATTTTCCTGCTGCGTCAATCCTTAAAGGATTAATAATCTACGCCCCAATTTACGTAGATACGACCAGCTTCGAGATCAACACGCTGTACTACATCTTTATGCCATGGAATCATTCGCTCTTCGCTATCGACACTGTCAGCAGTAGCGCGAACTACCATCACGTCGTTAGCACCTGTTTCAAACAATTCGTGGATTTGACCGAGGTTGACTTCTTGTTCATCTTCTCCAAGACCTAACACTGTTAAGCCCTTCAAATCTGACCAGTAATACTCGTCCACGCCTGCTTGAGGCAGTTGCGATTTAGAGATCCAGATATTTGCGCCAACCAAGTTATCTGCCGCGGTACGATCACTCACACCTTTTAGCGAAACAACCAAGCCTTTGCCATGTGGTTTCCAACGTTTTACATCTACTGTTTGCCAACCTGCTTTGGTCTCAATGTACCAAGGGAGGTAGTCAAAAATATTGCTCATAGGTTCTGTATTGGAATAGACCCAGAGCCACCCATTTAATCCATATGCTGAACGTAGCTGTCCAATCTGAATACGATCTTCGGGAACATTCTGTGTTGGTGTCATGGGTAACCTACTACTAATTAAGCAGTAGCTGCAGCTTTCTTAGCTTCAGCAGCTAAAGAAGCAACACGTTCTGAAGGTTGAGCACCTTGTGAAACCCAGTGAGCAAAACGGTCAGCATCTAAACGAAGTTTTTCTGCTTTACCTTGAGCTGTAGGGTTGAAGAAACCGATACGTTCGATGAAACGACCGTCACGTGCATTACGGCTATCAGTCACAATGATTTGATAGAACGGACGTTTTTTAGCACCACCGCGTGCAAGACGAATAACAACCATGATAGAACCTTATAGTTTTTACGGATTATCCCTGTACCGACCATCGATACATTTCAAACCCCTTTCATAGAGGGCAATATTTTACGCGAAGTTTGCCCTGAATGAAAGATCAAAAGTTAGTTATCCACAATTTTGAATTTATTTATCGGCCCAGCTTAAACAATTGCCCGTAGCATCATCTTTTTTGAACCAACACTGTGTTCCGGAATGTGTCAAAGTCAAAGCTCCGTTACTTTTCTGCATTCCTGTTGATATAGGTGTTGCTGTCATTGTCCAAGATGCATTTGGAGAAGCTGTTATCGTTAAATTGTACAATGCAGGACCACTTCTTGGTGATACTGTTTGCCCATAAATAGCTGGATTTTTTAATGGGTTAGTCGCATAACTCGACGTAGAATTACTTACCCCATAATCTCCATTGGTCAACTTATAGGATTGCAACCTTTGTGCAATTTCCATCATTGTACTCTGAGTCTCTAGACGATTTTTTCTTTTCACATAACTTTGATATGAAGGCAATGCAACTGCTGCTAATATTCCGATAATAACAACGATAATCAGCAACTCTAAAAGAGTGAATCCTTTAAACCCTCTCATACTATCTCCAATCTTCCCCATTTGTGCAGCTGGTGCTGGAAACTGTTAAAGCGTCTTTAGTCATGCATTTTACGCCGCGCGAATCCAATAATAAATATTGAGAAGCCCTCAGTGCATTTCCTTTTAATTGATTTGGAACCGCAATCATTTTCCACCCTTGCCCAACAGTAGAATCTTCCAAGGCAATGGTCGAATCATTGATATCGACTAATTTGATTTGATAATCAAAATCAGTTCCTGAATCATATGGAATATTGATTTCACCCTTCGTAGCCGTTTGATGATCTGGAACATAGCCCGCATAACTTAATTGCTTGCCTTTATAATTTTCCAACCGTTCAGCAATTTTGAGCATTTCTGACTGTGCTTTTGATTTATGCGCTCTAGCAACATATGCTTGATAACTGGGTATAGCGATAGCTGCAAAAATTGCAACTATCACCACAACAACCATCAATTCAAGCAAAGTGAAGCCTGCAGTATTTTTAATTTTATCCATACATACTTCCCTTACCACTCAAACCAGCGGACAGGCTTAATCTTACGTGCCTGGCTATATTTATACAGATTTTGATCTGTTAAAGTTGTATTTGCAGGCTTACAATTTCCGACACAAGATTCTTGTGTCTCCGCAATAGGTCCAACCAACATGGTTGTTCTTGGATCAGTAGAGGAAACAGCACCAAAGGCAGGGCCATTAATACCTTGATAGCTAGTTTTAACATATGCAGCACAGTCACCATATGGCATGCAAATACGGTGAGTCGTAGAAATACCTGTCACACCACCACCACAACCACTTACAGTTCCAGTCAATGTCGCTTTCGGATCATACAGGCTGACATATAAATCACCAGTAATAAGCTGTGAATCTTCAAATGCACGCGCATAATTTCCTGAATCAACTGAACGTAGTTCAAAACTCCAACCACGAAGCATAGTATTACCAGTTGTTAATTTCATATTAGCGATATCAGCAGCAGAAATTTGCTTAGAAACCGTTTTGCCAAGTATGCCTGAATTAGCCAAATTCGCTGGCAAAATAGTCGCAGCAGATGTAAAACTCGAGTTTTCCAAACCATTGGCTGCTGCATCACGGTCAATTAAACCGTAGATTTTGTTTTTTCCGCCGACTTCCGCTTCCAAAGGAAAACTGCGATTACCTGAACCTGCTGTCACAAGTACAAAGCGGTTTTGCCCATCATCAAAAACTGCCGTAGATAAACGGTCATAGAAACGCGGTACAAATGTTCCATCTTTTAACTTCGCTATGGTTTGCACACGCACCGCAATATTAGTATTGTCAGTTGCAGACATTTGATTATTGTTATTCAAGTCTACACGGAAAATCTGTCCACCTAAATCTGCAAAATAAATCATGTCTGCAAGACCATCGGCATCATAATCACGTACCACAGGCTGCCCTACAACACTGTAATTTATATCACTATTAATCGTTTTCTTATAACTGTCACTAATTCCTGAGCCATTTGAGCTACTCATCCAGATCAAGTTACCATTTGCAGCATCTACTATATATAAAGCGTTGCCATAAGTTGAGGACGGCTCTGTAAAAGTAGCCGCTGGTTTTTCATAAACATCAGCATCGTAACCGCCGCCAAAAATTAAGACTTTTTTACGTTCGCCTTTGACACGAATTTCAGCAATAGTCGGTTTAGCCCAGATTTGAGCCATACGCTGAAATTCATTTGTTGATGTCGGTTTAATTTGGAATAATAGCTTCGGACTTGCTGGATTAAGTATATCCAATCCATAAAGCCCACTTCCCCCCATACGTAAACCGCCATAAATATTCATTTTATTGGCAACATATTTTGTGGTTGAAACTGTACCAGACTTAGTAATTTGCACCTTAAATGTATTGTCCGCTACCCATGGCGCATCTACACCATAAGCTATACCCGACAGGCTACCCACCCCTTTTGAATCTTTACCAGCCAACGTATCATATTGATTCGTTATAATTTCTGGCGGAACAAATACCGACTGCTCTTTACCTGTCGAAGCATCCACAATATGCAAGCCGCCATCCATTGACCCATAAACTGTATATTCTTTACGTGTATCCGCAACATTACTAGAAGTTACTGTTGACTCTTTTGTTACCATGAGCGGCGTTGAATGCACCACCCCACCAAGGAATCTATATGGGCTAGCCGGATTTACTGCGAGCGTATTAATTTCTGTAGAAGTTAAAGTTGTCTGTGTCGCGGCTGCAGGGAATGCAGTTTGATAACCCATGTAATTCAATAAAGCTAGGCGCTGGTTGATTGTATAAGTCCCGCTCAGTGCATCTGTACCAGTAGTATTAGTTGCCAGATTTGTCTTAGTCACTTTCTTTAAAGAACTGCCATCTAAGATGTAGACTTTACGCTCACTATCTACATTGCTGATTGAGTCTGCTTCAGCCAAAGCTGTAGATGGAACAGGAATTTTATTCCATGCACCACCACTATTAATTAATGAATGGTCAGAGCCAGAAGCCGCGGTAGACCATAAATCTTTTGCAGATGAGTTAATAACCTGCTGATTGTTTTCAACTTTATAAATTGCATTATTACTGCTGTCTTTCAGCGTACCGCCAAGAATTTTATATTTCTTTAAATTCCCAGCCCATGTACGAAAGGTAGAATCTTCCATTGGCATAATCATTGGGAAAAAGCCTTCAGTCATTGACTTAGTCTGATCTAAAGGATCGCGCGGTACAGAAATAGAGCCCAAGCTTGAAGGGGTAAAACCAACTGTTACATCCGATACAAATTTAATAATACTATTTTTAATATCTTCTGAGTTCTCGGCATAGTAAAAACCGCCATCTCCATATGCTTTACTCCCCCATAAACAAGCGTTTTTTGCATCATTATTTGGCGCACTCGCACAATTATATGTTCCATCTGTGTTTTTTGTTAAACCTGCAAATGAGGCACCAAAACCAACCACAGCTGTTTTAATGTTCATATCTGCAGGATTTTTTTGTGTATTGGAAAGATCTGTCCTATTACGGAGTTTTTTTGCGTATTCCCCGATATACTCCCATCCCCCTGTTTCTCCTGCAAATAAACCTGAATTTAAATTAGGGGATACTAAAACACCTGTACCCGAAGGTTTGGCAGAGAACTTATATGAATCATCATTATTTAACGATGTATTCATAATGGTTTGTGCCATTGAATCTTTTGTAGAGTTTGGTGAACCATCTGTTAAAAAATAAATGCCATTACCATCACAACTGCTGGTTGATCCACCTGTTTTATAAACTGAACCATTCTTAGTATCACTTGCTGAATAGGCAAAACCGCCATAATTATTATCAATTGGTCCTGAAGTCGAAACTGTTTGCGTAATTCCCCCCCATGGACGAATAACTGCATACTGTTTTTGTTTGCACTTTTTCTTATCATAATATGTTCTATTATCGTTCATATTATATGTTTCATAATGAAATGCTCCTTGTGGATTACGAGCATTTAGAATCGGATTTTCACCGATAACAGGTATTTCACAACGTTTATTATCAATTTCATCTTGTGTTGCCGCTCTTTCCCAATCGCCAGATCGAACACACAGTGACGTCCAACCACTCAAGATATTAAAACCTGATGGACAATCTTGAAAACCTTCAGTAGTAATTGTGTTTGTAATGGTACCTGTTTTTATAGAAAAAGGACTAGTACGATAAGAAACTAGATTATTTGCTCCCTTATTTGCCCAAACCTTACCACCAATAGGTTCAATATCCATCGGTTCATGGGCAAGTTTCATCCAGCCACCATAGCGCCAACCTACAGGTAATTTTGCATGAGTTTCCCATAGAGAATTCATATCTCCCACATCTTGTGTATTTTTCAACTCTATTGGTGTTACTTGTAGCCAACCTCCACTACCATTGGGTTTGTAAATTTTAATTGTTGAGCCCATGCGCTTATTTGTTGCATCGTACCAATCCGACTCGCTCTTGTTCCACTCATTATCACAAGCCATCACGGTTGCGCCTAATGCAGTTGGACGTTCAGTACCTAATGCGACACATACATAATAAACTTGTTTAGTTGCATCATCCGATTTTTGCATCACAGAATAACCATCATACAAGATTGTACTTGTTGAAGGTAAGCTAGAATCCTGTCCTGTAGTCGTTCCCATCATATAGGCTGCTGCTTCAGCATAAGCATGAGCTGTTGGCGTACCACTTGAGGCTTTAAAAATATCTGGATAGGCTGTACTGGATAATTTTAAATTAGCGTTTGCTGTACCATCTTCATTAGTTGTAGTATCGACTGATTTAAGACTCACTAACTGTAAAATCAATTTCTCCCTTTGGGCTGCATTTAGTTGTGCATTTGGAACTAATATTCTTCCAGAGTGACCATCAACTAATTTGTTGGTTGTAGTTCCTACGGTTAAAGGTGTTTTTGCAGAAAAATGTCCTAACCCCATATAAGTAGTATTAGGAATACTACTATCAGCCAACAATTGAATAAGAGCATCTTTTAAACGAGATAAACGATCAAATTTACCTGTAGAAGACTCAATTAATTTTCCAGCAGAATCAATACTTGGATTACCGCAACCACGTAAATAGTATGAAATTACTCGACCGTTAATATTTACAGTTTTCTTAAATGATGTTTTATTATAAGTATCACTTCCAACACGCTTATCTAAAGCATTATATGCCCATTGCTTAAATACCCCACCTTCATCAACATTTACTCTATCACACATTGGTGTGGCTGTATTTGCATACTGTGGATCGACATCACCAGGACTGCCTAATGTATTATTATTAGGCAACACCAGTGAGCTAATCCCCATACTCCCTGACGTATCCAGCATGAGTAAAATTGAAGTCTTACCAGTCGTATTTCCTCTATACAGACTCAAGTCACTTGCAAGGACTGCTGTACTTGTTGGTACTGCCATCACTGGAAGCAAGGCCATCATTATTACAAGGGGTTTTAATCTCATTTCTCTTCTCCCAATCTTCCAGTGCTTAATTTTTTGCTTCGGTTAAGCGGACTACATATTCTGCAACTTGCGTATTTAGCGGCACACCCAGCTGATTTAGACACTCATGCAAAGTTTCAACTTTAACTTGCCCACTTGTACTATCAGCTCTATTTTTTAATAACAGATCATCCATTACACTCCCTTTCAAACAGTCTTCCATCTCTGTAAGAGTGACCGATGGAGCCATAGCAGGAGCAAACGATGTCGCAACTACACGGATACGTTTGGTATCTACATCCGCCTTTAAATCTGTACTTTTATTGGTCAATTCAAATTTACGCATTTCCACTGCAGGATCATCTGGATTAACAACAGAAACCTGCGTCACAATCGCCTTACGGCTGATAGAAAACATTGTTGCTGGATTACAAACCGCATCAATATCTCCAGAAAGCGCAGCACTTACACCTTTAGCAGCAGTCGCCGAAGCACGCTCAATAATTCGAAAGTCGCCAAGATTAAAGAACATGTTATTTTTAGCAGCACTGCTTTCTACTTCTGTTGGTTTAAAACAAAACTGCAGCTCCTTACCCTGGTTGCCATCTAATAAAACTTGTCCAATAGGTGTACCCGCTAAGTTTGTGCTTTCATTGGCATTAAAGTTTTTTTCTAAATGATCCAATGCAACATCAGAAGTCTGCATTAATAAGGTTTGGACTTGAGCATTTGTCGCCAGCTTTAAGCTAAAAATACTATTGCGGATAGCATATAGGCCAACAACTGTGATTAATATCAGTAAAATCAATACTGTAATGAGGGTTACACCCTGCTGGTGTTTTGAATGATTTATCATTAGATATCCCCCAATCCACCATTACGGATTGCAATTGTTGTGGTGTAAACCTGACGCAGATAACCGTCTTTTGCCGCAGTAATCGTCTGATCTAAAACTTTGAATTCTGTTTTTTCAGCCATTGCGACTTTTTCTGAAGAACGTACAAGCCAGCCTAGATTCACCCCAATTACCGCTGGGCGCGGCAATGTCGTAATTGCTTTATAGTCATTCACACCTAAAGTGCGTGTAGTACCATTGGTATTGCGAACAACCAATTGCACTCTCATGTATTCAATATTTTTTGCAATAATTTCACCAGCATTTGCTGCATAATTTGCTGTCAGTGTATTTACAGCATTAATAGTTTGAGACTCATAAGTTTGTGGAACAGTTTCTCCATCTGCAAGAAACATACTTGAGGAGCAATTCAAGTTTGCTTCACTTTTAGAACTATCCTTACTAATGTAATAACGCTCAATGACATACCAGCCTTTGGCATAAGTTGTACTTGTTTTTATTGGCCCTCGTACTTTTTTACCATCACATGTAAAAGTATCCATAGGTGCTTGATACATAATCACCAGCTGATCACTCTTTGGAAAAGCACTATAAGCACTGTCATTATTCACACTTGCTGATACTAAGTTATTACCCGTCAACAATGAAGTTCCAATTTTCAAACCTTTTAAATTACCATCTGCAGGAGGAGTAGCTGTGCTGCTTGTTTGATTGCTTAACACAATACCACCATACAATGATGCATCATTAATAATGCTGGCATTGCCATGGTTTGCTAAACGGATATTCTTCGTAACGTAATTAATCCCAAATAAGCCGCTATCCTGCAAAGATGCAGCAGAAGATTGAATCCGATAGTTTTGCTGCCCACTGATAAGCATTTGAATTGCCACAGCAACCAATATCAGGCCCAACGTGATTGCAATCATTAATTCTATTAACGTGAAACCAGCCTGTTTAAATGTTTTCATTAATACGCCTCCAGCACCAAGCAACTAGAATCATCGGCATATTTACCATCTACTTTTAAACATGCATTTTGAACTGCGGGAGCATCTGGAGTAGCTTTAGCATCAGTAATTGGCTGTGTTTCCCCCCAAGCAGCAATTAAACATAATCGCTCCTGACTAGCCGAAGTATTCAAACAATTCATTACGCCAATTTTCATCCCTTTTGATACCGCTACATCACTGTATTGTTTTAAGTCATAAAGCGCCTGATTCACTGCACTACAACCGCTATCACAGTTAGGCAAAGAACTCGGTACAGCTGCCTTATAATTACCTGTCGGATTAAGCCTTACTTTTTCTGCGAGCCCATTCAGCAAAATAAGTGCATCTGCCCTTTTAATTGATTCTTCAGTAGCTGCTGTCGCTCTAACTTGCAGCGCCGCATAGCCCAAGATTGCGATAGCAAGGATTAACATCGCAACCAAAACCTCCATCAACCCAACACCTTTTTGGCTAGAAAAACCAATCATTAGCAGGCTCCTCCTTGTGTAATTTCAACTGTTCCGGGGATGCCAACCGTTAATACATATGATCCGGCAGAAGAGCAAAAAGTGATTGTTTGTGAAGCTGTTAAGTTTCCACGAGCCGAAAATACAAAAATATCATTCGATGTACTTTTAACATTAATTTTCTTTTCTACATTCACAATAAGAACGCTATCTTTTTTTAAAGAAGATGACATAGTTGTTGAATAATTCGCAAGATTTCCACCACATGTATCCTGAGAAACTGCAGAAGCAGATTTGCTCAACGATGTACATACAACAGTAGAGGCTCTGTTCAGTAATGCCCGACTACGGGCTTCTTTCAAAGTATCTCGCATATTAAAAGCTGTAGTTTTTAGATTCTCTTTAATCAATAAATTCCCAAACGAAGGCGCAGCTAAAGTCGCAATAATCGCCATCACAGCAATCGTCACAATCAGCTCAATTAACGTAAATCCTTTATTTTTCTGCATACTCCCCCCCAAGGCGCGCCAAACTTTACCCTATTAAAAATAATATCTAATTAAATTACAAAAAAAACACAAATTAGGATAAAAGGCATAAAAAAACAGATAATTGCCAAAAAGCAATTATCTGTCAATTCTTAAAAAAATTCAGAATGTTAAGTCATTAACACTTTATGCTTGAGTTACAGGAATACGTAACTCTTTTGGCAAACTAAATGTAATATTTTCTTCGCGGCCATCAAGCTCTTGCGGTGCTTTTGCTCCCCAATCTTGTAGGCGCTGAATTACTTGTTTAATTAATATTTCAGGTGCAGATGCCCCTGCAGTTACACCAATTTTAGTGTGTTCATCAAACCACTCTTGTTGCAACTGATCTGCATTATCTACCAAATAGGCATGCTTACCCATCCGTTCAGCCAATTCACGTAATCGGTTCGAGTTCGAAGAGTTCGGTGAACCCACAACCAGTACAACATCACATTGCTCGGCAAGATCACGTACGGCATCTTGGCGGTTTTGAGTAGCATAACAAATATCATCTTTACGCGGCCCCTGAATTTCAGGAAACTTCTGACGTAAGGCATCAATGACTTTTGCTGTGTCATCTATAGAAAGCGTTGTCTGAGTTACAAACGCTACTTTTTCAGGATGCACCACTTTTAGATCAGCAACATCTTGTTCATCTTCAACCAAATAAATCGAACCACCATTTTTGGTGTCATATTGGCCCATTGTCCCTTCAACCTCAGGGTGACCTTCATGACCAATCAAAATGGCTTCTACCCCTTCACGGGCATACTTGGTCACTTCTATATGCACCTTGGTCACCAAAGGGCAGGTCGCATCAAATACTTTTAAACCACGACGCTCTGCTTCTTGTTGTACTGCCTTAGATACACCGTGCGCACTAAAAATCACAATGTTGTCATCTGGCACTTCATCCAGTTCATCCACAAATATCGCACCGCGTTGACGCAGGTCGTCCACCACAAATTTATTATGTACTACCTCATGACGCACATATATTGGGGGGTTAAAGCATTCCAGTGCACGGTTCACAATCGCGATGGCGCGATCAACACCTGCACAGAAACCGCGTGGATTAGCTAAAACAATTTCCATAGAATCCTCAATGCCCACTCAATTTTACGGGTATCACTTGAAATAAATGTAAACAATAGACGTCTGACTATTTTGTTTGGCGCGCGTCTGCTCTAAAATAGAGAAGATATTTTATCATATCAGGAAAAATATCATGTCGGGTCTCTTGTTTGTCGTTTCTGCTGCTTCGGGAACGGGCAAAACATCCCTCGTTAAAGCCCTGCTTGAACGTGTAAACAATTTACATGTCTCTGTTTCTCATACCACTCGTGGTCAGCGTCCTGGCGAATTAGACGGCGTACATTACCATTTTGCTAAAAAAGAAGATTTTCTATCTTTGGTAAATGAAGGCGGCTTCATTGAATATGCAGAAGTTTTTGGTAATTATTACGGTACTGCACAGCGCACAGTAAAAGAACAATTGGCCAAAGGTCATGACGTTTTACTTGAAATTGACTGGCAAGGTGCTGAACAGGTTCGTAAACTTTTTCCTGAATCTAGACAAATTTTTATTCTTCCTCCGAGTCAGTTCGATTTACGTCAACGTTTATCCAATCGTGGTACAGACTCTGTCGAAGTCATTGAACATCGTCTTAGCTGTGCCGTAGAAGATATGCAGCAATATGTTAATTTTGACTATGTCATTATTAATGATGACTTTAATAAAGCACTGCATGACTTAGAGTCCGTGATTATTGCTAATCGTCTTGTTTTAAAACAACAAGCCATGCGCCATGAAAAACTGATTGAGAAATTAATCACCCCTACGGAACAGTGATTAAAACTTGAGTCTATAGACAAAGCACCTTATACTGCACAGTCTGTTAAAAATTTATATTCAAACGAGAATTCTTATGGCACGCGTAACCGTTGAAGATTGTTTAGACCATGTAGACAACCGCTTTGAGCTTGTACTAGTGGCAAGCAAACGCGCGCGTCAATTGGCACGTCAAGGTATCGAACCTACTGTTGAGTGGGACAATGACAAACCAACCGTTGTTGCTCTTCGTGAAATCGCAGCGGGTCACGTTTCTAAAGACATTTTGAAACAACGTGAACAAGACTACCAAACTTCAAGTTTAGACCTTGCACTTTCTGCAAATAACCTAAACTTAGACGGTTTTTCTTTCCAATAAGATAAACCTGACCTTAAAAGCCTAGTTTTTAACTAGGCTTTTTTTATGGATTCTCTTTAATATTTTACTCAGAACAGTTATAACATAAGCTTAAGAAGTGCAAAGCAAGCAAAAAAGATTTTCATTTTTTTAAACTAAAAAATTGACAAGTCATGCGATATGCATTTCATTAAAGTATTAACCGTTTCATTTGTAAATTAGTAGTAAAAGGGTGTTCTATGCCAGGCCCAATGGTCAGCCAAGCCAAGCAACAGTTAAATGTGATCATCGACGCTTACCTTTCAGTAAGTGATGTCGAACGCGTGCTTGAAGCTTGCGACTATGCGGATATTGCCCATGATGGCATTACACGTAAAAGTGGCGAACCCTACATCCTTCACCCGATTGCGGTGAGCTGTATTTTGGCGCATATGCGTCTTGATGCGGAAACTTTAATGGCTGCTTTACTACATGATGTCATCGAAGATACTGAATTTACCAAACAAGATATTACTGAAAAATTTGGTCTGACCGTTGCTGAACTCGTCGACGGCGTCACAAAACTCAGCCACTCTAGTGATAAAGAATATAATAAGGCAGCATCTTTCCGTAAAATTCTGCAAGCCACACTACAAGACCCACGTGTCATTATTATTAAACTAGCAGATCGCTATCATAATATGACCACACTGGGTGCTTTACGCCCTGACAAACGTGCTCGTATTGCCCAAGAGACCTTTGAAATTTTTGTGCCTATGGCACGCCTTGTCGGTATGAATGAAATGGCCGACAACCTTGAACATTTGTGTTATCAAAATCTCGACTTAGATATGTATAACAATGTTCAAGAAGCTTTATTACAAACCAAACCGAAACGCTGCGAATACCAAACCAAGTGGGAAAATAACCTCACCGCCTTACTAGAACAACACCATATTTCAGGTCGAATTAAAAAGAAGAATAATAATATTGAATTACTTCGTCACTTTGTAAAAAACGATATTGATCTGCAAGAGCTCACCCATAGTCATGCCTTTGAAATTATTTTACAAAGCATTGCAGACTGTGACCGACTTGCTGATATCCTCAAAGAAAGCTTTAAAGTTCTAAATTACGCCGATCATATCCGTCGCCCACTCCCTGGTGGCAACCAGTCACTGATGATGCGCTTAAAAGGTGAAAAAACCATTTTATCGCTGACCATCCAAACGGAGCTGATGCGCAAAGCAGCGCGCTTTGGTGTGGTTCTCGGTGAAAATGCACCACAAGCTTGTCGCTCAGCGATCCAAGCCTCCATGCAAAATTTAAACGTGTTAGTCGATGGCGCATGTGCCAAGACCACATTTAGTGAATTACTCGATTATCTACATCAAGAAAAAATTTGGGTCTACACCCCACACGGTCATTTGCATGAACTCCCTCAGGGTGCCACAGCGGTTGATTTCGCTTATTCAGCAAGCTTATTTTTGGGCAACCATGCCGTTGGTGCGAAAATTGATGGGGAAACCAAGCCCCTTTCAACACCATTACTGAGTGGTCAAGTGATTGAAATTATCACTGATGTTCTTGCAACACCAAACCCTGACTGGCTAAGCTTTATTAATACCCAAAAAGCCCGTCGTGCATTACAAAATATCCTCCGTGACCAAGACCAAGATGAACAACGCTTAGTTGGACAGCAAGCTTTAAATCGCGCTTTAAAACTCTTTAACCGTTCTGTGAGTGATTTGACGTTAGCCGATTGGGAAAATGTGCTGAATTGGCGTCATTTAAATGATAAAGAACAATTGTTTGAACAGATTGCCGTGGGTGACTTATTACCGCAATTGGTTGCTAATCATTTATATGCTCAAGACACCATTCAGACTTCAAATTCTGCACGCTTGATCTTGGGCACAGATGGTGTCGACGTTAAATATGCGCACTGCTGTAACCCGGTTTTAGGTGATCCAATACAAGGGCATTTATCACGTCGTGGTTTGATTGTGCACCGTTCACGTTGTCATAATTTATTGCATGAACAGCATTTACATCCTGAAAATATCATGCCTTTACACTGGACAACAGAAGACAGTGAAGACATTAGTTTTACAGCCTATTTATGCTTAAACATGCTGTTAAATGATGAGCAAATTTCAGAACTGATCTATCTATGCCGTAAAGAAAAAATAGGTGTAGAAACTGTCCGCTCACATGAAGAAAAAACCTATGTGAATATTGTTGTACACAATCGTAAACAAATTGCCGAAATTATCCGTAATTTAAGAATGCATTTTGGCTTCCCACGCATCAGTCGTTTGGCACAACCTGTTGCCATTGCTGAGCCTGCGAAAGTTGCCAGCTAACCTGACACCATATGTATATGTGACGTGTCTGTGATGATAATAGGAGAAATAGATGTCCCGCCAGGTAATCCATACTGAAAATGCACCCGCTGCAATTGGTACTTACTCACAAGCCATTTTAGTGGGCGACACTTTGTATTTATCAGGTCAAATTGGCTTAGATCCATATAGCATGGAGCTGGTAGAAGGCATTGAAGCTCAAATTCGCCGTGTATTCGACAACTTAAAAGCGGTATGTGAAGCGGCAGGTGGTACGCTAGCAGATATCGCTAAGTTGAATATTTTCCTCACTGACCTTTCTAACTTCCAATTGGTCAACCAAATTATGGGCGAATACTTTGCTCAACCCTACCCTGCACGTGCAGCACTCGGTGTAGCTAGCCTACCAAAAGGCGCTTTAGTAGAAATGGATGGCGTGGTTATTATTAATCAATAAGTTAGTAAACACCGCTTAAGCCCATCACTGAATATCAAATTCTAAAAGAATAGAAGTCTCATACGGAAATCTGAGCATTACTCAGATTTCCGCTTAAATGACATTTTTTATTCAAAAACTCAATCAGCATAAAAGTATTTTTAGATGATTTTTATTGACAAACGATAATAATTATCAATAATATTACTTATCCCATTTATTCACTTGGTTTGATTTCATGTACGTTTGTTTGTGCCGTGGTATTACTGATCAAGACATTAAAGATGCAATTGCCAATGGTGCAGAAAGCTATCGTGAAGTTCGCGATATGCTCGATTTAGGCACCTGTTGTGGTCGCTGTGCTCCTGAAGCACGTATGATCATCAGTGATGAAGTTGCGCAAATTGCAGCCCGTATCGCAATTGCTGCATAAGCCAAGCTTTAAATTTTCTCAACAATCATAATTATAAAACCAATGGTCTCAGACCATTCCTCCTCCCCCGCTTCTGACTCTAAGCGGGTTTTTATTTATTAAAGCCCTGAAAATTAGCGCCTTATTTTGATTGTGATTTTCATTTGCTGTTCTATAAAACACTCGCTAAATTACACTTTGTTGTTTAAGATATTTCTATTCTAATATCGAATTTATATTGATTAGTTCGAGCTTTATTGCAGTTAAGGAGTCAAACATGAAAGGCAATCGTGATGTAATTAATCAGTTAAATCAGGTGCTTTATCATCATTTAACTGCAATTAACCAATATTTTCTTCATTCACGGATGTTTAACGATTGGGGCATTGAGCAACTCGGTTCTGCAGAATATAAAGAATCTATTCGTCAGATGAAGCATGCCGATAAAATTATTGAACGCATTCTATTTTTAGAAGGCCTGCCTAATTTGCAGCATCTCGGTAAGCTGTATATCGGCCAGCATACTGTTGAAGTTTTAAATTGTGATGTACGTAAAGTCAAAGAGAACATTGAAGCCATTCAAACTGCGATTAAACTAGCAGAAGAACAGTTAGATTATGTCACTCGTGATCTGGTTCAAGAGATTTTAGAAAAAGAAGAAGAATGGTTGGATTTGGCAACCACTCAGCTTGATTTGATTGAATCTATTGGTGTAGAGAATTACATCCAGAGTCAGATTTAAACTTATAAAAAAAACCCGCAGATGTGGGTTTTTTATTATTCACAAATCACTACCAAGGGAGAAGGTCAACAATTTTTATCACTTCACCTGTTTGTTTATTGACTAGCACAGTCATATCTACAGCATTAGCTTTTAAAGGAACATAGCCTGTTGCTTGAGGATATTTCGCTAATATCTTTCGCACCTGCTCATGATCATTAAATTGTTCTAAATTATTAAGGCTTTTTGCACGTTTTTTTATTTGTGGTAAGGCTTTTGTAAAATCCACATAACGTTCAGGCTTTTGAGCAATCGAAATTCCGCCTAAAACTTCAGCAAACATATCATCTTCACGTTGTTTCTTATCTTTAGCAAATTCAACCGCAATATACTGTGGTTGCAACCATGATGGTTGTTTGAATTGTGGTTTTACTTGTTCTAAATGCTCTGTAATGATTTCATTTTTTCGTACCAGCTCAAAACGGTCTATACTATAAACTAGCCATGCAGGACGCCCCTGTTCAATGCTAAACAAACCATAGAGCAATGCTGCAATTTGTAAAAAGATGATTACACTTAAATCAAATTTAAGTGTTTTTTTTCCGTCCTTATAGACCAGAAAGCCGAGAACTGGACCAATAATTATATCAATCACTAATATGAGCAAAAAGATGTGAATTACCCCCACCGCGGTTGCTAGTGGTGATGGATACCAAACATAAAATACCCAAACTAAAATAATAAATGCAATAAGACACGATATTCCCAAATGTCCTAAAAAAAATCTTAGTCTTTTAGATAAAATATAATTCATAGTTTGGATACACTCTTATTTTTCCATTCAAAAGCTAAAGACTCATTAACTTGAAATAAAGATTCAAAACTATATTTTTTCCCATGAAGCTTTTCTAAAATTAATAAATGCTTTCTTGCTTCCATTTCATAACCATTCAATGCTAGAACCTGTGAATATCGATACAATGCTGGTGATGATGCATATCTATAAGTAATTTTTCGTATGCTCTCAATTTCACTCTCACTCATATTAGTTTTAGGCTGAGTACGCACTAATCCTATTTGTTCTCTAAGTTGGGTGAGTATAATAATATTAGGTACCTTATTTTCTGCATGTAACGTACCTATATTTAATGCCTCAAAACGAGCAAGCTCTATATCACTTTCCACTATTCTATATTCTTGCAAAACCCAACAATATAAACATATAGAGGCAAGTATCACACTTGTAAAACCCAAAAAAGAAATAGAAAAATAGTTTTCATTTTGTTTATCAGATTGAACTAATCCAAATAAAAATCCAATTGGCAAAAGAAAAAAAGCATATTCTAAAGGGAATTCCAACATTGCATGCACTAAAACAGCGCCGATCATAGAAAGAATTAAAAAATTTTCCTTAGTATTTGATAAATTAATAAAACGCATTAACCAGCAAATTAATATAATAAGAATCAGCAAACCAAGAGGGATACCATTCCAAATTAACAAGTCTAATATAAAGTTATGAGCATGTTCCGTCCATTCATAATGTGAAAACTCTAATGTGTTTTGTACTTGAGCTACACCGACTTGATTCCATCCATATCCGAACCAAGGTTCATTTTTTATAGCAACTAACATTTGCTGCCACATATTTAAACGAGCAAAACCGCTTGATGCTCTAGTATAAGCGTCTTCAATTACAGCAACTCCCAACCAATTTGAAAAAATCGGTAATAGAGTTAAACAAAGGAGAAACCATATACACCCACAAATAATTCCAGACGTTTTAGTCCTCAACTGTAAAAGGTTTCCTTTCCAAAACCACCAAATCAAAAAGGCCAAGGTATATACCCAAGGGGTTCTTGATTGAGTTAATGCAATACCAAAAATCAATAGGTATGCAAGAATAGATCCTACATATTTACTTAAAATTTTATTTTCATATAAGTAAATCGTAGACATTATTCCCATAATAAGGAAAGTAGCCAAGGTATTCGGTTGAGCAAAATTAGCAAAAGGTCTCGCCCCAGGTGGAAGCTCAGCCATTAAAATGCCATGTCGATGGATTAACAACCATTGTAACATTGCTATATAAACAGAAATTAGACAACAAAAAACAACTATATAAGAAAATAGCGCTAGAATTCTACGCTTCTCTTGTGGGTTTCTACTTAAAGTATTACCTAAACTTATAGCAAATAAAAAAGCCAATACATATAAGCTAGAAAGAATTGCATCCCCTAAGAAAAATATTTTTCCGAACCAATATTGACCTAATGGAATAAATACCAGCAACAATAACCATGTATTTTGTTTTTGAATGATAAGTTGTTTTTTTATTATTAAGGTATAAATTCCCAAAAAAATCAAGCTAAAGAAAATCGAAAATTCACTATGCGATGTTACCCACGGAAAAATATGATTTGGACTTAGCCAGGCAAAACCAACACCACATAAAATAAAAAAAACCAATAAATAAAGCATTTACTAATACCCAAATAAAAAAGAGGCGATAAGCCTCTTTTTTATTTATCTATAATTAGATTTGACCACGGCAAGAACCTGGTAGGTATTTTTTATCAATAGTTGTTCCAGCACCACCACACATCCAAGCATAAACAGTTTTACCACCATCAGCATTTGTCAAAGCGTCTGAAGCAGTTTTATAAGGAATCAGTGTTAACTTATCAGAAGTATTTGCTACTAAACCATCAATATTTTGTGCAGTAACTGTAATCACACCTGCTGAACTTGTAGCAACTGACTTAACATATTTTGTAGTTGCTGATGCAGACTCACAACCCCAAGCATTATCACCAGGTAAAGAAGCACCCACAGCACTTTGCACTGTTTCAGTCACAGTCGTACGACACTGAGATGCAGCAAGTACAACTTCAGATACTTTTGCACGCACTGTGTAATCCTTATAAGCAGGAAGTGCAACCGCAGCAAGAATACCGATAATTGCAACAACGATCATTAATTCAATAAGGGTAAAACCTTTTTGAGCATTCATAACATTCTCCACAAATGTTTTTTAATTTAATTATTTAATAAAGCTATGTAGCTTGTTTTATAAATAGCACAGAGTGTGCCAAGAATTATTATAGTGAAAATGACAGAAAAAACAGCACTTTAAAAAAATATTTTTATTTTTTGTAATCATTACGTCTCTTTTTGTGTTTAAAAGTGACGATTTGTGTCACTTTATCACCGTTTTTTAGCGCAAAATAATAGGCGCATTTGCAATTTCATTCGTTCGATCTTCAGACTTCCCTGCATAAAAGTGATCCATCACATCCCCAATCTCTTTTACACCAACCGTCAAAGCTGTTCGATATTGTTTATTTTGCATGTTTTGGATAATTCTCGCGCAAATATTCTGCCACACTTGGGCATCGGTTGCCTGTCTCATCCCGCGATCAATCACAATTTCAACCTGACGTTCACACAAGTTTAAATAAAGCAAAACACCACTATTAAATTCCGTATCCCACACGCCCAGTTCAGCAAAGAGCTGTTCAGCACGTGCGCGGGTATTTTGATAATAGGCTTGGTTTGAAGGGATATGCCCTTCAATCACCACTTGTATTTCGCCCACATGTCCATGTTCAGCGTCTGTCACCGCTTGTGCAATGGCCTGCTGATCTTGCTTATTAAAAAATCGGTTTGCTGCGGGCATATAAAAGAAGTGCTTCAACCAGCGTTTAAAACTTGGTTGCTGTATTTCCTGTGTTTTAGGACAAGTGACAATTTCAGTTGTTTCTGTTTTCGTTACCATGAACCTGATGCTCCCCCACCGCCAAAGCCACCACCGCCTCCGCTATAGCCTCCGCCACCAAAGCCACCACCTCCGCTACGACCTCCACCGCCCCCACCACCGGCAAGGAACATTTGAAAAATGGTTTGAGCAATAGCCGTAATCAGTAAAAAGAAAATTGCTCCACCCATCAACAGACTGGTGAGTAGACCTGCACCATTGACCAAACCCGCAACGGTACCTGCAACAGCAGCAGTTGACGCACTTAAGCGCTTACCCACTATAAAAGACGCAAATATACCAATCACCAAAATAATGAGAACCGTTGTAAACGTTTTCTCTTTGGCTTGTTGCTCGTGTAGGGCTTGTTCCTGATGTTCTTTTAGCTCTTGGGCTGCTTGAGCGGCAACTTCAGGGTCTTGATTTAAAATACGTGTTATTTCCGTTAAGCCAGCATCAATGCCTTGAGCATACTGAGCTTGCTTAAAATACGGTGTGATTTGATTTCGAATAATGCGACTAACGATGATATCGGGCATGATTCCTTCCAGCCCATAACCCGTCAGGATTTGAATTCTGTGATCATTCACAGCAATCGCCATCAATATCCCATTGTCGCGTTTTGCTGAACCGAGTTGCCATTTTTCTGCAACACGCATGGCGTAATCAAAAATATCTTCTTGACCTGTGGTTGGCACAATCACGACGCCAATTTGTGCCTTACCTTGTTCGTGTAACTGTATAATTTTCTGGCTAATGGCTTGCTTTTCAGCAGCGGAAAGTAAGTTTGCCTGATCAACTACAGGTTCATTAAGCGTCGGCAAGCCACGAATCGAATCGCCATCTGCCATATCATTAGCGATATTCGGCTGCTGAATTTTGATTTCAGGCTGTGCTGTTGTTTCTTTTTGTGTAGCTGACTGCTGATCTTTTAATATTTTACCGACAACAACTGTTTCAGCATCTACATCTGTAGCGGTGGCAGTTTCTGCATGTGTGAAACCCACCACACACAATAAGCATGCTAAAACCATGCGCTGCAACCACAACAAACCTGTATGTTTTAGCTCAAAATCCACCATCAGCCCACCTCACAATGCAGTGATGCCAATTAATTAAAATCAACTTTCGGTGCAGTTTGTGCACTTTGCTCTGCGCTAAAGTTAGGTTTAGTATCCATGCCAATGACTTTAGCCGTCATCACTTGCGGGAACTGGCGTGCATAGCCATTAAAGTCTTGTACCGTAGTAATGTAGCGATTACGTGCGACAGCAATTCGGTTTTCAGTGCCTTCTAATTGAACCTGTAAATCACGGAATTGCTCATTGGCTTTTAAGTCTGGATAATTTTCCGAGACTGCAATTAAACGAGAAAGTGCGCTGGTCATCTGCGCTTGTGCTTCTTGATATTTTTGGAACAGTGCTGGATCTTCTAAAACTTCCTTATCCACTTTTAAGCCCGCAACATTGGCACGTGCTTGAGTCACTTCGGTCAGTACTTGTTCCTCATGTTTCGCGTAACCTTTAACCACATTGACAAGGTTAGGTACCAAATCTGCACGGCGTTGATATTGGTTTTGCACCTCAGACCATGCTGCTGTAACGGCCTCGTCTTTGACTTGTAATGTGTTATAGCCACAACCACTCAGGGTCAACGTACTGACTAATGCGATTGCGAGCATGCTTTTTTTCATTGAATTCATAACCCTTAACCTCAAGTATTTATTTGTAATTGTTTAAATAAATTCATTCTAACCTTATTTTTCGAATGAATTATGTATTTTCTTTGTGATTAAACTGATCTACTCGAAAAATATTTAGCATAAAAAAAGCCCACAACTCGGGCTTTTTTAACATTTTGAATTAACTATACAATTGCGGTGTAATTTCAGTCTGAAAACTTTCCATTTGATATTCATCAGCAAGGCGTTCTTTCCAATATTTCACGATCTGACTGTAATCAATTTCGCTCGGATGGAATTCTGCTTTGTAATATGACAAATATTCTGGCGCTAGTTGAATAAACATTTTTGCCAATAAATACGCCCCGAATATATTTCCACCAACCTTCGGCAAACTTTTTTTCTTATCCTGCATAAATAGCTTCGTTGCAGAATAAAACGTAAGACTTGCAAAACCCGTGGTCACACTGCGCATAATCATGCGGCGTATTTTGTCATCTCCATAGACATGTTGATATACATCAAATGCCACTGCGCGATGCTCAATTTCTTCAATGGCATGCCACACCCAAAGTTTCACTGCATCATCATCTAAAGTACTCAGTACTTCAGGATGTCTTAAAATATAGCCGCCAAGCAAAGCAGTAAAATGCTCAAATGCACAGGTGATTGCCAACTGTATTTTGGGATGTAAGTTTTTTACATAGCTGTCTTTACGTACTAGTCATGCTTGGAAACGATCTAAATTATAGGTTTCACTGCGCCAAGCATCATTAAATTCAGCATGGGCTTTGGAATGCATCGCTTCTTGCCCAATAAATGCTGCGATCTCAGCTTGCAATTTTTCATCACTGACTTTATCACGTACATTACGCACACTATGCACAAAGAATTGCTCCCCAATGGGAAAGGTCGATGACAATGCCGTCAACAAATGCGACATTACCGGTGAGTTGGCAAAATAATGCCGACAAATCGCTTTAGGATTGAATTGTGCTCGACGTACCGTAATGCCAATGGCTTTAGGACGATTTAGATATGTTTTTTGTGTCGTCACTTGCGTCATGGTCGTTTCCTAAGATTTAGATCATGATCGCAGTATGTAATTCTTGAACTCTTTCACACATGGCAAAATGTGCTAGCACACTTGCATAATTCACCATTCTAAAGTGCTGTCTGACAACTTTGCAGCGTATTTATCTGCAAAATCCATTCACGTATCATTTTGGGTAAATTCCAAAAAATAAAAAACCCGCCAAAGCGGGTTTTCGAATGAATCCAGTGCAAGGACTGGCATGTCATAACTTAAACATCTAAGTAGTCAAGAATACCTTCAGCAGCTTGGCGACCTTCCCAGATTGCGGTTACCACAAGGTCAGATCCACGTACCATATCACCGCCAGCGAAAATTTTCGGATTCGATGTTTGGAACTTAAATTCTTGCTGTTCAGCAGCAATGACGCGACCTGAACCATCCATACTGATGTTTGATGTTGTAAACCAGTCTGCAGGGCTGGTACGGAAACCAAAGGCAAGCAATACTGCATCTGCTGGTAAAATTTCTTCTGAACCCGGAACTGGTTCAGGGCTACGACGACCGCGACTATCAGGTGCGCCAAGCTGGGTAGTCACAACTTTAACACCCGTTACTTTGCCATTTTCACCCACAATTTCAATCGGCTGACGATTAAATTGGAAATCTACACCTTCTTCACGCGCATTTTTCACTTCACGACGTGAACCCGGCATGTTTTCTTCATCACGACGGTAGGCACAGACAACGGATTCGGCACCTTGACGGATCGAGGTACGGTTACAGTCCATCGCGGTATCACCACCACCGAGAACAATCACTTTTTTGCCTTCCATGCTGATGTATTCAGATGGATCTTTTTCCCAACCTTGCGTACGGTTGACATTGGCAATCAAGAAATCCAGTGCATCATGAACACCAACAAGATCTTCACCCGCAAAACCACCCTTCATGTAAGTATAGGTTCCCATACCCATGAATACAGCGTCGTAATCAGCCAAAAGCTGATCAATCGTCACATCTGTACCAATTTCGGTATTTAGACGGAATTCAACACCCATGCCCGAGAAAATCTCACGGCGACGTTTCATTACGTCTTTTTCCATTTTGAATTCTGGAATACCAAATGTCAGCAAACCACCAATTTCAGGGCGTTTGTCAAATACAACTGGCTTCACACCATTACGTACAAGAATATCGGCACAGCCAAGACCAGCAGGGCCCGCACCAATAATCGCAACTTTTTTGTCTGTCCACTTAACGTGTGACATATCTGGGCGCCAGCCCAATGCAAAGGCTGTATCGTTAATGTATTTTTCAGCATTACCAATGGTGACTGCACCAAAGCCGTCATTTAGCGTACACGCGCCTTCACATAAACGGTCTTGTGGGCACACACGACCACAAACTTCAGGCAATGTGTTGGTTTGATGACACAGTTCTGCCGCTTGGAAAATGCGACCTTCTGCAATCAGTTTTAACCAGTTTGGAATGTAGTTATGTACTGGACATTTCCATTCACAATACGGGTTACCGCAACCTAAGCAGCGGTGTGTTTGGTTTTTTGCAACTTCAGCTGTAAACGGTTTATAGATTTCCACAAATTCTGCTTTGCGGACAACTAGATCTTTTTTCTCTGGATCTTGGCGTGCTACATCCAGGAACTGAAAGTCATTATTTAGGCGCTCTGCCATGTCTCTCTCCGTGGGTAGGTGTAAGCATGTTTGGACTTACACCTGCCTATCAAATCTGCAGTAGTGGAATTATTGTGGATCAGCTTGAGTTGTTTTCAACAAAGTCTGCAAATTAGCAGCTTTTGGTTTCACAAGCCAGAATTTGCGGCTATAGAAGTCAAACTCGTTGCGGATCTTATACGCCCAAGCACTACCTGTTTCTTTAATATGTTCATCTAAGATACGGCACAAGAACTCTTTGTGTTCTTCCATCGATTCTGTAGAGATACGGTTCAATTCAATCAGTTCGTGGTTGTAATGGTCAACAAAGTCATTGTCGAGGTCGAGCACATAAGCGAAACCGCCTGTCATACCCGCACCAAAGTTATGACCCACTTTACCCAATACAGTCACGATACCACCTGTCATGTATTCACAGCAGTGGTCGCCTGCACCTTCAATCACGGCAAACGCACCCGAGTTACGTACTGCAAAACGCTCGCCTGCTGTACCTGCAGCAAACAATTTACCGCCTGTTGCACCATATAAACAGGTGTTACCAATGATTGCAGTATTTTGCGTTTGGAATGGTGAACCTTTCGGTGGGAAGATCGAGATACGACCACCAGCCATACCTTTACCCACGTAGTCATTCGCATCACCCTCTAGGCTGATGTGTAAACCGCCGGCGTTCCAAACACCCAATGACTGACCTGCAGTCCCTGTTAATTTAACTTTAACAGGGTGCGCTTCCATACTGAGGTTGCCATAACGTTTTGCAATCTCACCCGAAATACGCGCGCCAATTGAACGGTCACAGTTACCGATAGTGAAGCTATATTCACCGCCTGTGCCTGCTTCAATCGCTGGCAGCATTTCAGCTACCATTTTCTCAGCCAATAAGCCTTTATCGAATGGTGCATTACCTTGTACTTCACAGTACTGTGCTTTGCCTTCAGCCGCAGGATGCGATTGGAGCAATGCGCTCAAATCAAGGTGTGCATGTTTTTCAGTTTCACCCGGAAGCATTTCCAGTAAATCTGTACGGCCAATCAAATCTTTCAAGCTTGCTACACCAAGCGCTGCCAGCCATTCACGTGTTTCTTCCGCAATAAAGTGGAAGAAGTTGATCAGCATTTCAGGCTCACCGATATAGTGTTCCTGACGTAAATGATCTTGTTGTGTTGCAACACCGGTCGCACAGTTGTTTAAGTGGCAAATACGTAGGTATTTACAACCCAATGCGATCATCGGTGTAGAACCGAAACCGAAACTTTCAGCCCCAAGAATCGCTGCTTTCACAACGTCTAGACCCGTTTTCAAGCCGCCATCAGTTTGTACACGGACCTTGCCACGCAGGTCATTCACACGAAGCGCCTGATGCGCCTCAGATAGACCAAGTTCCCATGGTGAACCTGCATGGTGAATTGAAGAAAGTGGAGAAGCCGCTGTACCACCGTCATAACCAGAAATGGTAATGAAGTCTGCGTATGCTTTTGCTACACCTGCCGCAATCGTACCGACACCCGGCTCAGAAACCAGCTTAACGGACACCATCGCCTGTGGGTTAACCTGTTTTAAATCGAAAATTAACTGTGATAAATCTTCGATTGAATAGATGTCGTGATGCGGCGGCGGAGAAATTAATGTCACACCCGGTACTGAGTAACGTAAACGTGCAATTAAGCCATTCACTTTACCGCCCGGCAACTGACCACCTTCACCTGGTTTTGCACCTTGAGCCACTTTAATTTGAAGGACTTCTGCAGATGTAAGATATGCAGGGGTCACACCAAAACGGCCAGATGCAATTTGTTTGATTTTCGAGTTACGGATAGTGCCGTAACGCGCTGGGTCTTCACCGCCCTCACCTGAGTTCGAGCGACCACCAATGGTATTCATAGCGATTGCAATAGCTTCGTGCGCTTCAGGCGATAATGCGCCTAAAGACATCCCAGCCGAGTCAAAACGTGGCAGAATCTCTTCTACGGATTCAACTTGATCGAGTGCAATCGATTGATCTGTTTTCAGTTTGAATAAGTCACGAATCGTCGCGATTGGACGGTTATTCACTAGCTCTGCGTATTCTTTAAAGTCCGCATAATTACCAGAACGCACAGATTTATGCAGCGCATTGATCACGTCTGGGTTAAATGCGTGATATTCCTTACCGAATACAAATTTAAGCATACCGCCTTGATCGATTGGCTTACGTGATTTCCACGCCAAATCTGCCAATTTTTTCAAGTCATTTTCTAGATCAGAGAATGTTGCGCCTTTAATACGGCTCGGTACACCCGTAAAGCATTTTGCAACCACTTCATCAGAGAGGCCGACTGCTTCAAACAGCTGACCGCCACGGTAAGAGGCAACAGTAGAAATACCCATCTTAGAAAGTACTTTCAATAAGCCTTTCTCAATACCTTTACGGAAGTTCGCTTGCGCATGAATTGGGTCACCCAGCAACTCGCCTTTCGCGATTAAGTCATTGATCACGTCATAAGCTAGGTACGGATAAATCGCAGTCGCACCGAAACCAAGAATCACCGCAAACTGATGTGCATCACGCGCCAAACCAGTTTCCACAATGATGTTGGCATCTGTACGTAGACCTACATTGATTAAATAGTGGTGAACCGCGCCAGTTGCCATCAATGCATTTGCAGGTAAGAAACCTTGACGGATTTTCTTATCAGACAATACAAGTAATGTTTTTCCATCGCGAATCGCTTGTGCTGATTCTTCACAAATACGCGCGATAGCAGCTTCTAAGCCTTCATCTTCTGCATAGTTCAGGTCGATGTCTGCAATTTCATAACCTTTACGGCCAAGGGTACGAATTTGATGCATTTTCGAATTTGACAGTACTGGGCTTGAAATGATCAGACGATCTGCATGCTCTGGACCTTGTTCAAATACATTTTGTTCACGGCCGAGACATGTCTCTAACGACATTACGATCGATTCACGTAATGGATCGATTGGCGGATTCGTAACCTGAGCGAACTGCTGACGGAAGTAGTCAGACACATGGCGCACTTGACGAGACAATACTGCCATTGGCGTATCGTCACCCATTGAGCCCACGGCTTCCTGACCGCTTTCAGCGATTGGACGAAGCAATTGGTCACGCTCTTCAAAGGTAACCATGAACATTTTTTGTGAAGCTTTCAGGTCATCGCCTTTTAAGCCTTGATCACATAAATATTCTTCAAGCTCTGGACTGCCTTGTACACGTACTGAGTTTTCACGTAACCACTGACGGTACGGACGCATACGTTTGAGGTGATTACTCACATCTTGAGTATCGAGCATTTTGCCAGTAAAGGTATCGATCACCAAAATTTGACCCGGACCGACACGACCTTTAGACACAACATCTTCAGGCTCATAACCCCAAACACCAATTTCTGATGCCAAGGTGATGTAACCATTTTTGGTAATCACCCAACGTGCTGGACGTAAACCATTACGGTCAAGCATACAAATCGCATGACGACCATCTTGAATTACCAGACCTGCTGGACCATCCCAAGCTTCCATATGTTTTGAGTTGAATTCGTAGAATGCACGTAAGTCCGCATCTAAAGTTTCAACGTTTTGCCAAGCAGGTGGAACCAACATGCGTAGCGCACGGAACAAGTCCATACCACCACCGACAAGGATTTCCAGCATATTATCTAAGCTTGAAGAATCCGAACCTGTACGGTTTACGATTGGATTCAGCTCAGTTAAACCCGGCAATAATGGGTTTTCAAATTTTGGTGTACGCGCCATCGCCCAGTTACGGTTTGCGGTAATGGTGTTAATTTCACCATTGTGCGCCAAGTAACGGAACGGCTGTGCCAAAGGCCAACGCGGCAATGTATTGGTTGAGAAGCGCTGATGGAATACCACGATGTGTGACTTTAAACGCTCATCAGCAAGATCGGTATAGAAGTCAGCAATCGCTGCTGGCATCATCAAACCTTTATAGCTGATCACAGTTGAGCATAAAGTGGTTACATAGAAGTATGGGTCAGCAGTCAGTTGTTGTTCTGCACGACGACGTGCCATCACCAACTTACGGTTGAATTCAACCTCTGAAACACCCATTGGGCAATTCACGATAATTTGTTCAAAGGCAGGCAATGACTGCATCGCGATTGAACCCAATGCATCATTATTGGTTGGCACAACACGCCAAGCGATGACTTTACAGCCTTCGTCTTCGATTTCTTTGGTTAAAATTTGTTTTGCATGTGCGGCTAATGCAGGGTCTAGATTTAGAAATACCGTACCCACAGCAAAGATTTCACTCAATGTAATGTCACTGAGTTTTTTCGCTTCTTCACGGAAAAATTCTTTTGGCATAGCAAGGAGTAGACCACAGCCGTCACCGGTTTTGCCATCTGCGGCAATACCACCACGGTGGGTCATACAACTTAAACTATGCATTGCGGTTTTGACGAGATCATGGCTTGCATCACCCTGCATATGGGCGATTAAACCGAAACCACAGTTATCTTTAAACTCATCCGGTTGGTATAAACCTTGAGCGGGAGCTACAGTATTAGGCGATGGCATGTGCATAGCGTACCCTTCTTTTCTTTACAGCTCTTTCGAGCACTTAACAAACTAATTTCTTGTTGCGATTCGTCTTAACTTACTCACATGAATTGTTCTGTCGAGCAAAATTATTTCTTATTCACACCCTTAAGATAAACCGAATTCACCTTTGATGCATGAATAAAAAGTCAAATTTTCTGCTTTTGCAGTTCAGATCAGGGATAACGACTGGATTAATGACTTCGCACTTTTATCGAATCATTTTCGCGCCAAAACAGGGAGAAAAGTTCAATTTACGCACCAATTAAGCAATTTATATGCCAACTTGATGCATTTTATCCTAAGATGGCTGATTACAAGCATTTTTTAGTTATAACAAATAATTCAAATTGTTCTTTTTTTATTTTATGCACTTTTTCTGTGCAGTTTAAGCTTTTCCTAAGACGTCTTGCGCTATTTTAGAACTAATTAAATGGATCGGTTACTTCTTGCTCTACCGGTGCAGGTTTTGGACGTGGTGCATCTACACTACTTTGTGATTTTTGCACATCAATCACATTTCCTTCAGCATCACGACGAGTCACCGTAGTACTTGTCGTTGCATTAGTTGGTGTTGTTACCGTCGCTGCAGCCGCTGCTTTTCGTGCGGCGATTTGAGCTTCATCAATTTTCGGTAAAGGTACAGATTTTAATTTAACAGCATATAACTTTTGACTCGACGACATTTCTTCCGTGCCTAAGTCATTCACATATGCTTGATATTGTTTAAATTCAACAACCTCAGGTTTGATTGAAGCAGGCAAAGCGATGTTGAGGCTCGACATTGCAGCTTTGGCATCATTTTGCGACGAATATGGTCCTGTTAAAATGACGTATTGCTCAGGATGGTCTTCACCAGAAAGACGTAGATAAATAAATTTGTGACGCTCAGGCTGCTTACGTAAGAAGCTTTTTAAAATATCTTCTTCAGAAACCCGAAATAATTCAACACCATAAAGTTTGGCAGAATCATTGATAAATTTAGTGCCGCGAAATTCTGGCTCATGTTGAGCTGTAGCAACCACACGGGTCGTCATATCAAGTGGACGTACTTCTTCATTTAATGCACCAAGATGGGACATTGCTGCCACTTTCTCTGGCTGAATTTGCAAATCCACTTCGGTTTCCGCTTGTTTTTCAACTTCAACCAATTCTTTGGTATCTGTAATCGCCCAAAAAACCAATGCAGCGAACAGACACACAGCTCCACCCACCAACCATGTGTAGTGATGAACTTTTTGCCATTGAGACTGCCGCGCTGCCATGATGTACCTACTCTGCCTGATTTGCCAAAATTGCCTGTTTCATTAATTCGACATCAAACTCTTTGGTGATGATGGCCTGACCTAATGATTTCAGTAAAATAAGTCGTAATTGCCCATTCAATACTTTTTTATCATGGGACATATACGCCAAAAATTCCTCTAGCGGAATTTTAGGGCAAACTATCGGTAATTGTGCACGTAAAATGATTTTTTTTGTACGCTCTAAATCTTCAACTGTGATCCAGCCCATACGATGCGATAAATCTGCAGCCATCACCATCCCTGTTGCAACGGCTTCGCCATGTAACCATTCACCATACCCCAAGTACGATTCAATCGCATGGCCAAAGGTATGACCCAAGTTTAATAACGCACGCTCACCTTGTTCTTTTTCATCATTGGCCACAATACGCGCTTTATGGGCACATGAACGATAAACCGCTTCAGCCAACAAAGTTGCATCACCTGCAACTAAAGCATCCATATGCTGTTCAAGCCAAGTTAAGAATTCAACATCACCCAACAACGCATATTTGATCACTTCAGCCAAACCTGCAGAAAGTTCACGCACTGGCAAAGTTTTTAATTGCGCCATATCCGCAAGGACCACTTGGGGTTGCTGAAAGGCACCAATCATGTTTTTACCTAGTGGATGGTTAATCCCTGTTTTGCCACCAACACTTGAATCCACTTGAGAAAGCAAAGTCGTCGGCACTTGAATAAAATATACACCACGTTGATAGCATGCAGAGGCAAAACCGGTCATATCCCCAATGACACCACCACCTAATGCCAAAACCGTACAATCGCGGTTAAAGCCTGCTTCGAGCAAGGCATCAAAAATTAAATTCAAATGGTCTAAATTTTTATACTTTTCACCATCAGGCAAAATACATGTTGCAACAGTTTTCCCTAATGCTTCAATTGCATCCACATAATGTTTTAAATAGAGCGGGGCAACTGTGGTATTAGAGACAATCATCACTTGTTTACCCTGAATATAAGGCTCAAGTAAAGTTTGTGGATTGAGGTCACTACCAATAAAAATAGGGTAGCGACGATCACCAAGTTCAACATGTAAGGTTTGCATGAATTTAACCTTTTTTAACGAGATATATTTTGTGAAACAATTAAATTAAAAATTTTTTGCGCAAGATCTCGCGCGGCACCTTGATTGGTTTCAATAATATAGTGCGCGACTTCACGATAAAGAGGATCACGGGCAGCCAATAAATCTCGTAGCTTTTGCTCTGGATTTTCCACTTGAAGAAGTGGACGATTTTTGTCGCGGTAGGTTCGTTGTAACTGAATTTCCACCGGAGTATATAGATAAACAACAATACCACGTTGTTTTAAAAACTCACGATTTGGGGGTTGAGTCACAGCACCACCGCCAGTCGCCAAGACCAGTTGTTTCTTTGCAGTTAACTCATCAATGACATTCGTTTCACGACTTCTAAAGCCTTTTTCCCCTTCCTTTTCAAAAATCCAAGGAATGGTCGCACCTGTTTTACGTTCAATTTCATGATCACTGTCTAGAAATTCACGTCCTAACAATTCTGCTAAATGTCGCCCTACGGTTGTTTTTCCTGCCCCCATCGGCCCTACCAAATAGATATTTGGTAGGGTTTCAAACTCTTTGCTTGGCAAGGAGTCACCTATTTCTTTTGTTAAATTGAAAATATATTAATGATTTCTGGTAACACTGTCATTAACAATTCGCGGAGTAACAAAAATCAGTAACTCATTTTTTGCATCGCTTTTCAAATCTTTACGGAATAAGCGACCTACATAAGGAATATCACCTAAGAACGGTACTTTAATTTGCTTACTTTGTGTTTCCTGATTAAAAATACCGCCGAGCACAACAGTTTCACCATTGTTGACTAAGACATCGGTATTAATTTCATTTTTATTCAGGATAATTTCACCATTTTGTGCATATCCTGCTGGTGAGTCGCTCTTGATATTCAGCTTCATTTGCACTTTACCATCTGGAGTAATGCTAGGCGTGACATCCAAACTTAATAAAGCTTCTTTAAACTCGGTAGAAGAAGTTGCATTTGAACCTGTACCCGTTGTGGTTTGATACGGAATTTCTTGACCTGATGCAACTTTGGCAGGTTGTTTATCCGCTGTCAGTACCTTAGGTGTAGAAATGACTTCACCATAACCATCCGCTTGTAAAGCAGAAAGCTCTAAATCCAACATAAAATCAGAAAGACTAATTAAGCCGAACGCAATTCGACTGGCACCTGCAGTAGTCACACCTAAGTCCACGTTTAAGTTACTTGGACGTTGAATCGTATATTTACCATCATCATCCGGTGTTTTTAAGTCCCAAAGCGTAGTATCACTACCACCCACCAATAAATGGTCATTTTGGTTAATACCTTGAGACAAGAGACCCCATTTCACACCCATTTCTTTGGTAAAGTCGGTAGAAGCTTTTACAATACGTGCTTCGACCATGACCTGCTTGACTGATACATCAAGCAAATCCACCATCTTACGAATCTGATCAATGTTTTGCGCGGTATCATTAATAATCAGTGTATTTGTACGCGTATCTGCAGAAATCGTGCCTCGGGGACTTAACAAATTACCCCGATCATCATCAGCATTATTACTATTATTTGACGAACCGCTATTACCCGCAGTTTTAGACTGCGTAATCAGTTTCTCAATATCAGCTGCCTTAGCATAACTTAAAGTAAGATATTCTGTTTGAATGGGTGCCAACTTCATACTTTGACGTAAGGCTTTCGCTTCTTCTTCTTCCGCTTTAATCAACTCAGAAACAGGCGCAATCCAAATCACATTACCATTACGACGTTTGTCCAAATTCTTGGTTTTCAATACGATATCTAGTGCTTGATCCCAAGGCACATCTTTTAAGCGAAGTGTAATATTTCCTTGAACCGTATCAGCAGCAACCATATTGATTTCAGTGAAATCAGCCAAAAGTTGCAGCACACGACGTACTTCAATATCTTGGAAGTCTAATGAAATCTTCTTACCGGTATAATGATTGGCAGCTTTAGGACGTAATGGATTCTTATCTTCCGGACGTTTCAAACTTACCGTTAATTTATTATCAGTTTGGTACGCCATATATTCATAGCTGCCCGTCGACTGAATGGTAATCACACCATTACCGCCATCATTATGTGCGTCCACCGTTGCAACAGGTGTTGCAAAATCATTGACATTTAAACGGCGAGTCAAATGTGCAGGTACTTTATTGCCTAAAGTACGGATCACCACTTTACTGCCTTGCTGTTGAACATCAACGGGAGTATTTCCACCCAGTAAATCAACAACAACTTGACCTTCACCATTAGAACCACGGTGGAAACCAATATTTGAGATGCCCTGTTGCTGACGTTGTGCTACAGGCTGTACATAATTTGCAGCTTGTGCAGAGTTGATTTTTAAAATAAAGGTATTACCTTCAACACGCGTGGTAAAAGCGCCAGCATTGGCTAAATTCACAGTTAAGCGCGCACGTTGTGCATCCGAACTCACATCCACAGTGCTCGCTTCAGCCGTTGCCACAGGAATTGAACTTTGTTTTAAATTTTGCTGTGCTTTATCAAAGTCTAAAACTAGTCGTGATGGTTGATCGAGTTGATAAGCTTGTGGTTGCGGCGGCAAGCCATTAAACATCACGCGAATTTCAGTCCCTTGACCTGGAATTTGCATTGGTACCACATTGGTTACACTCACCTGAGCATTGGCAACTTGCATCATCGCCATTGCAACAGCCCCCATCGAAAACTGACGAAACACATGATTCATTGTATTGCCATCCCCAAAAATAAAATCTTGTACACTATTCTTCATTTTTATTCCTTTAAGCTTAAGGTGCTGGTCCAATTAATATGAGACTTCTAGGACGCTCTACATATCCTTCTCGCCCATCCGGAATAATCTCAATCAAATCAATTTGCGTCGGGGTAATATTTACCACGCGACCATGATTGAGCCCCATATAACTTCCACGTTGAATACGTTCAACTTCACCATCAGGCGTCTGAATCAAGGCTAAAATTTGCCCAGATTGGTTACGCATACTACCCTTCATATTTAAAGTTTCGAGCGCATAACTCTCTAAGGGTTGAGGCTGACGACTCAAGTTTGGATAAACACGCTTACCAGCCATGATTTTAAGTTCTGCTGCCAATGAACTTGGCAAGAACGGACTTTTTAAAGAATGCGCTGCATAATTAAAAGTCTCGACAGGCACAAAATCTGGCGCAGGCTCAATCGCTAATGGCGCTTGATTGCGTATATTTGCCATCTCTTGATTGACCACATCAATACGTGATTCACAACCTGCTAATACAAATCCAACCATCACAGAAAGTGCCAATTTATTCATTTTCATTTTGGAGCCTCCTGTGTACTTGCTGAATCTGCAGCTTTCGCAGCACTTTCAGTATTTCCTTCGTAACGATATGTTTTCGCAGAAATGACATAATCAATTTTTGGAATATCTGAGTTCTTTTCTTTATTTTCAGTTGCTGTAATCGTTAAATTATGCAAAGTCACAATCCGTGAAAGCCCGGCAATGCCACTAACAAATGAACCAAAGGCATGGTAATCACCCGTTGCTTCGATATGAATTGGCTGTTCCGTAAAGAACTCTTGCTTCACTTCAGGCTCAAGACGAATAATTTTAAATTTCAGTCCAGAATTCACGCCTGTTAAGTTGATATCTTCAACCAAACCTGGAATTTCAGTTTCTTTCGGCAATTGTTCTAATTGTTGATTAAAACGTGCTTCCATATCCTGCAACTGCAATTGATATTGTTGCAAATTACGTAGTTTTGAATCTTTTTCACGAAATTCATTCAACAAATTTTGTTCTTGTGCATTGGCACTTGAAATAGCTTCAATCTTGCCTTTAATCGCCAAGAAATAGCCCAAAATTGCCACAAGGATAATGATAAAAATCCAACAGGTAATTTTGACTGAAATTGGCCAACTACCATAGTTATTCGGATCTAGCGTATTGAACTGCTGTACAAACTTATCAAAAGTCATTTTCTTTTTCGGAATGACAACAGCATCTTGATTCAATTGTTCAAATTCATCACGACTCATTTTGCAGCCTCCGGAGTTGGTGTTGCTGCAGTTTGTGCGTCAGATGTTTGCGCCGATGAAGCTGACTGTCCTGCATTTGCTGCTGGATCATTAATGGTCGGCTGCGCAATTTGCTCCAAATCAGCAGTCACAGTAAATGCACCATAAGATTCTTCTACGCGAGGAACCACTGACGTCGGCGCTTTGTCTTTTTTCTCTTCAACCACAAGGAATGAGCTCATGAAGGCATTACGATACCAAGGTGATGCTTCCAAATTACGCAGTAAATCTGCAACAGTATTTGGACTTTCCGCACGCCCTTCGATCATAAATTTGTCGCCATTACGCTCAAATTTTGTGATGTACATATTGGCAGGTGTCACACGAACCAATTCATCTACAAGATGTACTGCGATTGGACGTTGACCTTGTAAGCCTTGAATCAACTTCATGCGTTCAATAATGGCATTACGCTGCTCTTGTAAACCATCCAAAGACTTTAATTGAACATCTAAATTTTGGTTATGACTGATAATCAATTGGTTCGCTTGTTCTTGATCTTTTAATTTGTGATCAAAGTACAACCATGTTAAACCAACCCCAATTACCCCAATTAAGAAAGCCCCAATACAAAGTGCAATAAATTCTTTTTTTCGTTTCTCTCTTAGCTCATCACGCCAAGGGAGCAAGTTAATTTTTGCCATTAATCAAAACTCCTCAATGCTAGACCGCATGCCACCATGAGTGATGAGGCATCATTTTCAATTTTTTTAATATCAATTTGAGGTGAAAAACCCATTTGTAAGAATGGATTGGCAATCGTGACGCGGTAACCTAATTTTTGTTGAAGTAATTTTGCAAGCCCCGGAATATTGGCATTCCCCCCTGCCAATAAAATATGGTCAATTTCGTTGAACTGTGAAGATGAGAAAAAGAACTGTAAAGAACGTGCTGCTTGTTGAACGACAGCTTCTAAGAAGGGTTCTAAGACTTCGATATCATAATCATCTGGCAAGGCACGTGTTTTTTTCGCTCGACCTGCTTCTTCGAAAGACAATGCATAGCGATTTTGAATTTCCTGTGTCAATTGTTTGCCACCAAACACTTGCTCACGGGTATAAATCACTTTGTTATTCTGCATAACAGATAAGGTCGTCATACTATGACCAATATCTAAAATACCCACGGTATTTACACCCATTGGCAAAGTATCTGAGAAAACTTTAAATGCATTTTCAATTGCAAAGCTTTCTACATCGCCAATTTTTGGTGTCAGACCCGCAAGCTGAATGACTTCCGCACGCGCTTCAACATTTTCAATACGCGTAGCGACAAGTAGAACATTGACACGATTTGGGTTGGACAGACGATCTGGCAAGACCTCAAAATCAAGGCTCGCTTCATCAAGTGGGAACGGAATATATTGCTCAGCATCATCACGAATCTGAATTTCACGTTCATCATCGTTCATATCTGCGTCCATTTCGATGATTTTTGTAATCACCATCGACGTAGGAACCGCCAAAGCTGCATTGGTCGTCTGTGTATTGGCCAAATTAATTGCGCGCTCTAAACAGTCACCGACAGCTTCCGGATTCAATATGTTCTTTTCAACAACACTTCCTTCTGGTAATGGGACCAAAGCATAGCTTTCTACCCAATACCGCCCACTCTTTACAGAAAGTTCCAAAACCTTAACAGAAGTCGAACTAATATCTACTCCTATCAACCCCTTATTTGGCTTACGATATAACCTGAGCACAATATAATTCCTATTATTTTTTTATCCCCAAAAAAATTAACCCACTAATTAGCATTGGTCTATAATTTTATACAGATACAATAACTCATCTAACAATCCGTATATCGAAAGGATATACTGACCACCAATTAGTTTGCCATTAGCTCTTATTAAAACTTACTTGTTATGAAAAAGCTATCTTGTTCAGGCCTTGTTCATCCATTTTTTTTGGCCATTATTATTATTTTGGTCGCAATTCCAATGGGTTTCTATGGCATGTATCTCTATATTGCCCCGTCTTTGCCTGAAATGTCCATCTTAAAAAAGGCTCCATTATTAAAACCATTGCAGGTTTATAGTGCTGATAATGAGCTGATTGCAGAATACGGTGGCAAACTTTCGGTCCCTGTAGAGTACGACCAAATCCCGTCTCATTTCATTCATGGCTTTTTAGCTGCGGAAGATTCTTCATTTTTTGAACACAGCGGTATTAGTTTCAAAGGATTGGGGCGTGCTGTCAGTGAAAGTATTACAGGCTCAGATGTGCAAACCGGTGGTTCAACCATTACCATGCAGGTTGCAAAAAACTATTATCTGACTCCAGAACGTACGCTAAAACGTAAACTGACCGAAGTTTTCCTTGCTCGAAAAATTGAACAAAATCTAAGTAAAGAAGAAATTTTAACGCTGTATGTCAACAAAATCTTTTTAGGAAAAAATGCCTACGGGATCGCAGCAGCAGCAAAAATTTATTATAACAAGAGCCTGCAAGATTTAAGTTTGGCTCAAATGGCAATGATTTCAGGCTTACCTAAAGCACCTTCAAAATACAATCCTGTAGCCAACCCAAAACGTGCTTTAGAGCGTCGTAATTGGATTTTAGGCCGTATGTTGCAATTGGGTTATATCAATCAATCTGAATATCAAAAAGCGATTGCTGAACCGATTAATCTCGATATGCCTGACCGCGGGGTCAGCAACAAATTCCCCTACGTCGGGGAAATGGTTCGCTCTGAGCTCGTAGAAAAGCTTGGTGAACAAGCGACGGATTCTGGCTATAAAGTCTACACCACTATCAACAGCCAACGCCAAGCCTATGCTGAGCAGGCTGTACAAGAGGGTCTCGAAGCTTACGATAGACGACATGGTTGGCGTGGTGCAGAAGCACATGATGAACCCTTAAAAAACTTTATTCCATATGCCAACACCTATCCTGCCGAAGTAACCAAAGTCAACAACACCAGTATCGAAGTGTTGATGCAAGACGGCAGTAGTGTGACAGTTCCATGGTCAGGTTTATCTTGGGCACGCCCCTATCGCAATGCCAATAGTGTAGGCAATGCGCCTAGCAAAGCCTCTCAAATTGTAAAAGTAAAAGATATTATTCGCCTACGTCCGAATGCGGACAAAAGCTCATGGGCTTTGGTGCAAATTCCCAAAGCGCAAGGTCAATTAATTGCACTTAATCCCAATAATGGTGGTATTGAAGCCATTGTGGGTGGTTATAATTTTTATCAATCTAAATTTAACCGTGCTCTACAAGGCTGGCGTCAGCCGGGTTCAACCATTAAACCCTTTGTTTATGCTTTAGCACTTGAACGTGGCATGACTCCGTATTCCATGGTCAATGACAATCCAATTACGATTGGCAAGTGGACGCCTAAAAACTCTGACGGTCGCTATTTAGGGATGATACCTCTACGCCGTGCCCTCTATTTATCACGTAACACAGTTTCAGTTCGCTTATTACAAGTCGTCGGAATTGAACGTACTCGCCAATTATTTATGGATTTTGGCTTACAAGAAAACCAAATTCCACGTAACTACACCATTGCTTTAGGTACCCCACAGGTGTTGCCGATTCAAATGGCGACAGGTTATGCGACATTTGCCAACGGTGGATATCGTATTCAACCGCACTTTATTAGCCGTATTGAAGATGCTTATGGCAAAGTGATTTATCAAGCCAATCCTGAATATGCATGTATTCAATGTATCAATCAAAAAGACGAAGTTGAATCAGCAGATCCGACCACGCCGGATGATGAAGTGATTGAAGTCACTAATCAGGATAATAAACCTGCTGAATCGAAAATTTCCGATACTGAAGCAGCAAACTATAAGCAAGCTCAGCGAATTTTGAAGTCAAGTTCAGCCTTTGATATGGCGAACATCTTGCGTGACGTGATCCAACATGGTACAGGTCGAGCGGCTTTAAAAATTGGTCGCGG
The DNA here is from genome assembly GCF_013420465.1 of Acinetobacter sp. YH01005. Lineage (NCBI taxonomy): Bacteria > Pseudomonadati > Pseudomonadota > Gammaproteobacteria > Moraxellales > Moraxellaceae > Acinetobacter > Acinetobacter sp. YH01005. The sequence continues at coordinate 132,416 of NZ_VOYA01000007.1, read as the reverse complement.
TGATTTAGGCGGTAAAACCGGTACAACCAATGACGCAAAAGACGCGTGGTTTGCTGGATTTAATGGAAAATTGGTCACTGTGGCTTGGGTCGGTTTTGACCAACCTTCTACTTTGGGTCGCCGTGAATATGGTGGTGTTGCAGCCTTGCCTATTTGGTCAGATTTTATGGCGAAATCACTTAAAGGCACACCTGAAGCTTGGGTGCGTTTAGACACCCATGCCAAGAATCCAATCAACCGTAATTCGGCTAAAGCGACTCAAGGTCAACCTGAACAAGATCGTGCAGCAACGCCACCAATGGCTCAACCGCTGTATCGTCCTGCTCCTGTTGCACCGAAGCCTCAGGCTTCGCAAAATGATTTTGACGACCTTCCTGGGTCTACTGAAACCAATCTTGCACCGACTCGAACTGCGCCTCCGCCAATGCAGCCTAAACCACAAGGTGCAGAGCATAAAACGGACGCACTTGATCATCTCATCGATCAAGTTCAGTAAATACTGCATAAAAAAAGCCCTCAAACGAGGGCTTTTTTATCACTTCCAATGCATTATTTCTTTTTAAAGAGATAAATTTGATACTGCGCTTGCAACTCAAATTGTTCATTTTTTTCTAGAGCTTCTCGACGCTCAGCTTTCACTTTATATGCATAAGGCGTCATTGCAATTAAGTTTTTGAGATCCTGCTGAGAAAGTGACATTTTCGCTTGAACCACTTGTTCACTTTCCAATTCAAAATCATTCGCCAGTTGTTCCACAAATTTATGCGGTTCATGTGGTTTTACTTCTTCAAACAGGGCTTCACGCATAGCATAAAGATGCTCTGGTGCAGGTGTAACCACCATCAAGTGCCCTTCAGGCTTTAATACGCGAAGGATTTCTTCTTTTGGAATAGGACTAAATAAACTCGTACACAAGTCAATCGAATGGTCTAATACAGGCAAGGTCGCCCCTGTACCAACCACCCAAGTCACCTCTTTATTCAGTTTAGCGGCCACTTGTACTGCATTTTTAGCAATATCGACACCCACACATTGTAGTACTTCAGCTTGCATCGCATCAGTGTAATAGCCTTCACCACAGCCAATATCCAACAAGTTTTCAACCCTTAATTTTTGAATCAAAGCCACCACTGCCTGTTGCAAAGGTGCATAGTGACCTGCAGTCAAAAACGCACGACGCGCCTGTATAGATTCAGGCGTATCACCCGGATTTTTACTGTGTTTATGTTGAACCACATGTAAATTGACATAGCCTTGTTTTGCAACATCATAGCTATGATTATTTTCACAGCGCCATGTCCGCTCTGTGAGTTTTAATGCTTCACGGCATACAGGACACATCAACAGGTTCATCATTTACTCCACTATATTTTGAAATAAAAAAACCGGCATCTGTGGGAGCAAATGCCGGTTTCGTTTATTTATTTGCTTAACGTAATTTTAAAGTCATTAGACCTAAAACTACCAGCATAATTGTAATAATCCAGAAACGAATCACCACCTGAGTTTCACGCCATCCCTTTTTCTCATAGTGATGGTGCAGCGGTGCCATTAAGAATACACGCTTGTTCCGCATACGCAGCGAGCCAATTTGCAAGAAGACAGAAATAGCTTCAACCACGAAGACACCGCCCATAATGGCAAAAACGATTTCTTGACGAACCATGACTGCGATCGTACCGAGCATCGCACCTAGAGATAAGGCACCGACATCACCCATAAACACTTGAGCTGGATGCGCGTTAAACCATAAGAATGCCAAACCAGCACCGATCATTGCCGCACAGATCACGACAAGTTCAGATGCGTATTTCACATAAGGGATATGTAAATAATCGGCAAAACGAACATCACCAGCCAGATAAGCAAATACACCTAAACCTGCGGCAACCAGAACGATTGGCATAATTGCTAGGCCGTCCAAACCATCCGTTAAGTTCACAGCGTTAGATGCGCCGTTAATCACCAAATAAGTAAAGACAATAAAACCAATACCGAGTGGAATAATAGACAACGGAATGCTAATTTCTTTAAAGAATGGAATCAGCAGATCCAACATATTTGAGGTATGTACTGGGTTTGCTTGCTGTGTCGCAATCACATAGAGCGCAATACCGGCGCCTAACGATGCTACAGAAGTCCAAAAGAATTTCTTTTTCGCAGGTAGACCGGCATTGTCTTTATAACGAATTTTAATCCAGTCATCGGCCCAGCCAACAGCACCAAAGATCACCATCACGCCAAGTACAATCCATACATAAGGGTTTGAAAGATCGGCCCAAAGTAAGGTTGAAATCCCAATAGACAGTAAAATCAACACACCACCCATAGTCGGTGTGCCCATTTTTTTGGCATGATTTTCAGGTGCGAATGAACTGACTGCCTGACCATATTTGAGAGCTTGCAATTTGCGGATCATCACAGGTCCAAGCAACAGACCAATGGCCAATGCCGTTAAGACACTGAGTAGCGAACGAAGCGTTAAATAACGAACAACCTGAAACGAGCTGTGATAACCCGCAAGCTGCTCAAATAACCATAACAGCATTAAAGTTTCTCCATCAATTCAGCCATCAAAGTTTCCATGTGGGTATAACGAGAACCTTTAAACAGGAAACTCATGGACTGAGGCTGATGTGTTTTGACTAGACTAATTAATAACGGTAAAGCCTGTTCTTGAGATAGAAAGGCCTGTAATTTTTTACCATATTGTGTACTGCGCGCGCCTTCTTGCACAGCAGGTGAAAACTCACCGACAGCAACGACAAATTGAAGACCAGAGTGTGAGACAAGATCACGTCCCAACATGTAGTGCTGCTGTGCAGCAGATGAACCTAACTCACCAATATCCCCAATGACCATGACTTTGATGCCATCTTGCTGCGCAAGTACATCAGCAGCAGCACGCATTGAGGTTGGATTTGCATTGTAAGTATCATCAATAAACAAATAATCTTTATGTTGAATAAAGTTTAGACGACCTTTGGCACCAGTTGCATGTTCAAGACCCACAACGATGTCATCTAAACTCACGCCAATCGATAACGCGAAAGCTGCGGCTGCAGTGGCATTTTGCACATTATGCTCACCCGCAAATGGCAGTTGAACAGAACGCGAACCTTGTGGCGTATTTAAGATAAAACGTGAAGATTGAGCCTGAAGCTCCGTCTCAGTCGCAAAGACATCCCCACCCTGACCAAAACTCATTAATTGTTCAGTTTGCACAGCTTGACGAATGGCATCTGTAAAATCATCTGCCGCAGGCACAATCGAAGTTCCTGTTTTCGCTATATGTGCATAAATTTCAGACTTGGCACGACAAATGCCCTCACGCCCACCAAATTCACCCATATGAGCAGTACCAATATTTAAAATACCGGCAACCTGAGGCTGTACCAAATTTGAGGTGTAATCAATTTCACCCTTATGACTGGCACCAAGCTCCATCACGGCATACTGATGTTCTGGACGCAACTCAAGTAACATCATCGGTACGCCAAGGTCATTATTTAAATTACCGCGCGTAATTAATGTTGGTGCAAGACGAGAAAGGATACTCCCGAGCATCTCTTTGGTCGTAGTTTTACCACTGCTTCCTGTCAAGGCAATTACTTTTAAAGCTGGGTTTTGGGCACGACGAAATGCACCCAAATGCCCAAGCGCCATACGTGTATCTGCAACCACCAACTGACAAATATCCACATCGACCGGATGACTGACAATGGCAATTTCACAACCCTTTTCAGCCACTTGAGCAAGGAAGTCATGCGCATCAAAGCGTTCACCTTTCAGGGCAAGAAAAACGTCACCTTGCTCTGCATGACGTGAATCGGTCAAAATTCGTTTCACAGGACCTGTCGGCGCTTGATTATTATGCCAGTGACCTTGTGTCGCTTGAACCAACTGTTCGGCAGTCCATGGTTCTAACGGAACCGTACTGGTCGTTGAAGTATGCATATCTGTTTCCTATTGCGCTGGATAAGCCGAGTCAGTGTTGTGATGCTGTGAATCAATCGCTGATTTCACTTCCACCACATCATCAAACCAATGTCGAACACCATCAATTTCTTGATAGTTTTCATGGCCTTTACCAGCAATCACCACAATATCACCCGCTTGCGCATGGTTGACTGCGAATTTAATCGCTTCACGGCGGTCATGGATTTCATGGACAGTTTTTCCAGTGAAATCAATACCAGCCTTCATATCTGCAAAAATTTGTTCTGGGTTTTCAGTACGTGGATTATCTGAGGTAATCAACGCAATATCTGCATGGTTTAATGCCGCTTGTGTCATCAATGGACGCTTACCACGGTCACGATCACCACCACAGCCAAACACCGCCCATAGCTGTTGCGATACATGACGTTTTAAAGTCTGTAACACTTGAACTAAAGCATCTGGTGTATGTGCATAATCCACCACAAACAGGCGTTCATCATCACGAATCACTTGCATACGACCCGGTGCACCTTTTAACTCGGGCGCAGTTGCGATCAAGGCAGATAAGTCAAAACCCGCTTGCTCCGCTGAAATTAAGCTCGCCACAATATTTTCAATATTGAAGTGTCCCAATAATGGACTTTGCACCACAAATTCAGCTTGAGCAGTACGCAATTTAAATTGTGCGCCCGTTAAGCTGTATTGAATATCCGTCACTTGATAATCCGCAGCCTGACGCGTTGAATAAGTCAAAATTTTAGGCTGAGCCGGGTTTTGGCGTGCGGCATTCAGCATCACTTCTGCATGTTCATCATCGAGATTGATGACTGCAACTTTGAGCGATGGAAACTGAAACAAACGTGATTTCGCTTCAGCATAGGCTTCAAGGGTTTTATGATAATCCAAATGGTCACGACTTAAATTGCTATAAGCGGCAATTTCAATTGCACAGCCATTTAATCGACCTTGTTCTAAGCCATGCGAACTTGCCTCAATGGCAGCAAACTCTGCACCTTCAAGTGCATAGGTATGCAACGCATTTTGCATATGTAACGCATCTAAAGTGGTGTGAGAAGAGGCTTCTAAATTCGGTAAAATTCCGTTACCAGTGGTTCCCATCACTGCACATTTTTTGCCTTGCAGCATGAGTAATTCAGCGATTAAACGAGAGATCGTGGTTTTACCATTGGTACCCGTCACTGCCAAAATTCGTGCAGCTTGAGCTGGTTGAGTTGCCTGTAGATATTGCTTTTGCCACTGCCCCATCAATTGACGCACATCCGCGATCACGACACTTTGATCCAAGCCCAAATCAGTTTCTGAAATGACAGCCAACGCGCCATTCTCTAACGCTGCACGTGCAAATTGTGCTGTTTTTTCAGGTTGCGAAAACGAAGTCAGGGCAATAAATATTTGCCCTGCTGTAACTTTGCGACTATCCAGATTGAAGCCCTGAAAGGATTGCAACATCCATTCTGCGGGCTGTTCAACGGTGTATAGATCTTGAAACGTAATTTTCATTCATCACCTATTACTGGATCTTAGGAGTGTCTAAAGGTTTATCTAAAGGTACGTTCATTAAACGTAAAGATTCTTGCATTACACGAGCAAAAACGGGTGCAGCCACCAGGCCACCGTAATACTGACCTGTTGGGTTTTCCACTACAACAATCATGGCCAAACGTGGATCACTCACTGGTGCGACACCAGCAAAGAGTGCACGATATTCTGAAGTCGAATAACCTTTACGGTCTGCACGTAATTTATGTGCTGTACCAGTTTTACCTGCCACGCGATAACCCGGAATATTGGCTTGACGTGCCGTACCACCCGGTAAGGTCACCGCTTCCATCATTAAAAGCACTTGATCAGCAATTTTAGGGTCAACCATCTGCTCACCTTTCGGCTTTTCCTCAAGCTTGTACAAGCTCAGTGGCATTTTGACGCCTTTGTTGGCAATCATGGCATAAGCATCCGCCAGTTGGAGCACTGTAGCGTTCAAACCATAACCATAAGCCATGGTTGCTACTTCAGACACATTCCATTTGCTCTTCGGCAAAATCAGACCAGCACTTTCACCGGGGAATTTCACCGCTGAACGTTGACCAAAGCCAAGACGTTGATAGAACGTTGGTAATGTTTCATAAGGGAGAGATAAAGCGATTTTTGCCACACCGACGTTAGACGATTTTTGAATAATGCCGCCCAAAGTCAGAGGGCCATAGTTATGCGTATCTCGAATAGTATGATTCCCAACGCGCATAGAACCAGGCGTGGTATTTACAACCGTATTTGCCGTGTATTTGCCGCTTTCCAACGCCATTGCCACGGTCATTGGCTTCATGGTTGAACCTGGCTCAAAGGAGTCAATCGCACCACGGTTACGCATGGCATCTTTATTTAAGACACCTTTTTTATCATTCGGGTTGTACGACGGCCAAGAGGTCATCGCTAAAATTTCACCCGTTTTGACATCGACAGCAATCGCTGTGGCAGAACGTGCGTTATTGGCTACGCCGGCTGCAGTCAACTCACGATACATAATGTATTGCAAACGTGAATCGATACTGAGCGTGATATTTTCACCCGACTCAACTTCTTTCACGATCTCAGGGTCTTTAACGCGGTTGCCTTTTTTATCTCGGACAATTTGCTGCGCACCATCTACGCCTGCAAGACGTTCATTCAATTGCATCTCTAAACCTTCGATGCCCATACCCTCACTATTGGTTAAACCAATAATTTGTGAGTTTGGCTGAGGCTGTGGATAGTAGCGCTTATAGTTTTTCTCGGTATATACCCCCTGAAAGTCACGTTTCATGATCAATTCAGCTTGTTGTGGTGGCACTTCTTTCTTTAAAACTAAATAACGTGAACGTGGACGCTCATTCATTTTGCGTCTCAATTCAGCACGATCCATCCCTACAGCATCAGCGAGTTCATCTAAATTCAGATTTTTATCTGGTAATTGACGTTTTAACTTACGATTGTTTGGATCTTTAGCCAATTCGGCCGTAATTTCTTCAAAGAGTTTTTTATTGTCAAAATAATCACGTGGATCGATCACGATTTTCATGATCGGAGTACTAATGGCTAAAGGAACGCCGTGACGGTCATAGATGACACCGCGCATGGCTTTTAAGGTTTCAGTTCTTAAAATTTTGGCATTGGCTTTATTTTGTAAAAAGTCTTTATTGATGATTTGTACATAAAAAGCCCGCCCGACCAATGCAATAAAGCACAGTAAAACCACCGCCCACATCAAGTGATAGCGCCACATCTCCACCGAAATGGCTGTACGACCAGTAACAGACTGCTGTTTTTTACGCGGAGTTTGTTTGTTTCTCTTTTCAACCATGTGACCGGCAGCCTATTTTTTCTGTTCTGGAGTTTGTGGCAATGAAATAACAACGGTTTGTGCAATAGGAGGCGAATACATCCGTAATTGGGTAACTGCACGTGTCCCAATTTGGGCTGTTGCACCGAAAGTTTGTTGTTCGATCAGCAAACGTCCCCATTCTGCGTTGAGGTCATCCCTTTCACGCATATAGGTACTCAATTGACGATAATCTTGGCGATATTCAAAGACTTGAAAGACCACCATAATCGCACTCACAAAAACCAAGAGCAATAAAATGCCGTATGTAATGATTTTCTTCGACTGCGATTGATCAGAGTTTTTTTCGATTGCTTCGGTTTTCATTCTTTGCCTTTTAAGCTAAACGCTCTGCCACACGAAGCCAAGCACTACGAGATCGCGGATTGGCTTTAACCTCTTCTTCACTTGCTTTAATTCGTGACACTTTTTTTAAGCGGCGGGTATCTTCGCGTTTTTGTGGTAAACCCCAGCCTGTGTCTTCTGCAAGTGTAGATTCTTTTTGAATAAATTGTTTAATTAAACGATCCTCTAAAGAGTGGAAACTGATCACTGCAAGAGTGCCTTCAGGTTTCAGCATATCCACCGCTTGAGGTAAGAAGATATCAATATCGTCGAGTTCTTTGTTAATAGCAATACGAATTGCTTGGAAAGTTCGTGTCGCTGCATGTTTATTTTTTTCCCATTTCGGGTGGGCAACTTTCACGATTTCAGCCAATTGAGCTGTGGTTTCAATATACCCTGCCGCTTTAATCGCTTTGGCAATACGGCGGCTATAACGTTCTTCACCATATTTAAAAATAATATTGGCCAAATCTTCTTCTTCAATATCAACCAACCACTCTGCGGCTGTTGGGCCTTGTGAGTTGTCCATACGCATATCAAGTGGGCCATCTTTCATAAAGCTAAAGCCACGCTCTGCTTGGTCTAGCTGCGGAGATGACACCCCTAAATCCGCCATTATACCGTCGACCAAATCGATACCACGACTACGCAGTTCCTCTTTTAAATCGGCAAAACTGGCGTGAATAATTTTAAAACGCGCATCTTCTTGTTCTAATTCTGCTGCAACGGCCAATGCTTGTGGGTCTTTATCAAAGGCATAAACACGTGCATTTTCATCTAATTTAGACAGTAATAAACGTGTATGACCGCCACGCCCAAATGTGCCATCTACGAAAATTCCTGTATTGCGATCTGCCAGTAAAGCATCAACAGTTTCATGAAGTAATACAGAAATATGCGACATAAGGGTTCGTTCAACACAGCTAAAAATGTAACTGCACATTATTACCTTGTTTTAGCAAAGCTCCAAACGTCTTTTTGTACAGAAATATTACTTTCCATAGAGAAAACCGTTTTTATTTTTTGCCATCCATTAAAAAACCTCCCGAAGGAGGTCTTTGAACATCTCAAATCATAGATTTCGATGTATTAGCGCTTGTTATTGTAGATCTGATCGAAGATCGCACCATTCACAAAATGTGTTTGTTGAGCTTTTGCCCAACCACCAAACACTTCATCAATAGTAAATGTTTTTAATGGCGGGAACTGTGATTTATATTTTGCTAAAACTGCTGCATTACGTGGGCGATAGAAATGACGAGCCGCCATTTCTTGACCTAATGGAGAATAAAGATAATTGATATAGCCTTGAGCTAACCATTTATTACCATTTTTATCGACAGTTTTATCCACGATCGCCACTGAAGGCTCAGTCAAAATCGACATCGATGGATACACGATATCAAATTTGTTTTTACCCAAAGTTTTTTGAGTAACTAAAGCTTCGTTTTCCCAAGTCAATAACACATCACCAATACCACGTTCTGCAAATGTAGTCATCGATGCACGTGCCGCAGAGTCCATTACTTTTACGTTATGGTACATTTTACCCACGAAATCTTTGGCTTTCGCTTCATTACCACCCGGTTGTTTCAAAGCATAACCCCAAGCTGACAAGTAAACCCAACGTGGGAGACCGCCAGTTTTCGGGTTCGGGGTAATAATTTGTACGCCCGGCTTGGTTAAATCAGACCAATCTTTAATATGTTTCGGGTTGCCCTTACGCACCATGAAGACAATCGTTGACGTATATGGCGCTGAGTTATGTGGAAACTCTTTTTGCCAACCTGGTTGAATCTGACCAGACTTCACAATTTCTTCGATGTCATTGGCCAAGGCCAAAGTCACGACATCACCTTTTAAACCGTCTACTACAGAACGGGCTTGTTTACCTGAACCACCATGTGATTGTTTAAATGCAACCGTTTTACCCGTACGCTCTTTCCAATATGCGCCAAATGACTTATTAAATTCGTCATAAAATTCACGCGTTGCATCATAAGAAACGTTTAAAAATTCACGATCAGCGGCCTGAGCAGACGCTGAGAAAGCAACACCTGTGGCAAGCAACGCAGCACTGAGCCACGCCTTAAATTGAGTTTTCATAACAGCCAGCATAAAGTTATATTCAATACTGCTAAATATATGAAATAAAGTCATAAATCGCAATTGCAGCAAGTTTAGACCCTTTGCTGGATACAGCTAACGCAGCGAATTTAATTGTTTGTTTTTCATATTAAAATACACAAATACAATCTACTTATTCCCTATATATAGATTTTTATGCATTACATATGCGAAAAACGGATAATCCAGATTATCCGTTTTTACAACGCCCATTATGGTGGATCGTTTTACTCTTTATTCTTTTCACTATAAATTTGATCGAAAATCGCACCATTCACAAAATGTGTTTTTTGCGCTTTAGCCCAACCGCCAAACACTTTATCAATGGTAAAGATTTGAACTTTCGGAAATTGAGCAGCGTACTTTGCAGTGGCTTTTGCATCGCGAGGGCGGAAGAAATATTTACCTGCCAGCTCTTGGCCTTTAGGTGAATATAGATAGTTCAAATAACCCTTCGCCAAATTTCGATTACCATTTTTGTCGACAGTTTTATCTACTACAGCTACTGAAGGTTCAGCTAAAATTGAAATAGACGGATAAACAATGTCATATTTATCTTTGCCTAAGCCCTGAGTTGCTAACAGTGCCTCATTTTCCCAAGACAGCAAGACATCTCCAATGCCACGCTCAGCAAAGGTCGTGAGTGAACCACGTGCGCCAGAATCCAATACTTTGACATTACTATAGAGTTTTTTCACCAATTCTTTGGCTTTGGCGTCATTGCCACCCGGTTGTTTTAAGGCATATCCCCATGCTGATAAATAGATCCAACGCGGTGCCCCACCAGTTTTTGGATTTGGCGTAATAATTTCAACACCCGGTTTGGTCAGGTCATTCCAATCTTTAATTTTTTTCGGGTTGCCCTTACGCACCAAAAATACGATGGTTGAGGTATACGGTGCAGAATTATGTGGAAATTGTTTTTGCCAATTCTTATTGATTTGTCCGGTCGCCACAATTTCATCAATATCATTGGCCAATGCCAAAGTCACTACATCTGCCTGTAAACCTGTTGCCACTGCACGAGCTTGTTTGCCAGAGCCACCATGAGATTGTTTAAAATTAATCTCTTGTCCTGTACGCTTTTTCCAATATTGCCCAAATTCTTGGTTATATTCCTGATAAAACTCACGTGTTGGGTCATAAGAAACATTCAAGAAATCTTTTGCGGCATACACCTGTACCGCCACCCCACCCAACAATGCGAAAATGCCCGATGCTATTATTTTTTTCATCTGCTCAAACTCAAATTGATCTTGAGAGCACTATATAAATCAAAAATAACTTTAACAATCAGCTATCTATAATATAAATTCAAATCTATTTCTGTTTTAAAGATATCTAAAAATAACGTATTTAAAACTTTAATTCTGCTAATACAGCAACAATCAGAAGCGATCTCCATGCTATCTTCATAGTTGTTTGCTAAAACATCCGAAAATCTGGAGAAAACAGTCTATTTAGGTAATCCCAGTACAGACTTTTTTAGTTTTTTTGTAAAAATTGTGACGTAGTTCTACTTTTTAATTACGAAAGATGGTTAAATCGTAGTCTAAATATTAAAACTATTTTGCAAATAAAAAGTTCCATCACCAAAACTAGGGGGAGATTTGGACATGAAATTTTCATACGCACTATGCCTAGGCTTAAGTTTAAGCGTGACTGCACAGACTGGATTTTGTGCTGCAACCAGCACCGCATCGAATAACAAACTTACGATGCCTGCTGAACGTACCTCATTGATCGAAAAAGCGATTAATCAGCAAAAATCTGAAGGTAAAGGCCGTACAGATGATAATTTAAAAGTACTTACGTCTATTAAAGCTGCACCGACTCAAAGTTTCTTTGCATCACAAAACCAAAGTTTTTCTCGTTTTGTTCAAGCCATTTTCTCTGGTAGCAACTCATAACGACATCAGTATATTGATGCTGCCCAAGCTATTGTTTTAGACCAGTTCCCCCACTGTCGTCTAAAAAACACTAAAAACGCCTGATCATTCAATGTTGAATTAAGCATTAAGTGATCAGGCTTTTTCGTTATAATAGATCCCAATTTACATTCTGATTAAAAGCTGATTATGACTGTTCGTACTCGTATCGCACCTTCTCCTACTGGTTTCCCGCATGTTGGGACTGCTTATATTGCATTGTTTAACTTATGTTTTGCGAAGCAACATGGCGGTGAATTTATTCTTCGTATTGAAGATACAGACCAACTGCGCTCTACCCCAGAATCTGAAAAAATGATTTTAGATTCATTGCGTTGGTTAGGTTTGAACTGGTCAGAAGGTCCAGATGTGGGTGGCCCTCATGCGCCATATCGCCAATCTGAACGTATGGACATTTATAAACAATATGCGTTGGAACTGGTTGAAAAAGGTCATGCATTCTACTGCTTCGCAACAGCAGAAGAACTCGATCAAATGCGTGCGGAACAACAAGCGCGTGGTGAATCACCGCGTTACGACGGACGTGGCTTAAAACACACTGCGGAAGAAGTGGCGCAGCGTTTGGCTGCTGGTGAACCGCATGTCATTCGTATGAAAGTGCCTGAAGAAGGGATTTGTAAATTTAACGATTTACTGCGTGGCGAAGTCGAAATTCCTTGGGCGCAAGTCGACATGCAAATTCTACTGAAAACCGATGGTTTACCGACGTATCACTTAGCAAACGTAGTTGATGACCATTTAATGGAAATCACTCACGTGATTCGTGGTGAAGAATGGATTCCCTCTGCGCCTAAACACCAATTATTGTACAAATATTTTGGTTGGGACATGCCGGTGCTTTGCCACATGCCGCTGTTACGTAACCCAGATAAATCAAAACTGTCTAAACGTAAAAACCCAACATCAATTAACTACTACAAAGACATCGGCGTTTTACCAGAAGCCTTGTTGAACTACTTAGGCCGCATGGGCTGGTCAATGCCGGATGAAAGTGAAAAATTCACTTTGGCTGAAATGATTGAACACTTTGACATTCAACGTGTATCACTAGGCGGTCCAATCTTTGATGTTGAAAAGCTAAACTGGTTAAATGGTCAATGGATTAAAGGTTTAACACCGGGTCAATTGCTCGATACCCTACTGGCTTGGAAATCAGATCGTAATACCTTGGAAGAAATTGCGGCTGCGATTCAACCGCGTATTAATTTATTGTCTGAAGCAGTGAATTGGGCAGGTTTTTATTTTAACCAATTCCCAACACTCAGCAAAGAACAGTTTGAAAGCAAAAAATTGACCGAAGAACAAGTTCGTCAAAGCCTTCAATTTGCCATTTGGCGTCTAGAAAGCATGTTCACTTGGAACAATGACACCGTCAGCCAAACTTTGATGGATTTGGCGAACCAAATGGACATTAAACTTCGTGACTTCATGCCAACCTTCTTTATTGCTATTGCTGGTTCGACATCTTCGACACCGGTTATGCAATCGATGGTAACCATTGGTCCTGATTTAACCTTTGCTCGCTTACGTCATGCACTTGAAATTGTGGGCGGCCCGAGTAAAAAAGAAACAAAAGCATGGGAAAAACTCAATGAAAGCTTAAAACTGCCGAAAAATGATGCAGTTGATGAAGCTTAATTGATTTTTTAGTTGACGGATGGGCGTTATCCCCCTAATATAGCGCCCATACCGAGAGATGGTGTCAACCCACTCTAAGTTGCCTCAAATTGTCCCTATCGTCTAGAGGCCTAGGACATCGCCCTTTCACGGCGGTAACCGGGGTTCGAATCCCCGTAGGGACGCCATATTCAAGGTGATGCAAATCATCTTATAAAAAACCCAAGCATTATGACTTGGGTTTTTTATTGCCTAAATTTTATCTGATTTAAATTTACGGTATTTTTGCTTTCTGCGTCATTCTGATTAAAATAAACCATAGATTAAAATTATGGAGTTGCAATGCAATACCGTTGCCCTAAATGTCAAAGCCCTAAAATTATGCCTCTTGCGCAAGCAGGCCAGCCTGTTGCTCGTCCTGTCGTGCCTAAAAGCCTGATTATCCTCATCCCTGCGGTATTTATTCTTTTACTGTTGGTGATTATCAGCATCGCAATGTGGATTTTTGGTGACGGTGCAGGTACTACATTACAAACTGCGACTGTTGTTGTATTTATTGCTTGCTTGATTGCAGGCTTCATGTTCTACCGCGACCTGCCAGATTTTAAAATTTCAATGCAAGGTTTTATGCAATCACAGAAAAAATGGAAATGCCGCGAATGTAATCATGAGTGGGAAATCTAAACAGGCCATTTAAATCACATTAGCATTAGTGCTGATGTGATTCATCATGAGAATGCGCGTGATCATCTTGATGATGCTCATGTGCATGATCAGACTTTTGAGTGTGTTGGTGTACTACACATTCATCTTCTTCGATTTGCAATGTCATCTCCGTGATTCCATGTTCATGTTGCAACATTTCAATCGCCTCAAAATACAAGGCATTACGATCGGCTTCAGGTGCAAAGAGATGAACCGTCAAATGCACATTCTTTGACGTAATTGCCCAGACCTTTAACTGGTGAATACTCTCCACCCCTTTGAGTGCCAATAAATCATTGCGTAATTTTTCTATGTCGATTTCTTCAGGCACACCTTCCAATAAAATATTGATACTTTGTTTGAGTAAAATCCAAGTCCTTGGTAAGACCCAAAAGCCAATGAGCACCGCAATAAGCGTATCGACCCACATCCAGCCGGTAAAATAAATAATCGCTGCGCCAATAATCACACCGACCGAACCTAAGGCATCACTTAACACCTCTAGATACGCCCCTTTCACATTCAAGCTTTCTTGTGAACTGGAAAATAAAATACGCATCGAGATTAAGTTAATGATTAGACCGATGACGGCCACAATCATCATGCCCATACTTTGAATTTCCGGCGGCGTTGAAAAGCGCTGATAGGCCTCATACAAAATATAAATCGCAACCACAAATAGCATCAAGGCATTAAACAAGGCTGCCAAAATTTCAAAACGCTGATAGCCAAAGGTACGTTTGTTATCAGCAGGAAGCTTGCCAATTTTGATCGCGACCAATGCTATGGCAAGGGCTGCAGCATCGGTGAACATATGTGCCGCATCTGACAATAGCGCCAAACTTTGCGTCATAAATCCAGCAATGACTTCAATAATCAAAAACGTCGTGGTCAGTGCTAAGGCAAAACTTAATTTTTTGACATTCCCTTCTGTGACAACGGCATGGCTGTGGTCATGCCCATGATGCTCACTCATTATTTTCTGACCTTATAAATTATATGTTCTTCAGTCTTGAGCTTAACAGGTGCAGTAAACGTAATAAAATTACATCATTCAACCTTCAGTATTACGTTTTACCTTCAAACTTTAAAACTGCTTTTTCAGCATCTACTTTCAATTTATTAAAAATAATTTTTCGCGATCTAGATGACTGAAATTACTTATAAATATTTTTTTAATACCTATTCACATATCATGACAAGCATGCTAATTTTCATCTTAAGTGTGATCTGTTTAAAACAATTAAATCATTCATCGCAGCGCACGAATGACTACTGTTAATATTTTTTATTAATCAAGTGGTTATACTTAGCAACAAGGAGTTTAACAATGATGATACAAGCTCTGAAAAAAATTTATGCACTGTTGTCACAACAGATGAATCCAAAGTTGCAAGGAATGCATCTTTCGGTTCCAGAAGCCGAGGGTGATTACGCCCAAGGGACTTATTTTGAAATTCTTGCGGCTCAACACCATCAAGACTTTCTCAGTCACCATACTATGGATTCAGCAGACCAATCCCCTACCGACTATCGTAATGCCATGTGGAATTTTTTAAGTGCCGCATTAAAAGGTCATAAAGATGCCCAATATCGCTTAGGTCTCGGTTATTTACGTGGAGAACTCGGCTTAGACCGTAATTATGAACTTGCAGAGCTTTGGCTCAGTAAAGCTGCTGCACAAGGCCATGAACATGCAGACTACGTCTTACATCATGCCTATGAAGACATAGTTGTATAGTCATTGCATCCTAAGTAATAAAAAACCAGCCCGCAGGCTGGTTTTTTATTTTAAAACTGGAACTTAGTTACCAATTTTGCGGTATTTCTGACGCTTTGCAACAAGGTCATCACCATCACGTTTACGACGGTATTCTTCAAATTCATGGTAGTTACCCGTGAAGAATTCAGGGGTTTCACCTTCAAATGACAAGATGTGCGTAGCAATACGGTCGAGGAACCAACGGTCATGCGAGATCACCATTACAGTACCTGGGAATACCAGAATGGCATCTTCAAGCGCACGTAAAGTTTCGATATCCAAGTCGTTTGATGGTTCATCGAGTAAGATGACGTTTGCGCCCATTTGCAGGATTTTCGCAAGTTGTAAACGGTTACGCTCACCACCTGACAATTGACCTACACGTTTTTGCTGATCTTGACCTTTGAAGTTAAAGCGACCGATATACGCACGAGATGCGATTTCGTATTCACCAATTTTCAAGATGTCTAAACCGCCAGAAACTTCTTCCCAAACAGTTTTGTTGTCATCTAAGGTGTCACGAATCTGACCAACATAAGCCACTTTAACAGACTCACCCAGTACCACAGTACCTGTATCTGGTTGTTGCTCGCCTGTCATCATACGGAACAATGTGGTTTTACCCGCACCGTTCTCACCCACGATACCCACAATGGCACAAGGTGGTACAACGAATGATAAGTCTTTATAAAGCGTACGATCACCAAACGACTTGCTGATGCCTTCAACTTCTACAACCTTGTTGCCTAGACGTGGACCAGGTGGAATGTAGATTTCAGACGTTTCGTTACGCTGTTGGAATTCGCGTGAGTTAAGCTCTTCAAAACGCTCCATACGCGCTTTGTTTTTCTTTTGCTGACCTTTAGCATTTGAACGAACCCATTCAAGTTCTTTTTTCAATGCTTTAGCAAAAGATTCTTCTTGCTTCTGCTCTTGCTCTAAACGGGCATTTTTCTGCTCTAACCAAGAAGAGTAGTTGCCTTGGTATGGAATACCCATGCCGCGGTCAAGCTCAAGAATCCACTCTGCCACGTTATCCAAGAAGTAACGGTCATGGGTAATCGCAACGATCGTACCTGGGAAGTCTTTCAAGAAACGTTCCAACCATGATACTGATGAAGCATCCAAATGGTTCGTTGGTTCATCTAGAAGCAACATGTCTGGTTTAGACAATAACAAACGGCAAAGTGCAACACGACGGCGCTCACCACCAGACAACTTAGATACATCTGCATCCCAAGCTGGAAGGTTCAACGCTGCAGCAGCCTGATCCATTTGGTTCACAATATTATGTGCATCCCATGAATGGATAATCGCTTCTAACTTCTCTTGTTCTTTTGCAAGTGCATCAAAGTCAGCATCTTCTGCTGCATATTCTGCAAACACTTCATCAAGACGCGCCAAAGCATCTAACGGCTCACGTAAACCGTCTTCAACGTTACCACGAACGTCTTTGCTTTCATCCAATGGCGGCTCTTGTTCAAGGTAACCAATTTTGATACCCGGTTGAGCACGTGCTTCACCTGAGAAATCTTTATCTACGCCCGCCATAATACGAAGCAAGGTAGATTTACCTGCACCGTTTAGACCAAGCACACCAATTTTTGCGCCTGGGAAAAATGATAAAGAGATGTCTTTCAGGATTTCGCGCTTAGGCGGAACCATCTTCGACACACGGTTCATCGTGTAAATATATTGGGCCACTTAGGACTCCTCAATAGTCAAAACATATACGGAACAACACAAAGTTGCCCCTGCTCAATTGAGCGAAAAAATAATCGGCTATTATACGCATAAAGTCGTGAAAAAATAAGGTTTCGCACACGCCTTCAATGCATTGTTACAAGTTTAATGGCGAACAAAATTTAAACATGCGTTTTTAAGCATAATTTCGCTCATCTTTAGCTGAAAATTTTTCAATAATATGAATAATTATGATATTCATTTTATAAATAAAGCACTTTTATTCATATATATAAGTGATAGACTGTTTAAAAACTAGCTCTCTTAGATGAAGTAATCATGACCTATAAAGACGAAACTTTAGCAATTCACGCGGGGTATACACCGGAGCCAACCACCAAAGCGGTTGCGGTGCCGATTTATCAAACCACCTCATATTCCTTTGATAACACGCAGCATGGTGCTGATTTATTTGACTTAAAAGTTCAGGGTAATATTTATACCCGCATTATGAATCCAACCACGGCGGTACTTGAACAGCGTGTTGCAGCGCTCGAAGGCGGTATTGGCGCTTTGGCCTTAGCCTCTGGTATGGCAGCCATTACATATGCGATTCAAACTATTGCTGAAGCAGGCGACAATATCGCTTCCGTTTCGACCCTATATGGCGGCACATATAATCTGTTTGCCCACACCCTGCCGAAACAAGGCATTGAAGTTCGCTTCTTTGATTATCAAAACCCTGAAGCGCTGCGTAGCCTCATCGATGACAAAACCAAGTTGGTCTTTGTCGAATCTATTGGTAACCCATTGGGCAATATTATTGACCTCGAAGCAATTTCGAAAATTGCGCACGAATATGGCATACCTGTGGTGGTCGACAATACCGTTGCTACTCCTGTCCTGCAAAAATCATTTGAATTTGGTGCCGACATTGTGGTGCATTCATTGACCAAATATATTGGTGGTCATGGTAATTCGATCGGCGGCATCATCGTCGATAGCGGCAAGTTCCCTTGGGGCAAATATCCTGAACGCTTTAAATCACTGAATACCGCTGATCCAAGCTACCACGGGGTGAATTATGTCGAAGCCTTAGGTGAAGCAGCCTACATTGCTCGTGCGCGCGTGGTACCACTGCGTAATACGGGCGCTGCGATCAGCCCGCACAATGTGTTTTTGATCTTACAAGGTTTGGAAACCTTAAGCCTGCGCATGGAACGCCATACCGAAAATGCGCAAAAAGTGGCTGAATATTTACAGGCGCATCCAAAAGTAAAATGGGTTAACTACGCTGGCCTAAAAGACCACCCACAACATGCTTTGGCGCAAAAATATGTCAAAGGCAAACCATCTGCGATTCTTTCATTCGGCGTTCAAGATGGCCTTGCAGGTGGCACACGTTTCATCGATGCCTTGCAGTTGTTTACTCGCCTTGTGAATATTGGTGATGCCAAAAGTTTAGCCTGCCATCCTGCGACCACGACACATCGTCAGCTCAATGAAGATGAACTCAAAGCAGCGGGGGTCAGCATTGATATGGTTCGTTTATCGATTGGGATCGAACATGCGGATGACTTGATTGCAGACTTAGAGCAAGCCTTAGCTGCTGTTTAAACCATAATTGCACAATCCACAGGTCTTATTTTTAAGGCCTGTTTTTATTTCCATTTCATTTAAATAACCACTCCCACATAATCCGCCTTCCAACTTTGGGCATCTATGGCCCTGCTTCTATATTTATTTACAATTTTATTTATCTTGAAAATCGACTTTTTTAGGTTGCAACGATGTTGATAAAAGCACTTCTCTTTCACATATTTATGTGTTAAAAATTGAGTAAATAGGGATTTTAATTTAGAGTAAAAACTCTAAATATTATTTTATTATCAATTACTTATCATATGGATTTTTTTGAATAAAACGCTATCATACCGCTGACTTAAAACAGCCCTGCACATAGCGTTGTCGGGCCGATAAATGAATACAATAAAACTGATTTAACAGGGAACCTCATCGTGAATTCAAGACTTGAGAAACGTTTCGTTGACCGTGTCAACGGTAAGACTATTTTAATCACCGGTGCATCGAGTGGTATTGGCTTAACCACAGCGCATCGCCTTGCCAATGCAGGCGCACATGTTCTACTGGTTGCACGTACCAAAGAAACCCTCGATGCCGTAAAAGCTGAAATTGAAGCCACTGGCGGTAAAGCTGATGTTTTCCCATGTGACCTCAATGATATGGACTCCATTGATGCTGTGGCACAACAAATCCTCGCTTCCGTCGATCATATCGATATCTTAATTAATAACGCTGGCCGTTCTATTCGTCGTGCCGTGCATGAATCAACCGATCGTTTCCATGATTTTGAACGTACTATGCAGTTGAACTATTTTGGCGCGGTACGTTTGGTGATGAACCTGTTGCCGAAAATGATGATTCGTCGTGAAGGTCATATCATCAACATCAGCTCGATTGGTGTATTGGCCAATGCAACACGCTTCTCTGCATATGTTGCGTCTAAAGCCGCATTAGATGCTTTTAGCCGTTGCCTGAGTGCTGAAGTTCACTCGCATAATATTGCCATCACGTCGGTCTACATGCCATTGGTGCGCACACCAATGATCGCCCCAACCAAAATATATAAATACGTTCCAACGCTTTCTCCAGAACAAGCAACAGACCTGATTGCCTATGCCATCGTGAAACGTCCGAAGAAAGTCGCAACCAATTTGGGCCGTTTGGCTTCGATCACCTACTCCATTGCTCCTGACATTAATAACAAACTCATGTCGATTGGTTATAACTTGTTCCCAAGTTCTTCAGCGTCTATTGGTAAGCAAGAAAAACTCAATTGGGTACAAAAAGCATATGCTCGCCTATTCCCTGGTGAACACTGGTAAGACCTAATACCCCCCTAAAAAAGCCCTTATGAGGGCTTTTTTTATTGGGTTTTATGCGGCAACTTTGCTACATTGGGCTGAGATAATATCAACTTTTATAACAATGAAAACTCAAAACATTGCCATCATTGGTGCGGGTACAGCAGGATTAGCTGCTGCAGCAATGCTTGCTGCTCAAGGCCATCAGATCTGCTTATATGAAAAAGTCTCACAACTTGAACCTGTGGGCGCAGGATTATTATTACAACCTGCCGGGCTGGCAGTTTTCGAACATTTAGGCATTTTGGAACACGCCTTAAGCTTAGGTACTGTAGTAACTGGTCTTGAAGGTCAACTGGCTGGCGGTGACTTGCTGATTAACAGTCATTATCGACAAGCCGATGACCGTTCATATGGACTCGGCATTCACCGTGCCACACTCTGTCATGTCCTCGCATCCAAAGTCCATGAGTATCCTCAACACGTTGAGTGGTGCATGGCGCATGAGGTGCATGAACTTCAAGAATCCAGTGACGGTATAAACGTGATTGGGCAATCCACAGATCAAACCTTTCAACGTCAATTTGATCTCGTGCTGATCGCCAATGGTGCACGCAGCCATTTACGCCCTAAAGCATGGGAAAAGCTCAACCAAGCCTATCCTTGGGGTGCAAAGTGGATTATCGTGCCTGAATGCGAAGTGCTCAATCCACAAATCTTGCATCAGTTCTATGACCGTTCCAATATCATGATGGGTGTGATGCCAACAGGAGCAATTCCAACACAGCCTGAACAGCGACTTTCGAGCATTTTCTGGAGCTTACCTACAGCAGATTTAGCGGGATTCTTAAAAACCAAGAGCGCGCAGCAGCAATGGCTGCTTGAGGTTTCAAAACGCTGGCCTAGTGTTGCAGAATGGTTAGCGCATGTGATTCCACATCCTGA
This sequence comes from Acinetobacter sp. YH01005, assembly GCF_013420465.1. NCBI lineage: Bacteria > Pseudomonadati > Pseudomonadota > Gammaproteobacteria > Moraxellales > Moraxellaceae > Acinetobacter > Acinetobacter sp. YH01005. Next base: position 111,080 of record NZ_VOYA01000007.1, on the reverse strand, counting down.
TGATCCGCAGCAATGGCTGTCTGCCAACTATCGTGATGTGGTGCTGAGCAAACTCGGTGAAGGCCGTATCGGCATCTTAGGAGATGCGGCTCATGCCATGAGTCCACAGCTTGGTCAAGGCGCCAATATGGCGCTGCTCGATGCATGGGCCATCAGTCAGGCCCTACTTCAACATCAACAGGATTCCTCACTGCAAAACCTCTGGCAGCAGTATCATCAACTGCGGTTGCCGTCCGTGCGGTTTTACCAATTTTTTAGCCGCCTGCTGACTCCTTTTTATCAATCACATCATCGCTGGACAGCGCCGCTGCGTGATATTTCATTTCGTTCCATGTATCAGCTGCCGTTTTTCCGCAAAGAAATGGCCATCACGATTTCTGGCTTAAAAACAGGTGCGTTTGGGCAAATGAATTATGCCGACATAGCCCGTAAGCCTGCAGATGATTCTGCGGCTGAACTGCGCAATTTAAAATTTGATTAAGAATTAACTCCCCATCATTCTCTTGATGGCTTACACTATGATGCTGCTCAAATGCTGCGGCATTTATTTTTTGATTTTTGAATTGGTGAAATCCTCATGAACAACCTGCAATGGCTCGATGAAGTAAAATTTAACGAACAAGGCTTAGTGCCTGCTATTGCACAGCATCATCAAAGCGGACGCGTATTGATGGTGGCATGGATGAACCGTGAAGCGTTGGCGCAAACTGCAGAAAAAAATCAAGCGGTGTACTTTTCACGTTCACGCAATAAGTTATGGCATAAAGGTGAAGAATCTGGCCATTTCCAAACCGTGCATGAAATCCGTTTGGACTGTGATGCTGACGTGATTGTGCTACAAATTGAACAACATGGCGGCATTGCCTGCCATACCGGTCGTGAGTCGTGTTTCTATCGCAAACTTACTGCCAATGGCTGGGAAGTTGTCGATGCGCAATTGAAAGATCCGGCTGCAATTTATGGTGCAAAATCAGCAAATCCACATACCCTTGCGATGAATGCGTCCAATGTACAATCTGAGCAAGTCGAAGTACTCGACTACTTAGGTAAAATGATGGCTGAACGCAAACAAGCCGACCCTGAATCCTCTTATGTGGCAAAGCTTTACCATAAAGGTCTGAATAAAATTTTAGAAAAAATCGGTGAAGAAAGTGTTGAAACCATCATTGCCGCTAAAGATTTTAAAATCGAAGCCAATGAAGACAACAAAAACGATCTGATTTACGAAGTGGCAGACCTTTGGTTCCATACCATTGTAATGCTAGGTTATTTCGATATTGATCCTCAATTGGTACTTAACGAACTCGCTCGTCGTCAAGGCCTTTCCGGTTTGGTTGAAAAAGCCAACCGTCAGCACTAAGACGCAACCGTGCCAGAGCTTAAAAAACCGACCGCGACCTATGAGCAGGCTACTGCCATAGATAACGCACGTCTAGGCAAATCATTTAAAGTGATCGCCTATGCTGGCACAGGTAAAACCACCACACTCCAAATGATCAGTGATGCCATGCCTCAGCGGCGTGGCATGTACTTGGCCTTTAACAAAGCCATTGCCACCGAAGCACAGAATCGTTTTCATCAAAATGTCGACTGTCGAACCTTCCACTCATTGGCTTATCGTAGTGTTCCACGTGGAGTGACTGATAAACTGCGTCTACCGCGTTTAAGTCCGAGTTTTATTGCCAAAGAGTATCGACTAGAACCGATCACCTTACGTCGTATGATGGGCGGTCGTTATGAAAAATATGTACTCATGCCTTCGCGTTTGGCAAGTCTGGTGGCAAACGCTGTCAGTTATTTCTGTTCGACCAGTTCACAGTACCCTGCCCCACGACATCTACAAGCACCGAGTTGGCTGCATCCGGACGATATCGAAAGCTTACAAAAGCATTTGTATCCTGCCATTGAACGTCGTTGGTTAGAGTCGATTGATCCGAACCATGCAGCAGGGATTGGACACGATATTTATTTAAAACTTTGGGCTTTGTCTGAACCGAATATTCCTGCGGATTATGTGCTGTTCGATGAAGCTCAAGATGCTGACCCACTAATGCTGGGGATTTTACTGAAACAGCGGAATACCCAAGTCATCTATGTTGGCGATGCGCATCAACAAATTTATGCATGGCGTGGTGCAGTCAATGCCATGCAGCAACTCCCATTACCTGAATCACGTTTAACCACGTCTTTCCGTTTTGGTGAAGAAATTGCCTTGAACGCCAATGCTCTGCTGGGCGCATTGAATGAAACCGTACCGTTATTGGGTAATCCACAACTCAACTCTAAAGTGGTTAATAAGCCTCATACCAAGATGCGCGATGCCATTTTATGTCGTACTAATGCACGCGCGATGGAACTGTTATTGGCGGGTTTGGTTAAGGGCGAAAAGGTCAGCCTGCAAGCAGATCATGCGCGACTCAATCGTTTTGTCGATGCAGCAGCCATGCTCAAGCAAGGCAAACGCGTAGTCGATGTCCCAGAGCTTGCGTGGTTTAACTCATGGCATGATGTGCATGAATATTGTGAAACCAATGACGGCAGCGATATTAAACCGCTAGTGAAGTTGGTCGATGACCACGGTACTGACCCACTGAAAAAGGCGCTGGCAAAAATCACCCCGATTGATCAAGCCGACTACATCATCTCCACCGCCCATAAAGCCAAAGGTTTAGAATGGGATCGGGTACATATTGAAGATGACTACCAATTTAAGCTCAACGATAAAGATTATAAAATTAGTGACGAAGAGTTACGGTTACTTTACGTGGCCTGCACACGTGCTAAAGTAAGTTTAAATATCCATCATATTTATGACTTGATGCAGCATTTAAAACGTCAAATGCCCAAATCTTTGGCGCAAGCGGTCAGCTAGTATGATGAAAAAGGTGAATAAACAATAAATCAGTAAAAGGTGCACCATGAAAATACAATCGATTCAACTCAAGCACACCCTTCATTTTACTGATATCACCCTCAATTTTAATTATCACGATCTGCCGATTACCTTAATTTTGGGTGATCAAAGTTCTGGAAAAACCTCCCTACTGCGCTTTAGTTACCAGGCCCTCACTTGGTTTGCTGCACGCTATAAAGATTTGCGTACAGCAGGTGTGGTGATGCTCGATCAAGACATCATGTTAAATCGCTTACAATCGAAACTTGATATTCAAGTCAGTTTTCCCGAAGAGATTGGCTCATTTCAGCTTTCAAGTGATCAGCAAGACCAAGACCCACAATGTTGTTCATGGCAATTGTACAAAACCTTAAACAGTCAAGGCGTCGGTCTCAGTAAGGCTGAAACACAGCAATTAGAATCGATGGTTGCGCTGTATCAAAAAGCCCTCAAAGCCGATCCGTTACAAGGGTTGCCACTCATTGCCTATTACCCTGCTGAACGTTTCGTCAACGATGTGAATATTCTCAATAAAAATAATCCTGCTATTTTTCAGCCTTCGCATGCTTATGAAATATCGGCCATTCCCTTTACCACGTTTATTCGTTTTTTTGAGTGGTTTCGAGAAATATCCGACATTGAAAATGCGCAAAGTGCCGAATTAATTCAAAATTTATTACATCCTAAAACCCAAGCCGATATACCCAACGCATCAGACACACCTCTTTTTGGGCATAAACTAGCACAAGCTCAGGCCGATCTACACGCGCCGTCACTCAGATCATTAAAACAAGCCTTAGAGACCGTGTTGCCCGATGTGAGCAATATTTATCTGCAATATCACCCCAAATTACAGTTAATGGTCTGCTATCAAGGCAAAGATATGTTGTTTCAACAGTTGTCGAATAGTGTGCGTAACCTTGTGGCCTTAATTGGTGATATTGTGCGTCGCCTCTGTCTACTCAATCCTCATAGCTTATATCCGTGCCAAGAAGGTGACGGTATTTTATTGATCGACGCCATAGACCACCAACTCGATCAAAACATGACTCAAGTGATTTTGACCCGTTTAAATCAAGCGTTTCCACGACTCCAAATCATTGCCAGCGGCAACCGTCCTGAACTGCTGGAACAGGCTTCTCGTTTTCAGTGCTTACAACTACAGAATAAAAAGCTCAGTGAGATTCAGCCTGAAAAACTACAAGAAACTTATGATCAGATTTATCAGCAGTTGCAACTCGGATCAAAGGTATCGCTTCCAGCCAAAACTGAAGAGACTGAATTAAATGAGCCGCTGAACAGCCCAGATACGATCCAGCACATGTTGCAATTAATCCAGACGCAACTGACCGAGCAACAGCAACAAGAATTGGTTAGGGCTTTATCACAGCGGGGTGATCAGGACGTTACGATCCAACCGCTAAGTTAAAAAAACTGAGGCTGATTAAGTGAGCGTAATCCATAGCCTCGATGTTTAAATATTCAGCAACAAGGCCGCAATAGATGTCTAGACAGTTTCGTCAGGCGTATAATGTGTAAGTGGGTCATAAAAAAGATTGATGTTGTTTTACGCATGTAATATGATCGGTTTTATTTGCAATTTTCATAGTAACATCGGAAATTGCTATCGCTTCACGAGTTGCGCAACACAGCTTGTTTTTAATTTTTTTTGACACACATGGCTTTCAAGATTGAATTTTTGGACTGCTCTTTGCTGTCCTGTAATCCTTGAAAGATGAAATACACCTAGGTTTCACCGCCTAATCATGACAATGGATACGAGTGTGCTACCGATTATTATATTGTTACCGTTAATACTAGGCACAACACTTGTCTCGTGGTTGAAGCAATTCTCTCGCGGGGTAACAGCTTTAGGGGCGATTGGCGTCAGCCTCAGCAGTTTAGTTTTATTATTGAGTCAGGCCCCAGATGTCTTTAATGGCAAAACCATCATTCAAACTTGGCCGTGGCTCACTCAAGTTGGCATTGATTTCAGTTTCCGTCTCGATGCACTGGGCTTGTTGTTTTCCCTGCTCATTACGGGGATCGGCACCTTAATTTATATCTATGCCTACTATTATTTAAGTCCAAAGAATTCGCTCAGTAAACTGTATGTTTTATTGATGCTGTTCATGGCTGCCATGCTCGGCATTTCATTGTCTAATAATTTAATTTTATTACTTATTTTCTGGGAACTCACCAGCATTTCATCTTTTCTGTTGGTCGGTTATTGGAGTAATTACGACGCTGCTCAGCGTGGCTCTCGAATGGCTTTGACCATTACAGGTATGGGTGGTTTATGTATGCTGGGTGGTTTTGTTCTGTTGGCGCAAATCACGGGCACCTATCAGATTGACCAAATCCTGACGATGAGTAGCCAAATTCAGCAGCACCCGCTTTTTGTACCTACACTGCTATTAATTTTAATGGGGGCCTTTACCAAAAGTGCGCAGTTCCCTTTCCATTTTTGGTTGCCAAATGCCATGGCGGCACCGACCCCCGTCTCGGCTTATCTACACTCTGCTACGATGGTGAAAGCCGGAATTTTCCTGCTTGCACGCTTATTGCCGATCTTTGCAGGCGCGGCGTTGTATCACAACTTGGTCACCTTTATTGGCTTATTTACCCTATGTATGGCGGCCTTCTTTGCCATTTTCAAAGAAGATTTAAAAGGGCTTTTGGCCTATTCCACCATCAGTCATTTAGGTCTGATTGTTTGCTTACTCGGGATCGGCTCTCCCCTCGCAGTTTCCGCTGCCATTTTCCATATCATTAACCATGCAACCTTCAAAGCAGCCCTATTTATGATCGCGGGGATTATTGACCACGAATCAGGCACGCGTGATTTACGAAAACTCTCTGGTTTATGGCAATTACTTCCGTTTACCGCAACGCTGACCATGATCACTGCGGCCTCTATGGCAGGTGTCCCATTAACCAATGGTTTTCTTTCTAAAGAGATGTTCTTTACTGAACTGTTAGCCAACCTGACTGGGCCAGTGATGATCGTGTCAGCCATCATTGCCACCTTTGCCGGTATCTTTGCTGTCGCGTATTCGGTGCGTTTGGTTCATGGGGTGTTTTTTGATGGTCCATTAGGGAAAGATGTTCCTAATAAAGAAGCACATGAACCACCGTTTGGCATGCGCGCACCGGCAACCTTACTGGCTGCTTTATGTATTTTAGTTGGACTCTTCCCTGCATTATTGGTTGAGCATATTGTCAATAGTACCGCGCGTGCGAGTATTCAAAATACTGCGTTTGAAGGTACACATTTAGCGATTTGGCATGGCTTAAATGCCCCCCTTTTGATGAGCGTGATTGCACTCTTGGGTGGTTTAGTTTTCTATTTCGCATTGGCGAAGGGCGGCAAATTACGCCGGATCGACTTAGATCCACTTTTAGGTCGATTACAAGGTAAAGTGCTGTTCGACTTATTTTTAAAGCATCTATTACTCAGCTCAAGAAAGTTCCGTCGCTTTACTGAAAATGGCAAATTACAAAGCTATTTATTATGGATTTTAATCTTTAGTGTGGCCATCGTCATCGTTCCATTTTGGCTGCAAGGCATCGGCACAGGCAGCCGTGAACTGGTACATGCACCGGTCATCGCGATCGTTCTATGGCTATTATTATTCTCTGCATGTTGGATGATGCTTTGGTTCCACCATGAACGGATTAAAGCCGTCCTCATCAGTGGTGCAGTCGGTCTAGTTGTGACCATGGTGTTTATCTGTTTCTCCGCTCCCGATTTAGCGTTGACACAGATTACTGTTGACGTGGTGACCACCGTGCTCTTACTCATGAGCTTATCGTTATTACCACAGCTCACCCCTTATGAGTCGAGCGTGTCACGTCGTTGGCGAGATGCATTGATTGCGATTATTGCAGGTCTAGGGATTGCATGGATTTCATGGTTGATCATGACCCGCGATCATAATTCCATCTCATGGTTCTTCATGCAGCAGTCTATCCCACTTGGCGGTGGTACCAATGTGGTCAACGTGATCTTGGTGGATTTCCGTGGTTTCGATACCTTTGGTGAAATTACCGTACTGGGAATTGCCGCAATTGGTACGCTGTGCATGATGGATGGTATGCGTGCTCATGGCACCACCATTACGCAAGGTCTAACCTATCGTTTTAATCCGTCGCCACTGATGTTCCGTATTACCTCATCTTGGATTTTGCCTTTGGCCTTGGTGGTCAGTCTGTATATTTTCCTACGGGGTCATAACTTACCGGGCGGTGGCTTTATTGCAGGTTTAATTACCTCTTTGGCCTTAGTGATTCAATATATTGCGCTTGGTCAAGACCGTGCCGAACAATTGATTGGTGCAAAATCAGGTCGCTTATATGAAGTGTGGATTGGTATTGGTTTAACCATTGCAGGTCTGACAGGGATCGCTGCTTGGCTATGGGGCCGCCCATTCCTGACCAGTGCCCATATCTATGTCTCACCACCCATTTTAGGTGAAATGCACCTTGCCTCCGCTGCCCTCTTCGACACAGGTGTCTACATCACCGTTGTGGGCGCGACGATGTTAATGATTTCCGTCTTAGGCGACTCGCGTCACTCGAGTATGTCTGGTCCAGTTCCAAGAGGCGAATAAGATGATTAGTTTAGAATTTTTACTCGCTTCAGCCATTGGCTTACTGACTGCAACAGGGGTCTACCTGATTTTGCGGGCACGTACCTTTCCTGTCGTACTGGGTTTAGCCATGATTGGCTATGCCGTGAACTTATTTTTATTTGTCATGGGGCGTATTCATGTCAACGCACCTGCCGTGTTAACTGAAACCACCAAAGCGACCGATCCTTTACCACAAGCCTTGGTCCTGACAGCCATTGTGATTGGCTTTGCGACCACTGCCTTTATCGTACAATTGGCTCTGCGTAGCCGCTATGAAACTGGAACAGATCATGTGGACTCCAAAGAAGAAATACCGCAAATTGACCCGCGGGAGGATGAGCCATAATGCATGACTTCATCCAATTTTGGACTACGCATAGCCCGATTTTCAGTATTTTAATTCCTGCAATTACTGCATTTATTTTAGTCCTGCTGGGCAACCCCGGTTCTGGCTCGTTGGCGCATGACTGGCGACAACCTTGGCGTCGCGGAATCAGTTATGTCTCTGGTATCCTCGGACTGATCACATCCATCAGTTATTTGATGATTGCCAGCTCTGGTCAAGTTTTGGTTTATAACTTGAGTGAATGGGCCGCACCATTCGGCATCGTTTTAGTCTTAGATCGACTCTCAGCTTTCATGTTGGTGCTGACCTATGGACTTGCTGTGCCAGTGATGTGGTTTGCCAGCAAAGAATGGGACGAGCGTGGTCGTTATTTCCATGCCATGTGCCATTTCTTACTGATGGGTTTGTGTGGTGCGTTCCTGACAGGCGATTTATTTAACCTGTTTGTGTTCTTTGAAATCCTGTTGATGGCATCATATGTTTTGCTCTTACATGGTCAAGGCAAAGCACGTTTTCAGCTTGGTATTCATTACGTCACCATTAACCTATTTGCCTCTGCCCTTTTCCTGATTGGACTCGGGATGATTTACGGCAGTGTAGGTAGCTTAAATATGGCTGATGTTGCACGACTTATGCCTTTGCTTGAAGCGGATCAACATCGTATTGCTGTGGCTGGTGCATTGTTACTGTTCACTGTCTTTGGCATCAAAGCTGCAATGCTGCCTGTAGGGTTCTGGTTACCAAAGACCTATGCTGTGGCAACCACGCCTGTGGCAGCCTTATTCACTATAATGACCAAGGTCGGCATCTATGCCATTCTCCGTGTCAATGGTACTGTGTTTGACGATGGGATTAGCCGTGAAATCTTACAACAGTGGTTGTTACCGATTGGCTTAGTAACCTCGCTCTATGGTGCCTATAGTGCTATCGGAACGGATCGCTTACGTCGTTTTGTCGGTTTTATGATTTTGTCTTCTATCGGGACAATATTGGTTGCGATTTCACTCTTTAATACTGATGCATGGGCTGCGGGGCTTTATTACCTGATTCACAGTACCATCATTGGTGCAGCTTTTTATATTCTCTCGGGTTGGATTACCTCACAACGTGGCGAATTTAAAGATCATTTTAAAATTGCGCCCCGTATGAAACAGCATAATACCGTTGCTGTTTGCTATTTCATCATTGCGTTGATGATGGCTGGTCTACCGCCATTTAGTGGATTTTTGGGTAAAGTATTTCTCTTGCAAGCAACGGCCAATTCACCTTACCAAATCATGATTATTTTGATCGTATTGTTGGTGAGTTTACTCAGTATTATCGCATTCACCCGAGTTGGTTTTGTGCTTTTCTGGCGTTCATCTCGCCCAGAAGATGATATTGATACTGAAGAATATCAGCGTTATCAGGCTTTGCCGAATAAGGCACCGCTTCGTAATGACAAAACCATTTATCTGCTGTTAACAGCGCTTGTGGGATATATGGTTTTTGCTGCGCCGATCTATGACTATACCTACAAAACTGCACAGCAAATTCAAGACAATCCATTATATGAATCATTGCTGCTAAAAAAGGATGAAAAAGGTCAAATCATCAGTGTTCAACCTTATGATCCTGAAAATTTACCTGAAACCAAATATGGTGGTGAATCAGCCGATCCAAATGCACACCTCATTCCTGCATTGATTGCACCTGAAACTCTACATGGCGAGCATATTTCTGAGTATAAGCAACGCCAAATTCAAGGACAGCAACAAGAAGAAAAACTACCTGAAGAGACCCAACTAAAACCGATGGAGGCACCTTAACATGGCGAAAACATCTGTATTAAATCGCTGGTTTCCGCATCCATTGGTATCAGTCATGGTTGGTCTGAGCTGGGTGATGTTAGCGCACAGTCTAGATGCGGCCACACTCTGCATGGCCTTGGTTTTAGCCATTGTTATTCCACGATTGGTTCGCCCTTTTATTGACCGAACGCCGAATATCAACTGGCTGGCAGCATGTAAATTATTCTTTGTGGTGCTGTGGGATATTATTGTCAGTAATATCCATGTTGCAAAATTAGTCCTTGGGCCAACACATAAACTGCACCCGAAATGGTTCCGTGTTCCTCTCGATACACAGCATGAGGAAGTCAATTCTTTACTTGCGATGATCATCACCACCACACCCGGTACAGTGTCTGCTGGGATTGACCAAGACCGTGGTGATATTTTGGTCCATGCGCTGAGCACGGATGACCCTGAAGCGGAAATTCAAACCATTAAAGAGCGCTATGAACGCCCTCTCATCCTCATTTTTGGCGCTGATACAGGAGAATCCACATGACAATTTTACCGTATGCGCTTGGCATCTGTTTAGTTGCGGTGACGATCTCGATGTTACTGTGCCTCATCCGCTTAGTGATGGGACCCTCAATCGTAGACCGACTACTTGCTTTAGATACCTTATTTTTAAATGCCACCTGTTTAATTGTCATTTTAGGTATTTATTGGGCAAGTACATCGATGTTTGAGGGGGCATTATTGGTTGCCATGCTTGGGTTTGTGTCTACAGCCGCTTTAGCACGATATTTCACCACTGGCCACGTCATCGACTAGGAGTACATTAATATGCAATTAGTCATGGAAATTTTGGTCTCGATTTTTTTGGTTATTGGCGCTTTTTTCATGTTGGTCGGCGGTATTGGCATGGTTCGCCTACCCGACTTATTTATGCGTCTGCACGCACCGACCAAATCGAGCACCTTAGGCTTAGGAAGTTTTCTAATAGCTGCAATTATTTATGCGGCATTTCAAGGCCGTTTTGGTTTTGCAGAGATCTTGATCACGCTCTTTGCCTTTATTACAGCACCGGTTTCTGCAAACCTTATGGCGCAAGCGGCATTACATTTACGACTGCGCTCGATGAGTGGTGATGCACCAGAAGCGCTCAATCGCCCTCTTCCTTGGCAACGAACTCGGCGCCGTGCCTTTCACTCTAAAGTCCATTCAAAACCGGAAGATCTGGATTAATTCCAGATCCAGTTTTGTTTATGTCTTTGAGCTAAAAAATTCTTTGATTCGCATCCACATTTTTTCAAATACGCTACTTTGAGCCATATATTGCAAACGCTTTTGGTTATATGGCGTCGTTTTTAAACCATATTTTTCAGCTAAATCAATCAGCATATTTGTTTCATAACTACTTTGAAAATGATCAGACCATTTAGGCTGATATTGACTCATCTCAAGATTCGCCAATTCTTGACATCCTCACCCCCTTAAAAGAGGGTGATTCCTACAGCTAGACGCTTATGCCCAAGCGCAAGAATGTTTAGAGCTGAGTTTATATCTCGATCATGAGCTGTACCACAGCTCATGCACTCCCATTCTCTTATTCCAAGATCTGTCTTACCTTTTGGACTACTTGAGGTGATCTCACCGCAGCACGAACAGATTTGGGTGGTATAGGCTTCTTGGACTTCTTCAAACAATACGCCTGCGTTCTCGCATTTATACTTGAGCATTGTTTTTAGTGCAGAAAATCCTGTATCCAAAACAGATTTTGCCATTTTGGTTTTTACTAATTTTTTAGCACTCAAGTCACCTACAATAATCAATGCATTTTCATTCACAAGCTTGGTGCTTGCTTTATGCAAATGATCTTTTCGACTATTTGCAATCTTGGCGTGTAATGCACTAACACGCTTCTTATTCCTGGCTCTCTGAGCAATACCTAATTTCTGCTCATATTTTCGATAGAATTTTGGATTTGAAATTACAGTGCCATCAGAACAGGTGGCAATATCTTTTAAGCCTAGATCAATACCAATCGCTTTGGTTGCTGTCGATTTATCTTGCTTAGGCGATTCAACAACAAGACATACATACCAACGCCCACGGCTATCCTCTACAAATGAACCTGTTTTTAACGTGTATTTGCTTAAACCGTAGCTATCCCAAAGCTTAAATTGGTGTTTTCCATACTGGACATATCCATTGGCATATTTGATAGCCACCTTTTTAAAGGGAACCCATCCCAAAGAGCGCCTTGCTGATTTTTTATTGCTGACACGCCATTTCAGCTTTGCCTTTTTAAATTGCTTTCTTCGGGTGACTAATTCTTCAGTTACAGCCTGAATGGTTTGACTATGTAAATTACATTCTTTGGATGTGCCTTTCGTATATTTGGCAATATCAAAAGCAGAGAGAAATTCACCTTTCCGCTTCAAATGCCTAAACCCTAAATCATTGACATAATTCCAGACGAAGTTCACTTCTGATGCTAGTTGGTCTAACACCTTGCAATGTTTATCTTTTATACGTAATTTAAGGGTTTTCATGTACTTATATTAACAATCAAAACTCAAGGAAAATAGTCCTTAGTTAAATCAAACGACACTTCAGGTCGTGTCGCTTATATCTCTGACCTGAAGGACAGAGTTTTACGCTCCATTTGATAAAACAGCTGTGCCATCACGGCATTCTGTCTTGAAACAAAATTTTTCCGCTCATTAATCTGTAAACTGGCCTGCTCTCGTATAGCATCATATTCTGCCGTTGTGAGTTTTCGCTGATTCTTCCAGTGCGCATCAGGTACATAACCTGTTCCATAATGTACATTCAACAATGGAAATTCATGAAAATATTTTGCCGTCGCACGTTTTTCTTTGGCTGTTAAAATATTCAGATGAATCCATTCACTGCCAAGATGAATCGATGGATCACGCTTCATACCTTCAGCAATCCATTTTTTGGCTAGTGAAATATTGCCGATCAACTCATAAGCTGTGCCTAAATTCACTGCCGTCTTCGGTAAACCTGGATGCTCATTTTCAATTGCACGTAAAACCTTAATGGCTAAATCGTAACGGCCTGCGTAGATCTGATGTACGGCATAATCATTTTCTGCCTGATAGTCTATTGGGCTAGGATGCCTTGAGACAAAGTTCTTCAATTTTTCGTCATGATGTTCTTCGTGTTGATTTTCTTTTTCTGAATCAGATGTATAAAAATCTTCTACATAGGTATTTAAACCTGCCCAACTTGGCATAGTGATGAGTAATATGCTGCTCAATAGCATGATTTTTTTTATTATATTGTGTGTATAGACTGGACTATCCAATGTCATTTTCAAGCTTAGTTTTATCATCTAGTTATAATTCTGTGTGTTATTGGGTATTTTTAAATAATGACCATTCAAACATAAAAAAGCCACCCGAAGGTGGCTTTTTTCATTCAGCGAACTGAATTATTCATCATCTTTTTTTGCTTCGTCAGTAGGAGGTAAGTCCTTGACCGCTTCTGCAATTAGACCAAACATATAGTTGCCATAAGCATTTGTTTTGTCGTAATGGAAACGCAAACGTGGCGTAATACGTGTTTTGATACGACGGCTCAGTTCATGACGCAAGAAACCAGATGCTTTATTCAAGACATCTAAAGTTTCTTTATTTGCGGCTTCACTTTGCTCATCGCCTAGCTCACGACCCATTACAGTCACATAAACTTCGGCATATCCTAAGTCTGGGCTCACCTTCACGGCAGAGATGGTCACAAGACCACCTAAGCGTGGATCTTTCAGCTCCTGACGGATCAGTTCTGACAACTCACGTTGTACTGTATCCGCCATACGCTTCAGACGTTGACTACCCGCCATTAAAGACTCCGTTTAATCAATTGAACATCGTACACTTCAATCTTATCTTGTGCTTTGATGTCTTTATAGCCTTTCACCGCAAGACCACATTCCATACCGGCACGAACTTCTTCAACCACATCTTTGTAGCGACGAAGAGATTCAAGCTCACCTTGGAATACCACCACGTCATCACGTAATACGCGAATCGGTTTATTACGGTGTAATGTACCTTCAAGTACCATACAACCTGCAGCAGCACCGAATTTACTTGAGTGGAACACTTCACGTACTTCAGCAACACCAAGAATTGTTTCACGGTGTTCAGGCGCTAATTTACCGCTCATCGCATCTTTCACATCATCAATTAATTGATAGATGATCGAGTAGTAACGAATGTCGATACCATCAGCATCAGCTTTTTGACGTGCAGTATTATCAGCACGTACGTTAAAGCCGAGAAGAACCGCTTCTGATGATTCAGCAAGTGTTACGTCAGACTCAGTGATCGCACCAACACCTGAACCAATAATACGTACTTTCACTTCATCAGTTGCAAGTTCAGCAAGTGCAACGTGTAATGCTTCCAAAGTACCACGTACGTCTGTTTTCAATACCACGTTGACAATAGGCACATCTTTCTTGCCCATAGACGCCATGATATTTTCAAGACGCATCGCAGATTGACGCTCAAGACGTTTTTGACGTTCACGATCCATACGCGCATCAGCAACTTCACGTGCTTTTTTCTCGTCATTTACAACAAGAACTTCATCACCCGCCATTGGCGCTTCTGGTAGACCCAAGATTTCCACAGGAATCGAAGGACCAGCAGATTTAATACGTTGACCATTTTCATCTGTCATTGCACGTACACGACCGTATGACGAACCTGCAAGAACAAGGTCACCCACTTTCAATGTACCGTTTTGAACAAGAATCGATGTTACCGCACCACGTCCTTTGTCTACACGTGCTTCAATTACAACACCTTGTGCCGCACCCTCTTCAGATGCTTTAAGCTCAAGAAGTTCGGCTTGAATTGAGATCAAGTCAAGAAGTTCGTCGATACCTGCACCGCTGTGCGCAGAAACCATTGCCACTGGAACGTCACCGCCCCATTGCTCAGGTACGATTTCTTTCGTCGTCAACTCATTCAATACGCGATCTGGATCAGCAGACTCTTTATCCATTTTGTTGATAGCAACAATAATTGGCGTACCTGCTGCACGTGCATGGTCAATCGCTTCAGCAGTTTGTGGCATAACACCATCATCTGCTGCAACAACCAACACTACGATATCTGTAGATTTCGCACCACGTGAACGCATTGCAGTAAATGCTGCGTGTCCCGGTGTATCTAAGAAAGTAATAATACCTTTTTCAGTTTTCACATGGTATGCACCGATGTGCTGTGTGATACCACCTGCTTCACCTGCAGCCACTTTAGAGCGACGAATACGATCAAGAAGTGATGTTTTACCATGGTCAACGTGACCCATAATTGTCACAACTGGCGGACGAGTGGTTTGGACACCACGCGCTTCTTCAGCTGCTTCAAGTAAGTTATCTTCTGCTTGTGTATCCGAAACAAGTACTGGATTGTGACCCATTTCTTCAACAACAAGTACTGCGATTTCTTGATCAATCGCTTGGTTTTGAGTAACCAATTCGCCCATTTTCATGAGTGATTTGATAACTTCGCGAACTTTAACCGCCATTTTCGCAGCCAAGTCAGCAACAACAATTGTTTCACCAATTTCAACATCATAAACTTGTTTTTTAACTGGTTTTTCAAAGCCATGCTTGTTCGCTTGACTTGTTTTTAAACCACGTTTATGTGAGTTATCACGGAAAGATTGCTCTTCGCCACGACGACCACCTTTTTTAGGTGAACGTGAATTGTTGGTATTGGTACCACGTTTAATTTCACGGTCTTCTTTCGCAAATGAATCTTCATATGCCTGACCTACAAGGCCGGCAGCAAGCGGAGAATCATCTACAACACGAATGGTCGCAGTAGTGTCTTCGTTAGAATACTTAGACGCCATTTGACGCATTTGCTCAAGCGTACGTTGTTGCGCTTCTTCAGCGGCTTTACGACGCGCCGCTTCTTCTACAGCTTTCAATTGTGCTGCTTGAGCTTCACGTGCTTTTTTCTGTTCTAGAGTTTCAACAGGTTTTGTAATTGGCTTGTTGTTTGACTTACGTTTTACAACAACCGCAGCTTTCGGTGTTTCTTGCTTCGCATGTTCTTGCTTCGCAGCAGCACGCATTGCTTCTAAAGCTTGTTTCGCTTTAGATACTGGTTGTTGCTTCGGTTCTTCAGCTTTCGCTTCAACCTTAGGTTCCTGTTTACGTGCTTGTTGGTCAGCTTGTGCTTTCGCTAATGCTTCAGCTTTAATTTGCTCAGGATCCGGTTTAACAAATGTATGTTTCTTACGAACTTCTACATTAATCGTTTTTGCCTTGCCCGATGTACTCGCCACTTTAGCAGTACTGGTAGTTTTACGTTTCAACGTGATTTGTCCTGCATTGCCCGCATCCTGACCATGAACTTTTTTCAAATGGTTAACGAGGGCATTTTGTTGTTCAGTGGAGATAATATCGTCAGGTTTAGTTTGTGGTAAACCCGCATCACGAACCTGTTCCAGCAGCTTCTCAACTGGACGACCCACGCTGAGAGCTAACTCCTTAATCGACTTGTCCGTCATATATTACCTCCTAGTTAAACCATGATTCGCGCGCTTTCATAATAAGTTGACCTGCTTTTTCAGCACCTAAACCTTCGATATCAGAGATATCGTCAGTGGCTTGATCTGCAAGATCATCTACAGTTACCACACCGCGAGCGGCAAGCGCATATGCGATTTCTTTAGTCACGCCTTCCATTGCAGCAAGCTCTTCGCTTGGCTCTTGGATGTTTTCTTGTTGCTTCAATGCATCAGCCAATGCAATTTCTTTTGCACGACCTTGTAGCATTTCAACAGTTTCAGCATCAAGTTCGATCTCATCGAATGTTTCCGCAGGAACATACGCGATTTCTTCTAATGATGTGAAACCCATTTCAACTAACGCCATCGCTAAGTCTTCATCAATATCTAGACGTGTAACAAACATATCTAAATATTGTTGCGCTTCGTTTTGTTGGCGTGCGTGATATTCTTCTTCAAGCATCATATTGAGCTTGTAACCAGTCAATTCAGATGCTAAGCGTACGTTTTGACCTTGAGAGCCAATTGCACGTGCTAACTGATCACTCGTTGCAAAAATAATATCTGCAGTACGTTCTTCTTCATCAATCACGATACCTGATACATCAGCAGGCTCTAGAGCACTTGCAATGTACTGTGCCGCGTCATCAGACCAAACGACTACATCAATACGCTCACCATTTAACTCTGATTGAACTGCTTGGATACGTGTACCACGCATACCAATACATGCACCTACAGGATCAATACGGTGATCGTTTGTTTTCACAGCGATTTTAGCACGAACGCCAGGTTGGCGTGCAGCAGCCTTAATCTCAATGATTTCTTCAGCAATTTCAGGAATTTCTTTCTTCATCAATGCAATGAGCATTTCTGGTTTAGAACGAGAAAGTAATAACTGAGCACCACGGCCTTCACGGTTTACGTTAAACAAAATCGCGTTCACACGTTGTTTAGGACGTAGAATTTCTTTAGCGATCATTTCTTCACGCGCAAGATATGCTTCTGCATTGTCACCTAAATCAATGATAAAGCCATCTTTGGTTTGTTTTTTCACTTCACCGTAGATGAGTTCACCAACTTTAGATTCGTAAGCATCTGCAATTAGTGCACGCTCTGCTTCACGAATTTTTTGAACAATCACTTGTTTCGCAATTTGTGCCGCAATTCGACCGAAATCAATCGATTCAACTTCAAGTTCACGAATATCACCAATTGCCCATTTTGCAGGATCTACATCAGAGATCGCATCTTGGCATGCTGGCATTTCGTGATCTTCGTCGGCAACCACTTCCCATTGACGGAAAGTACGGTAATCACCAGTACGACGGTCGATTTCTACACGTAGACGAGCTTCTTCCGAGTGAGTTCCCTCGTAGAATTTCTTCTTAGTCGCTGCAACTAAAGCTTGTTCAAGCGCTTCAAAAATTGCATCACGACTTACACCTTTTTCGTTACTAACCGTTTCTACTACGGTAAGAATTTCACGAGCCATAAGTCACCTATTCGTTCAGATTCTTATTTATTAAATTAATCTTGGAAAACCAGATTTGCTTTATCAATATTGTGGCTGTCAATATCCAACACTTGTTGCTTTTCAACTTCAACCTGAATCATTTCGTTCTCAAGGTCTACGTTAACAAGTTTGGCTTGGAATTTACGACGATTATCCACAGCACTGATCAAACGCAAAGCGACTTGCTGACCAATGTATGCCGTCATTTGTTCCAATTTAAAGAACTGACGATCCCAACCTGGAGATGACACTTCTAATGCATATTCGCCTGAAATTGGATCATGTACATCCAACATCGCACCCACTTGCTGAGTGACACGAACACAGTCCTGCACGCCGATACCACGGCCTTGCTCAACTTCGCCATCTTCATTGATGACAGGTTCTGCATTTTCATCAACTTCACGGTCGATATAAATACGTAACAGTGAACGTTTTCCTTGAGGTTGGAAATCAATCCCCCAAAGTTCTACATCACATGCTTGCACCGCTGGGGCAATTAAGTCCTGAAGTGCTTGAGTTTTATTTGATAGCTTCATTTACTCTCGTCAAATTTGTGCGATTCGATGGTCGAAATGACCACTACAGACCAATACGAAACTATAGTAGTAGTGAAACATGACGGTTTGACCAAAATACTGTCGACACTACACGATAGCCAATAAAAAAGGGCGTAAATCGCCCCATTATTACACAGAAAACCATAGTCCACTGTGCAAAAAGGCCCACCTAGTTGTGAGCCTCTTTTAGAAACTTGGTAGCGGGAGCTGGATTTGAACCAACGACCTTCGGGTTATGAGCCCGACGAGCTACCAGACTGCTCCATCCCGCATCAACATGCAAAAATTATATACAATTTCTTGGTCATTTTCAATCTAAAACAACCTGAAGAATTGCCCTACTGAGTTGCATCTCAGAGGATTGGTAGCGGGAGCTGGATTTGAACCAACGACCTTCGGGTTATGAGCCCGACGAGCTACCAGACTGCTCCATCCCGCATCAACATCACAATGACTTTCAGATAAACTGCTTATATAGATTGTGTGCTATATAAGATTGGTAGCGGGGGCTGGATTTGAACCAACGACCTTCGGGTTATGAGCCCGACGAGCTACCAGACTGCTCCACCCCGCATCAATATGCAAATAGTTTTCTCAGCTTTAAAAGCTGTCCATTTAAAAGTTTGCATCTTAAAAATAGAATTGATTGGTAGCGGGAGCTGGATTTGAACCAACGACCTTCGGGTTATGAGCCCGACGAGCTACCAGACTGCTCCATCCCGCATCAACAGAGTTTTGCTGCATACACCAACTTATGTTCTGGATTATAAGTTGGTGCGGAAGGGGGGACTTGAACCCCCACGCCCGAAAGCA
Organism: Acinetobacter sp. YH01005; assembly: GCF_013420465.1. Classification (NCBI taxonomy): domain Bacteria; kingdom Pseudomonadati; phylum Pseudomonadota; class Gammaproteobacteria; order Moraxellales; family Moraxellaceae; genus Acinetobacter; species Acinetobacter sp. YH01005. The sequence goes on along the minus strand of NZ_VOYA01000007.1, from coordinate 91,982 downwards.
CTACCACCTCAAGGTAGCGTGTCTACCAATTCCACCACCACCGCAGCTGTGACGCATTCTAGTCGCAACACGTCAAAAAAGAAAGCGCTAAATAAATTATTCAGCGCTTTTTGGTGCAGTTGGCGAAGTTTCAGCCGATTTTGCAGGCGCAGTCGGTACTGAAGAAATCGCATTCAGACTATAAGCATCTGTCGTTTGTTTCTTTGCAAACACAGCAAGTGTCAAGCTCGTAACGAAGAACAAAGCCGTTAAAATCGCAGTCAAACGGGTCATAAAGTTACCCGAACCCGATGCACCAAATACAGTTGCAGCACCGCCGCCACCAAAAGATGCACCCGCATCTGCGCCTTTACCATGCTGAACTAAAATCAGCACGATCATTAAAATCGCTAAGATAATATGTACCACCAGCACAAACGTATGCATGCTGAACTCCTAATTATTTTGTATTTGCAAATGCTTGAGCAATTTTATAAAACGACTCTGCATTTAATGATGCACCACCGACCAGCGCACCATTGATATCCGGACAGGCTGCCAACTCTACTGCATTTTCAGGTTTTACACTACCACCATAAAGAATCGCAGTATGAAGTCCCATTGGGGTGATTTGGCTTAAACCTTCACGAATTTTAGCATGCATCGCTTGTGCATCTTCAGGTGACGCTGTTTTACCTGTACCAATGGCCCAAATTGGCTCATAAGCCACCACAATTTGTTTCCACTGCTCTGCTTGTACGACAGCAGCGATATCACATATTTGTTGTAACACAACCTGTTCTGCTTGACCGCTTTCACGCTGTTCTAAGCTTTCACCCACACAATAAATCACATTCAAACCTGCGTTTAATGCATTTTTTACTTTTTCATTAATGATATGCGGTTGATCAGCAAAAATTTCACGGCGTTCTGAATGACCAATCAGTACAAATTCAATACCATAATCTTTTAATAGCTCAGCACTAAGCTCACCCGTGTATGCACCTGTACCTGCGACGCGAGAAACGTCTTGTGCAACAGTCATGATGTAACGGCTTGCTTGTGCTAATTCATTTTGCACCGAGGTCAGAGCAATAGCAGTTGGTGCAACCCCAATATGGCATGCCGCTTCAGCAATATTTTGTTCATTTAATAATTGCTTAAAATTCTTAAGAAGTGCGCCAGCATCGGCTTGCAATGGGTTCATTTTCCAGTTACCCACTACCCAAGGCGTAATCGTCGAACCCGACATATTTATCCCACATGACAAAGATGAAATCGGGCACATTCTACACGTAATTCATAATTTTGAAGATAAATTTCAACACATTTGCATCTTCGAAGCACACCAGTCATTCCAAGATCTTCACTTTTCTGTAAAAAAATTAAGCAGATTTAAGGACTGGTTCATGCTTTTTACCAATTCTTAGCTAGTGACAACACTTTAAGATATGGTATTTTTGTGCAACAAAAGTATAATTTTGCTATACCAATTATAAACAGACTGAAGCATAGGCAAGTAAAAGCATGACAGCAGTTCAAGGTTCTTCAAGATTTACGGGGTTTATTCGTCGCTTAGTTGACGAAGGGCATCTGTCTGCCGAAAAAATGCAAACAGCGCTGCAAAATTCAAAAAAGGCTCATCAAGATATCGTGCCGCATTTGATTCAGGAATATCAACTTTCAGCACGCCTGATTGCAGAAACCATCTCGATAGAGTTCGGTGAACCGGTTTTTGATATTTCAACTTATGACACGTCTTTAATCATTCGTGATGAGTTTGAAGATAAGTTAATTACCAAGCATCGTATTTTGCCCATTTTTAAACATGGCAATTTGTTATTCGTTGCGATCAGTAATCCCACCAATATTGAAGCTGTAGATGCTATCCGATTTGGTAGTAAGCTCAATACCGAAACCATTATTGTTGAACATGACAAACTTGAAAAGTTAATTGAGCAGAACTTCGCTGAAGAAAGTACTTTCGACTTTGATGATGACTTTGATCTTGATTTAGAACAGGAAACGATAGACCCAGCTGAACAAGCAGATGAAAAAGACAATGGTGATGAAGCGCCGATTGTTAAGTACATCAATAAACTACTAGTCGATGCGATTCGTATGGGTGCATCTGACTTACATTTCGAACCCTACGAAAAGACCTATCGCGTCCGCTACCGTGTCGATGGCGTGTTAAGAACAATTACCAATCCGCCCTTGCAACTTGCGACTCGACTTGCTTCGCGTTTAAAAGTCATGTCACAAATGGACATCTCGGAAAAACGTATTCCACAAGACGGTCGTATCAAGTTAAAGCTGTCAAAGAACAAAGCCATCGACTTCCGTGTGAACTCCTTACCGACCTTGTTTGGTGAAAAACTTGTTCTACGTATCCTTGACCCTTCTAGTGCGATGTTAGGGATTGATGCGTTGGGTTATGAACCGGATCAAAAAGAACTGTTCATGCAGGCTTTAGAAAAACCGCAAGGCATGTTGCTCATTACCGGTCCAACGGGTTCCGGTAAAACCGTATCTTTATATACCGGTCTAAACATTCTTAACCGTGAAGATACCAACATTTCAACGGCCGAAGACCCTGTGGAAATTAACTTAGAAGGGATCAATCAGGTCAACGTAAATAATAAAGTCGGCCTCACCTTCTCTGCAGCATTGAAGTCATTCTTACGTCAAGACCCTGATATTGTGATGGTCGGTGAGATTCGAGATTTAGAAACGGCTGAAATTGCCATTAAAGCAGCTCAAACGGGTCACATGGTGATGTCTACACTACATACCAATAGTGCACCTGAAACATTGACACGCTTACGCAATATGGGCGTGCCCTCATTTAACATTGCGACATCCGTGAACCTTGTCATTGCGCAGCGACTTGCGCGTCGCCTATGTTCACAATGTAAAGAAACAGTAGAGGTACCAAAACAAAGTCTACTGGAACTTGGTTTTACTGAAGACGATTTAAATACACCAGAATTTCAAATATACCAACCTGTCGGTTGTTCCGAATGCCGCGAAGGCTATAAAGGTCGTGTCGGTATATATGAAGTCATGAAAGTGACACCTGAAATTTCAAGAATTATTATGGAAGATGGCAATGCCTTACAAATTGCCGAAGCTTCAAATCAAGCAGGTTTTAACAATTTACGCCGTTCAGGCTTAATTAAGGTCATGCAGGGGGTGACTTCACTTCAAGAAGTCAATCGTGTGACCAGTGAGTAAGTGAATTAGTATTTAAAAATAAGGATAAATTCATGGCTGTAAAAAAAGCGCAGATGATGCCAACCTTCAGTTATGAAGGCGTGGATCGCAAAGGGGCGAAAATCAAAGGGGAAATGCCTTCGCGTAATATGGCTTTAGCCAAAGTCACTTTACGTAAGCAAGGCATCACCATTAAAACCATTCGAGAAAAACGCAAAAATATTCTCGAAGGCTTGATGAAAAAGAAAGTATCCACTTTGGATATCACGGTATTCACGCGCCAACTTGCAACCATGATGAAAGCCGGTGTACCGCTCGTTCAGGGTTTTGAAATCGTGGCGGAAGGCCTAGAAAACCCAGCCATGCGTGAAGTGGTCTTGGGGATCAAAGGTGAAGTTGAAGGCGGTAATACCTTTGCTGGTGCGCTGCGCAAATATCCGCAGTATTTCGATAACCTATTTTGCTCCTTGGTTGAATCAGGTGAACAGTCGGGTGCACTTGAAACCATGCTAGACCGTGTTGCCATTTACAAAGAAAAAAGTGAATTGCTTAAGCAAAAAATCAAAAAAGCCATGAAATACCCAGCAGCGGTCATCGTTGTCGCTGTTATTGTGACGATTATTTTGATGGTAAAAGTGGTTCCCGTATTCCAAGACTTGTTTTCATCATTTGGTGCAGACTTACCTGCCTTTACCAAAATGGTGGTCAACATGTCGGAATGGATGCAAAAATATTGGTTCTTCCTCATCATTGGAATTGGAGCTGTGATTGCTGGTTTCATGGAAGCGAAAAAACGTAGCAAGGCTTTCCGTGACTTCTTGGACAAAGCTGCACTGAAAGCACCGATTTTTGGTGATTTGGTTTATAAAGCAATTATTGCCCGCTACAGCCGTACCTTGGCAACCACATTTGCAGCCGGTGTACCCTTAATTGATGCGCTTGAATCAACTGCAGGTGCAACCAACAACGTGGTATATGAAACAGCTGTGTTAAAAATTCGTGAAGATGTGGCGACCGGCCAGCAATTGCAATTCGCCATGCGTGTCACCGATAAATTTCCCTCTATGGCGGTTCAAATGGTGGCTATTGGTGAAGAATCAGGTGCTTTAGATGCCATGCTAGATAAAGTGGCAACGCATTATGAAAACGAAGTTGATAATGCCGTAGATGGCTTAACCTCGATGATGGAACCCTTAATTATGGCGGTACTGGGTGTCCTCGTTGGTGGTCTTGTGATTGCAATGTATCTTCCAATCTTCCAAATGGGTTCTGTGGTTTAATGCAAGAATTAATAACATATTTAATCAATACCCCAATTGCGATGTATTTCGCAGTTGGGATTTTTAGTCTTTGTATTGGTAGTTTTTTGAATGTGGTGATTTACCGCACACCAAAGATGATGGAACAAGAATGGCGCACAGATTGCCAACTGTTTTTACATCCAGACCAACCGATTATTGATGAAACAAAGATCACACTAAGTACCCCTGCTTCAACCTGCCCAAAATGCAAAACGCCCATTCGTTGGTATCAAAACATTCCGGTCATCAGTTGGATTGTGTTACGCGGAAAATGTGGAAGTTGCCAAAACCCGATCAGTAGCCGTTATCCACTGATCGAGCTACTCACCATGATCTGCGCGCTGATTGTTGTTGCTGTTTTTGGCCCAACCATCCAAATGCTGTTTGGTCTGGTGCTGACTTATGTCTTGATTGCCTTAACATTTATTGATTTTGACACCCAACTTTTACCTGACCGTTATACCCTTCCTTTGGCTGCACTCGGGCTTGGCGTGAATAGCTATGCCATTTATACCTCTGCAACCTCAGCCATTTGGGGATATATCATCGGCTTCTTATGCCTATGGATTGTTTACTATTTATTTAAAATCATCACTGGTAAAGAAGGCATGGGCTATGGCGACTTTAAGCTTTTAGCTGCCTTGGGTGCATGGATGGGCCCTTTCCTGCTTCCACTGATTGTATTACTCTCTTCACTGGTAGGTGCAATCATTGGCATTATTTTGCTCAAGGTTCGTAAAGAAAACCAACCTTTTGCATTTGGTCCCTATATTGCCATCGCCGGATGGATCGCCTTTTTATGGGGTGATCAAATTATGAAAATTTATTTGGGTCAGTAAGGTCGTTGTATGACATTTGTCTTGGGTTTAACAGGTGGTATTGGTAGCGGTAAATCTGCTGCAAGCAATTGGTTTGAACTCCAAGGCATTCAAGTCGTCGATGCTGATATCGTTGCACGGGAAGTTGTCGAACCTGGTCAACCCGCACTGAATCAAATTCAGCAAAATTTTGGTGATTGGGTTTTACTGGAAAATGGTGAGTTAAATCGGCGCGCTTTACGTGAACATATCTTTAAAGATCCTAAAGCACGTCAAGCACTTGAAGCCATTACCCATCCAGCAATACGCCAATCCATTATCCAACAATTAAACAAAGCAAGCAGCCCCTATGTCATCTTGGTTTCACCGCTATTATTTGAAACCAATCAACATGAATTGACCAATCACACCTTGCTGATTGATGCCACAGAACAATTGCAAATTCAGCGTGCATCACAGCGCGATGGTCAAAATATCGAGCAAATCCAAAAAATTATTCACGTACAAATGCCACGTCAGGAAAAGCAAAAAATTGCCGATGATATCGTGCTGAATGATGGTCATTTAGATCATCTTTATTCGCAGCTTCGGCCTTTGCATCTCAAGTATTTAGCGCATGCTGAAAAAAGCTAAATAAAAAAGCAGTCTTACTCAGACTGCTTTTTTTGTTGTTCGAGTTGCTGCTCTAGACTATCCTTTCGTCCCAACCATTTCCACGGTTGAATCGCTCCAACCCCCATCCCGACCAATCCACACACAATTGCAAAACTTAAAGGTTCATTTAGCAGCGGCACCGCTAAAATCGCAGCTATAAAAGGTGCCAAAGTTACGATGCTTCCGGCTTTAAATGCACCTAAGCGCTTGATCGCCTCTACATACGTTAAAGTCGCAATAATCACCACAAAAATACCGTGAAAGATGACTTGCCCAATGAGCTGAAGCGGCTCTGGATCGGACCAATGTTTAGGGAAAAATATTAGGTAAATTGGCACAAATACCACGGCAGACCAAATCGCAACCCCCGCCATGGCATGCCAAGCAGAGAGCTTCCATTGTTTAAGCAATACCGTAAATATCCCCCACCAAATGGCACTGATAAAAAACAGCAAATCACCGAGACCAAACGCTACACCGGTTTCCACATACATCAAATAGCTCATTAAGCTAATGGCAGAGACCATAATCACTACACTGATCCAGGTATGCTTATCGAGCGGCTGCTTGAAGATCAGAAATGCGGCTATGGCCGTACATAAGGGAATACAACCATTGAGGAAGATTGCAGCATGAGCCGCAGGAGCATAATGAAATGCACTATAGGCAGTTAAGCAATAGGTCACCCCGCCGAGCATGGCAAGGATAAAAGGCTCTTTCTTCCATAAAAAAGCCGTATCTTTTTTATAAATCAAAATTGGCATTAATATACAAAATGCCAAAGCAAACCGAAGTGCGGTAATGTCCCAAGCACTGATTCCCCAATTGGCGCTTAAACGTGCTGTTAAGGTGAATCCGCCCCAAATACACATGGTAATGAAAACATATAAATAACCTTGCTTTTGGGGAGACATCATCACTTCTATTTCAATTCATTATTACGTTGACGGCATGCTTCATACAATGCCATACCTGTCGCGACACTGACATTTAAGCTTTGCAAATTACCAGCCATTGGAATGTAAACAGTTTGATCACATTGCGCCTGCGTAATAGGACGTAAACCTGTATCTTCAGCGCCCATCACCACACATACACCCGTACCTGTGAAGTCAAAATTTTGAATCGGCAATGCTTTTTCATCTAGCATAGTGCCGACCACACGTACATTAAAGTCTTCTTTGATTTGAGCCAAGGTACGTGCCAAGTTCGTCACCTGAATAAACTTCACTTTTTCAGCACCACCTGCAGCAACTTTACGGGCTGTTGGGGTAAGCGTCGCTGAACGATCACGCGGTGCAATCACAGCTTCAACACCCATGGCTGCCGCTGTACGAATGCATGCACCAAGGTTATGTGGATCTGTAATATGATCTAATGCCAATAGCAACGCATTTGGATTGGCTTGTAATAAAGCCTCTAAATCTTTTTCGTTCAAAACTGGATGTGGACGTACAGCAGCAACCACACCTTGATGGAACGGTTGTCCCGCAAGTTTTTCCAAACTATCACGACTAGCTTTTTGAATGCTGACACCAAACGGTTCTGCAAGCTCAAAAATACGTTTTAAACGCTGATCATCACGTCCTTTTAACGCAAATAAAGTTAAAACGCGTTCTGGCTCAAGTTCCAGTAATGACTCCACTGAATGAACGCCATAATAATATTCCGGTTTCGCCATGAACGACCTCTAAATTGCAAACTTCGATAAACTTTTGAACAGGGTATGATATCCCTAGAGCACAGCATAGGCTGCCAAAAAGAAAAATCCTGCAAAGCAAGCTTTACAGGATTTATGCTATGACACATAGTTTAACCGATTTGAGGTTAAAAAACTGTGCCTAAATGGATTGAATCATTAGCCTTCTAAGTGGCACACATAATCCAACACTTCGTCTGTTTCAATTTTAAATCGGCTATTACCTGGCACGTAGAATGATTGACCCGCACGGAATAATTCGCTTTCTTCGCTATCTGCAATTTGAACACGACATTCACCTGAAATAATTTCCATACGTTCAGGTACATGGGTTTCAAAAGTCAGCGCTTGTTCAGTTGGAAGCAACACACCCAGTGTTTTCTTTGTTCCATCTTCAAATTGCACAGTATGGCTGATGCATAGACCGCCAAAATAAACATTTGATTTTTTGATGACTGATACATGATCAAACTGTGCTGACATGCGTTTTCTCCAGATAAAGCATATTTATAATATTTTGATCGATGTAGTTTAATTGTGCTGCAAAAACTAATCAATCTGTGTTGAAAACTGTGCGATAGATAATTACAAAAATCTGAGTACTGGATGTGCCCCTATTTCATCCCACCACCTCAACATTGAGAGTCTAAAACAAGCTGTGCTGTTGTACAAAATACTTTTTTGTTTCATCCACTAAAGTCCTAGTTAGGGTCTATTGAAACGCTGCAAAATCATTTCACAGATATATACATGGATAATGAATTATATGGACGGATTTAAGAGACCAAATCATGACGTTTTAAGGCAATAACACGTTAGATTAGATACAAGAATACATACACAAACGTGTTTTGTGAGAACTTAGCAAAATGTTGGATGATTTAAGCTCACGTTATGCAAGATCATTTACTCTTTGCATCACTACACTGCGTGCTTACGGCAGATACGAAACTAATTTCTTATTAAACTGAAATTTAAGATAGAATTATGAGGTTTTTCGTCATCTTAAAATAAAACTTATCTTGTGACTAAAACAAAACTTAATTATCTTTAACTAGAACTTTTCGCAGCTCGGATGCGTTTATGCTGACACATTTAACTCTGATCAATTTTGCATTAGCCGACCATTTAGCCATCGACATTGAACAAGGCTTTAATGTCCTGACGGGTGAAACGGGTGCAGGTAAATCTTTACTTCTAGACGCATTATCAGCTTGCTTAGGTGAACGTACAGACACCAACTATGTGCGCTATGGATCAGACAAAGCCGATGTAACAGCGACCTTTAGCTATCAAGAGCACAGTCCTGAAGCGCTTTGGCTCAAAGAACACGAATTGGATGATGAGTCTGGCGAGATCCATTTACGTCGCGTAATTTTTGCAACAGGTCGCAGCAAAGCATGGATTAATGGACGTCCAAGCAGCTTGTCCGAGTTAAAAGAAATTGGCCGCTTATTGGTACAACTCTATAGCCAACACAGCCAACAACAACTCTTAGAACCGCCCTATCCAAAACATTGGCTGGATCGTTATTACAATTTTTATCAGCCTGCTCAAGCCGTGCGTGATGCCTATAGCAAATGGCAAAAGGATATTCGTCAGCACCAAGCAGCACTCGATGCACAGGCTACACGTAAGCAACGGATAGAAACGCTTGAACTTCAATTGGAAGAACTTGAAGACGTTGTGCAAACGGACTACAAAGAAATCGAGCAAGAATTTGACCGTCTCAGTCATCATGAACATATCATGCAGGATTGTAGCTATGGTTTAAATGCCCTCGATGACGCCGAGCAAAATATCAATCAAGAAATGGGCGCAATCATTCGTCGGATTGAATCGCATGCAGGACGTAGTGAACAACTTTCTGAAATTTATACGTCGCTGCTGAACGCTCAAAGTGAAATTGAAGATGCCACCGCAAATTTACGTCAGTTTATTGATCGTCAAAGTTTTGATCCTGAACGTATGGACGAATTAAATACCAAACTGGAAGTTTTTCATCGCTTAGCGCGTAAATATCGTACTCAGCCTGAAGATTTAAAAAATGATTATGATGCGTGGCAACTTGAGCTAGAACAATTACATCAACTTGAAGATCCTGAAACCTTAGCTGAACAAGTAGAAGTGTCTCATCAAGACTTTTTAGCCAAAGCACAGCATTTGGATGATATTCGTCGTGAAGCGTCTACCCCATTGGCGAAGCAGTTGACTGAACAAGTGAAGCAGCTCGCGCTCCCAGAGGCTCATTTTGAATTTAAATTTGAGCCTCTAGAACAAGCTTCAAGTGAAGGTTTAAGCTTTATTCAACTGCTGTTCACCGCAAACAAAGGGATTCCTGCTCAGCCTTTAGCACGCGTGGCATCGGGGGGTGAATTGTCACGTATCGCCTTAGTCATGCAAGTAATGAATGCTGAAAAAACTGAATCCGAAGTCTTAGTCTTTGATGAAATTGATGTCGGGATCAGTGGCGGAACGGCAGAAATTGTCGGGCGCTTATTGGCTGATTTGGCACAGCATGTTCAAATTTTATGTATTACTCACCAAGCCCAAGTCGCTGCCCAATCTGACCAACATCTTTTAGTGAAAAAACGCCAAACGGATCCTGCAAGCAGTACCATTATCGAATTAGAAGAAGATGATCGGATTCAAGAGCTGGCTCGAATGACTGGTGGTGTGGAGATTAGTCAAACGACCTTACAACACGCAAAACAGTTGCGACAATTAAAATTTCAACATAGTTAATTTTTGATGTGTTCAAAAAAGCCTGTGGATTCAAAGTACACAGGCTTTTTTCTTAAATACACTATTTGACAATTCCCTGATACACAAAGGCTTTCGAGCCTAAGCTATAGCGTAAATATTTATACTGCGGCTGATGTTGTTGATTGAGTAACATAACATCCACGTGTTTCGGACTGATTTTGAGATATTCATTACCGCTACGACGATCGGTTTCATAATGGCAGTCATAATCTACCGAGATTTGATCTAGTTTCTTTTGCTTAGTTTGAAATACATAAGATTTAAGTAACTGTTTTGGTCCAACTTCAACAGCTCTTAGATGATGTAGTCCACTGCAATTATCACCTTTATAATAACTCTTCACCAAATATACGGTTTTATTTTGGATGTTGACCGGCAAAATTTGATTGATATAGCCTGAGTCAAATTGATCTAAATGTTGCGTTTTTCCCGTTGCATATTGCACATAGCTGCTCCACTCCCCCATGGTGCCTCCGCCAGACACATCAAAACTATAAAATTTAAGTTTTTTATCTGGTGAATATTGCACATGAACAAAACCTTGCTTTTCGAGTTGCGTAAATCCGTAGTGAAAACTGCTCGGATCTGCCGCAATGACATCCACAATTTCACGTTCTATCGCTTCATTGACCTCATAAAAATTTAAGTTTTTATATTTTTTAATCACCTGAGATTCATGTTTTTGTAAGTCAGCGCCTCCTGCAAAGCCTGAAATAGGTAGGCTTGCACAGAGTGCCATCCCTATTATTTTTGAATAATGTGTCATTGTTTTACCCTCAATTTATCCTGCTATTTTAAGCAATCTCAGTCATCCATCACGTATATCTTATCCTCACTTTTGTACTGCTGTTGTTCAAATCACCAATCATCGCTTCACAATTCACCACATTGCAGACCCGCCTGCACGATGAAGATTTTTAGCATGTCCCTCACTGGTCGAGCATGACAAATATTGAATTTGCAGAAAAACTCATTGTTGAAAACTTGTGAGTCTAGTATGTTGATAAATACAACGTTATTCGAATGCAATTCACCCCCAAGAATGAAACTTACACCAATAAGGAGAAGCCATTAGGTGACTAAACAATACCTCACACACCGCTGCCTGATTGCTCCACCCGAAATGAACGATGAATTCTTTGCCAATACGGTGATTTATTTGGCGCGACATGATGAAGATGGCGCTCAAGGCATCATTATTAATCGTCCTTCAGGTTTACAGATCAAAGAGCTCTTGAATGATTTGGAAATTGAGGCAGATAATGTGCATCCTCATGAAGTGTTGCAAGGTGGTCCTTTGCGCCCAGAGGCAGGTTTTGTTCTTCATACCGGTCAACCGACATGGCATTCGTCTATTGCTGTAGGTGAAAATGTCTGTATTACCACGTCTAAAGATATTTTAGATGCGATTGCACACAATGAAGGTGTGGGGCGTTATCAAGTGGCTCTAGGCTATGCCAGTTGGGATAAAAGCCAATTAGAAGAAGAAATTGCTCGGGGTGATTGGCTCATTTGTGACTCAGACATGGATTTAATATTTAACTTACCTTATGACGACCGCTGGGACGCTGCCTATAAAAAAATGGGCGTAGACCGCATGTGGTTATCATCTGAGATTGGACATGCCTGATTTACCACAATATCAAATGATTATGGCCTTTGACTTTGGCACACAAAAAACAGGAATGGCTGTGGGACAAGCCCTGATTGAAAGTGCAAATCCCCTGCCACTCTTTCCAATGAAAGATGGCATTCCCAATTGGGATAATCTACTCAAGATTGTGAAACAGTATCAGCCGGATTTGTTCATCGTGGGTCTACCGCTCAATATGGATGATAGCGAATCTGAACTCTCCACACGTGCGCGTAAATTTGCACGACGCCTTCGCCACCAAACCAATATTGAAACCTTGATGGTCGATGAACGCTTAACGACACGTGAAGCGCGTGATGAATTAGATCATTATCAAGCCCAAGGCCGTGCGAAGAATCTTTCTGCCGACAGCCTTGCTGCAGCATTGTTTATTGAAAGTTGGTATCGAAATCCAGTGGGACTGAAACCTTAAGCACTTTCAACAAACAGGCAAATAAAAAAGCATCCAAAAGAGGATGCTTTTTTATGCGCAAGATTGACCACTCAATGCTGCGCGGATGAAATGATTGGGGATAACTTAGTTTTTATCCACAATATGAATCGTGGTGGTTCGACCCGCGACAAAAGCCAACTGATCATGCGGTACTTCATCCAGTACAATTTTCACTGGTACACGCTGTGCCAAACGGACCCAACTAAAGGTTGGATTGACATTGGCAAGTAAGCCATCAGTCGAGGTACGTTCACGGTCTTCAATCCCTGTTGCAACGCCTTGTACATGGCCTTTATAAACCTCAGAACTTCCCATCAGTTGGATTGTTGCAGGTGCGCCAACATAGATTTTATCCAGTTTGGTTTCTTCAAAATATCCCACAACATACAATTGTTGACGGTCAATTAAGGCCGCTACGGCTTGGCCTACTTTGACATAATTCCCTGCTTTGAGTTCGAAGTTAGACAAAGTTCCATCTGTTGGTGCAACCACTTCCGAACGTTTTAAATTCAACTCAGCCAAATGCAAATTGCTATTCGCTGCTTCAATCAGGGCTTTTTGCTGCACCACACTGGCTTGGGCTTGTTCAATCGCTGCCTGAGTTTGCTCATGCTCTGCATGTGATTGATCACGTACTGCAAACATTTGATCTTGTTCTTGTTTTGAAATCGCACCGTCCATCAAACTTGCATAACGATTTGCATTTTTATCTGCAAGATTAATATTGGCTTGCGACTTCACTAAATTCGCTTTGGCTTCAGCAAGCTGCGCTTCAGCCCCTGCCAGTCCTGCTTTGGCTTTCGCCAAGTCAGATTTGGCTTGCTCAACATCCAAGGCTTGACGTGCCACATCTATACGAAACAGCACTTGGCCTTTTTTCACTTGTTGGTTGTCTTGAACCAAAACGTCTGTGACCAAACCTGAAACATCCGATGACACTTGAATCACGTCACCACGTACCCGTCCATCACGCGTCCAAGGTTCCGAATTGTAATAGTCCCAAATATGTTTTAGCGCAAGTAATGCGCCGCATAGCACGATTATCAACAATACAGGCCGAACATATTTTCGGACATTCAAATTGGTCATACAATTACCTCAATCATTTCATTTTTTAGGGGCTTAGAACTGGCAGAAAATAAAGATTTCATGCACCAGCCAAAGTAACATCACAAATACACCCAAATAAAAAATATTGGGCATCGGCACCCAATCTTGCGCCATCCATCGGTCAAACAAACGCATGATGACCCGCAATAACAGATAGGCCAATATCGCTTGAATCAATAGAATGGGCACATAGACGCCATATATATTTAGCTCACCCATGTTGTGCCTCGACCTGTAAATGATTTGGTGTTTGCTGTGTTAGGACATGACACAAACTGCTTTGAATATTGTTCAGTGAATACTGAATTCGATGCATAACATCGTCGTTTTCCACACCCTGAACGGCCTGATTCAATCGTTGAATTCGCTCTACAATTTGCTGTTTCAAGCTCATATACACATTCTTTTGCCCTTGTTCCATGGCCCGAAAATAGTCATCTAAATCCTGTTGTAACTCTTCGAGTTCGCTGACCAATGCATCATTCGGATCGAGTTTATTCATCAGTTCTTGTAAGCGGGTCAAATCAATCACCGCACTGGCTTCCACCAAAGCCCACTCGATCTGTTGTTTCAAATTTCCTGATTGCACCATTTTGCTGTTTAGGATGCCAATTCGGTCCAACATACTGCGTAAATGCACCCGAAACGGTAAGCCGTACGGCAGATATAAAGCCTGACGCAGTGCTTTGTAGTGCTGTGAAAGTATGCGTTGGGCCGTCATATCTGGTGACATTGCACGTACTAAATGAATAATAAATACCGAGATAATGGGTCCCAAAACCGTCCCAATCGATGCATCAAAGAAAAACACCTGATCGAGGCTAAAGCGGTTTTGAAAATTCAGTCCCATGATGGTGCCCATCAAAAGCGGCAAGCTGATCCCAATCAAAGGCGGATGTAAAAACAGCATCAGACAGAACATCACAAACGGTGCTAACACCACGATCAACTGCCAAAAAGCGGTCACATGCGGGAAAATGCCATAGGCGTAGATAAACACCATGAAAGCCGCATACATATTGGCGCGAATAAACATTTTCAATGCAGGAACAGGGTTATCCATTGCAGTTAAAATACAGGCACTGATCGCAGCCATTTCGGCCATCATAAATCCAGCTTTCCAACCACTAACGATCCAAAAACCCGTAGAAATTAAAATAATCAAACATGCAGACACCCCGCCACGAATGGCAACCCCCGCATCTCGGTGCAAAGTCGGATAATGACTATTGCCCAAGGCGGTCAGTGTAGCTGGTAAAGTGGAGTCGCCTTGCTGTACCCGCTGCCAAAGCAAGCGAATCGCACGAATATTCTGAATAAAATGGCGAATATCCATTTTTAGACTGCCCAAAATCACCTGTTGTGATGGCAATGCCTGTGCATGAATGTGTTGAAAATCTTGCTCAAACTGTTCAGGCAATTGATTAAGTTCACTTTCCTCAATCTGATGTTGATCTAATAAAAACGCGGCAATATGTTCATGGGCTTGCTTGAGTGCCGTCCGATAATGTGTGTCCAGACCATCTAATTGTTTCATCCGTTCAGACATGGCCACCAAGTTACTGACCAACAAACTCAACTGATGCAAGATTTCCTGCAATGGACGTGTCATGCCTTTTAAGGTGGATTTTTCATAAGACAAATGCACCGCCATGACATGTATATCCGCGATATCTCGTGCAATATTGCCAAGATTTTTAGAATAATTTTCTAGCTCAGCAGGCTCTAATAAAATCTGATCAAAAATTTCTTTGGTATCGGCAAAGGTTTTGCTCACCCGTGTTTCGACGGCAGGGCCAATATGCATTGGAAATAATGTCGTGGTCACGATGGCACTACAGACCACACCCACCGTAATTTCGAGAAAACGCCCCAAGGCCATATCGAAGATCGAAGCGGTATCAATAAAATACACGACGTTAAAACAGATAATGACCGTGGTATAACCCGCCAACATGGAAACATAACTACGAGGCGTACGGTCTAGCAGTGACAAATACAGGCAAAACCCAACCCAAACCGCTAAAAACACCGTAAACAGTACAGGCATGTGAATGAGATGTGGCAGTGCCACCACCGACACGGCCGCCCCTAAGAACGTCCCTAATACACGATACAAACTTTTTGAAGACGTCATCCCTGAATATGGATTCGCGATCACGAAAACGGTGCCAATCGCCCAAATCGGATAAGCCAAATTCAGTACAAAGGCCACATACAATGCCAACATGCCCGCGATGAACGTTTTGGTCGCAAAAATCCAGTCCATTTTATTGGGCCGAAAAGCGAGTATTTGTTTCGTCAGCAGCATGATGGATCTCGGTGGTTTGCTTCTTTTTAGTGAAAACGACCTCGTATCGAATGCTTAAACATTCGACAGCACAACCTGTATCACGGCACAGGAATGACTAGAAATTTCAATAAGTAAAGAAGCGATTCAAATCGTATTTCAAACCATTTGAATACAAAAAGTAATGTGCAACATTGCCTGCGCATCGAACAGATGGGCAATATTTATTCAATATAGGATATTTTCATAGCAATTTTGCTAAAAAAACAAACCGAAGTCAATAAAAATATCTTATTTTGATAATTCAACTATATTTTAAATGCGTATTTCAGGTTTTTACTATGCTTTTATCAGGATGACCCAAGAAACCCGGTGATATTTCAGATTTGTTTCATTTCCAGTGTAGAAAATCGCAACATCAGGCCGAGCAATTTGTTATAAAGTAACTTAACGATTCATTTTTTATTGTGACCAAGCAGGTTCTTATGGCGCTTTCCAGTTTTGGTAAAATTCTCACCGTACTCGACTTATTTTCAGTTGCTCGTCCCATCATCAATGTCGACATTATTAGTGAAGAATTAGGCTTATCTAAACCAACGAGCTATCGCTATTTAAAAGAACTGGTTTCTGCTGAATTATTGCAGCGCCTCAGTGGGACTTCTGGCGATTACACACTGGGTTCAAAAATTGCTGTGCTTGATTTTATTTCTCGCACCACCGATCCATTGGTGCAAATTAGCATTCCCTTCATGAAAGAAATTGTGGAACGCACAGAGTCTTGTTGCTTATTGACGCATCTGAATATCGACTCTTGCATTGATGTACATCATGAACTTTATAAAGACTATGCAGCCTTGGCTTATGGTCGAGGTAGCCCGCGTCCGATGTATAAAGGCTCATCGTCTAAAGTGATTTTGTCTCAGTTACCTAAGCAACGGATTTTAGATTATTACCACCGTTTTGCTGACGAATTATCTCAAGTTGGTTTTGCGCATAATGAAGAAGAGTTTATGCAGCAAATGAAAAAGATTAAAAAGCAGGGTTATTATTTTTCCAATGGTGAAGTTGACCCGAATATGTCGAGCCTATCGATTCCGATTAAATTTTCCAGTAAAGAACCCCCACTTGCTTTGACCCTATTGGCGTCTAAAAATCGTTTTGAATTTATGAATTTTCAAAAAATCGTAGAAATGATGCAAGACTGTACAGCGCGTATTGAGAAAAAATACAGCAGTTTGATGGAAGAATCGGACGCCATTTAAATCTGATCAGTTTGCGCACAACTGATGCGATATTGTAAAGATGATATTTAATTAATCTGATAAATTTATATTATTAATTGAATTTATTAATTATAAATTCCAGAAAGATTATCATAATATGATTATTGTTCTTTAGCAGTCATCTCAGCCATGTGTTCCATGATTTCAGTTGATTGTCGCTATACTCTTCCTCAGAGAAAGAAAAAAGCTCATCTAGATATGGGCTTTTTTTACGGCTGTTGATCATAGAAATAACGAAAGGTTAAATTCACCCTCGGCTCGGTCACTTTCATCGACTTCATTAGGGCATGTTTCCAATACCGTTGGGTTTTCCCACGCATCACGATCAACTGTCCACTTTGCAGTAAAAGCTGTACTTTCTCTTGAGTGCTTTTATGTTTAAAGCAAAACTTTCGGCTTGCGCCAAAACTCAAAGATGCGATCACCACCTGCTGTGTGGGTGAAAGCAAAGATGGCTCATCATCACTATGCCACCCCACCGCTTGCGTACCATTTTCGTATAAATTGGCCAAACAGGAATTAAACGTCTGACCCACCCGTTGCTCAATATATTTCTTTAAGCGCAGTAAAGCCGGATTCCAGATCAATGCCTGCTTTTGCATGCCTGAATAGTGATACTCATAATGAGCATCTCCATACCAAACCACTTTTCGTTCCGTTTGAAAATACTGTCCATGCAAAATGACTTCATCATGCTGCCAAGCCAACTGCGTGAGGAAATAGCGTAAATATTTTTCACTGTCTTCAGCATTGAAGATCAATCCATAATCTTCAACTTCACCATCATAGGGCAACAGATTTGCATGCGGTTCAGGCGTAAATAATTCAAAATTCATCGGTTCAACTCAACACTGTTTGGCACAGCAGCGTGATGCTGATGTCGTGAGCACATTTAAAAAATATCTTAGCCGAAAAACTCTCGTCACAAATCAAAACATTGTCATTACTTGTCGCATAGAATTTTCAGTCTTAGACTAAAGCTCATATTCACAATAAAAATAATTGCTTATGAACCTGTGGCAGCTTTTCCAAAAATTACGTCCATTCGTACAGCCATACCGCTGGCTGGTGGTCGTGACGCTGATCTTGACCTTAATTGGCTCACTCACGGCACAGGTGAATGCCCTGACACTCAAATATACCGTAGACAGCATCAATCAGCTTTTACAGCAAGGCCTCGGTCTAGCCAATGGTTGGCATATATTAATCACCATCACCGTAGTTTTACTGGGAAAAGAAGTCATCAATGCCATCGTGCAATTTGGACAAAAATCGTTTGGTGAAAAGTTACGTATTTTAATTTCTCAGGATTTGTCCCAAGGCATTATTGAAAAATTTATCACCTATCGATTGGCATTCTTCGATCAACAAGACAACCAAGCAGGTAAGCTCCAAACTCGAATTGATCGGGGTGTCAGCTCGCTCACACGACTAGTTCAAATCTTTTTTATTGATATTTTACCGCTTTTTACCAGTGCGATTATTGCACTGGGCTTAATGTATTATGCCAATGTTTGGGTTGGCGTGGTGGCCACAATTATCGTGCCGATTTATTTTTGGCTAACTTTCAAACAATCACAAAAACTGGCAGGCAAACGCCGTGCCCTACGCGATAATTTTGAAAAGAAAAATCAGGGTATTCTGAGTATTATCAATTCGATAACGGTCATTAAATCTTTTAACAAAGAAGCCGTCGAATCGAAAAAGCAATTAAATCTGCAAAAGTCACTGACTGAAAACCAGATGCAGACACGGCAAACCAGTTATATCTTTGACGGACTCAAAACCTTTATTGAACAGGTCGGTGTGGTACTGATCATCATTCTGACAGCCTATTTTGTTTTGGATGGGCAAATGAGTATCGGGATGATTATGTATCACGTGTTGTTATTTAATAACGTCTCTGCCCCGATTCGCTCGCTGCATCGTATCTATGATGAAATTAACTCTGCGATGATTTATTCGGAAAGCTTCTTTAATATCTTAGAAGCGGATCATGAAATTGAAACCAGTGGCACTGCCCAACCTACGATTCAAGGTCAATTTGAATTGAGCAATGTCGACTTTAGCTATCCCAATGGTTTTCAGGCATTGCACCGCATCAACATGACCATCCAACCGAATAAAATCACCGCATTGGTTGGTTTATCTGGCGCTGGTAAATCGACATTAATTAGCTTACTGGATAAGTTTTATCATCCTCAAGCGGGCAATATCAAACTCGATGGCATCGACCTAGAACAAATTGATACGCAGTATTTACGTGAAAATATTGGTTTGGTTTTACAAAAAAATCATATTTTCCCAGGTTCAATTTTTGAAAATATTCACTATGGCAAAAGTACAGCCACAGAGCAAGAAGTCTTTGATGCAGCACGAAAAGCCTCGATCCATGATCAGATCTTAAAACTTCCACATGCCTATGAAGCCGATGCCTTACTGCTTTCGGGTGGACAACAACAGCGCATTGCCTTAGCACGCATGTTCCTGAAAAATCCACCGATTATTTTCTTGGATGAACCGACTGCAAGTTTAGATGCTATCGCTGCTGAACAAATTAAAAATAGTTTGGATCAAATTAAGCAAGGTCGTACCGTCATCATGATTTCGCATAGTTTGTCGCAAATTATCGATGCCGATTACACCTACGTCATGAAAGATGGACAAATCGTAGAACACGGGGAGCATCATGATTTGTACCATCAAGAAGGTGCCTATAAGCAAATCTTCGATGCGATGGCGAAAAGTTTGAATATTGACAAAATTGCCCGAGCTTTTGAGGAAGACGAAGAAACACATAGTTAATTTTAGACAAAAAAAAGCCCATCGTGTGATGGGCTTCGTTCATATTGGTTTTTATCAATTAACGCTGAACTTTTTGCTCAATTTCTTCAACACTGGTGTGACGGACATCTAGACCTTTCACCATATAAATCACTTGTTCAGAGATATTTCGAGCATGGTCACCAATACGTTCAAGTGAACGCAGCACCCAAAGTACATTCATGACCCGAGTAATGTGGCGTGGATCTTCTATCATATACGTCATGAGGGTACGGGTTGCCGATTGGTACTCACGGTCAATATCGGCATCGGCCAAAAGGACACGTAAAGCCTGATCTACATCCAAACGTGCAAAGGCATCGAGCGCATCATGAATCATCACACGGACTTGGTTGCCAATATGCCGTGTTTCCATATAACCACGCGGTGACCCCCCCTCTTCACACAAGCTTTGTGCAATACGGGCAATTTTTGCCGCTTCATCACCAATCCGTTCTAAATCGGTATTGGCTTTCGACATCGCAATCACCATGCGCAGATCAATCGCTGCAGGATGACGACGCGCCAAAATTAGGGTAAGCGCTTCATCAATTTCAGTTTCCATACGGTTCACCGTATTGTCTTGAAATTGAACATCGATCGCCATCGTTGCATCCGTATCCAATAAGGCATGAATGGCATTTGCAACCTGCTGCTCCACCAAACCACCCATGGTCATAAATTTGGTATGCACATCCTGCAATTCTTCATTGAATTGCGAAGAAATATGATGGTTTAAAACAGGATTATTAGGCAAAGCGAGTCTCCACTACAACGTGAATCGGCAGATTTTAGTGCCATATTAAAGCATATTGATTGTGAAACTTTTATGACCATGGCCTATTTCTTTAGTAGGATCGATGGCTGATTTTTCTGATCGACCAACCACGCATTCATTTCCACTAAATCAGCTTCCGTTAATTTCCCAACGGAGGCTTTGAGTTGCAGTACATGTATTAAATAATCGTACTTAGAATTTAAATAATCTTGACGGGCTGAAAAGGCATTACGCTGTGCCAAAAGCACATCAACCATGGTTTTCAGACCTTCCTGATACTGGGCTTGTGATGCTAAAGACACTTGCGCGGAAGAATCCATCGCTGCTTTACGAGCCTGTAATTTACTTTGATCCGTTTCGACTTGCATATAAGATTTTTTTACATCGGTTTGTGCTTTTCGAATCGCTGCATCCACCTGTGCTTGGCTTTTTTCAACATTGATCGCCGCTTGTTTGATGGATTTCTGCGTCCGTCCACCATTAAACACATTCCAGTTCATTTCAATCCCTACCTGATCAAATTGACCATCTTGCGACATGATGGATTGTGGACTTTGCTTGTTATAACCATAGGTCCCAACGGCTTCGATCTGAGGATATAAGGCGGCCTTTTCAACGCGTTTGCCATCTTCCGCATATCGTTGTTGCATACGCGCTTGTAAAATGCCTAGGTTCTGCCCCTGAGCCAATTCTTCCCACGCTTGTACATTGTTTGGAATCGGTTTCTCAAACTGAAAATCTTCACGTAACACCGCCAAATTTTCTCGATATGGTCCAATCAACTGTTGTAATTGTTCCTGCGCCAAAACCAATTGAACATTGGTCGCCATGCGGTTAGCCCGTGCATTTTGATATTGTGCATTGGCTTCACTGACATCACTTTTTGCCACCAAACCTTCTTTTAATTTGCCATTCATCATACGCAGCTGTTCAGATAGCGCCTGTTCTTCTTGTAAGTTTGCAACCGTTAAAGCTTGCTGACGTAGGACATTAAAATAAGCTTCTGAGACATTTAAAATATGATCTTGTTTTTGAATCCGCAGATTAATTTCACTTAAATTAATCGAGGTCTTAACTTGCTTCAGCCCTTCCCATGCATCCCAACGAAAAATGGGCTGACGAGCAGTGAGCGCAATTTGTCTTGTTGTCGTGCTGTCTGGCATGATCAGCCCAGCTTGAGCACCGCTTTGGTTGGAATTTTGATTTTTTCGGGTCACATTTCCGGAGATTGTTACCGTCGGGAGTAAGTTCCCATTGGCAATCCCCAAATTCAACTTATCTGCTTCATATTGTAGTTTATTGGCTTGCCAATTGGGGTCTTCCTGTTTTGCACGTTCATAAGCTTGCACAAGGTCTAGCGCACACGCCCATTGACTCGTGAAAAGCAAACAAAGACCCACCACAACTTTTTTGTTCATTTTTTTTGTAAATTCCTAATATTCAAATACCCGAGATTGAATATTCAAGCCTAAAACTAAGCAGATACTAATCATATCCTTACAAATTTCCGTATGATTTTTATTAATTTTTTATATCAAATGCGACAAAATCAGATAATTTCAGTCGTTTTCGGACATTACTCACAACGCTATAACAAAGAACTGTACAATAGTACACATATTGCACGTGTTTCATCTATAGAATAGTCGACATTCCATCGGACAATACCACTTCTATAGCGCATCGAGTTCCTGTGTCAAATTTTTTTCAGCTGCCTGTAAAGTTTAGTGCAATGTTTTTATGTTTCAGTATGTTGAATGGATGCCAACAACAGCCTGAACCACAACCTGCACCAGAGTTTTCCAACAATAAGACTGTTCAAAAAGAAGCAGTCGATTTGTCTTTGCTGTGCAAAAAACTTGAAAAAAACATGCTGGAAATAGACGATCAACGAACAACTTTCGCTTTAGAACAAATCAACCAAGATCTCAAAGTCTGCTTGCCGCTGTTAAAAGCGGACGAACAAAAAAAATTACTGCGTTTGTCCAATCAAATGTATCGCAACTTTTTACATGTTGAACGTACAGCTCAACAGCAAATGGCGTTCGAACAATTTGCCTTTGATATGGCTCAGCATCCCACCATTCAACAAAATCATTATGAACAGCTCACTGCCCGCGATCAGTATTTACTGAAACATAAAGGCCAAGCTTATGTGGAGTTGTTCGATGCAGGTGAAGGACAATTACGCTATCGCCGCAGTCCTGAATATTTAGCCAAAATTTTTGCGCCTTATATGGAAGAATCTGAGCAAGTCTTTATTGAAAAACTGGCTGAACAAAATGCACAACCCGCCTTGCTGCAACAAAGTTTAGCCATTGAGCCGCAAGAGATTGCGACACGTGCAATTTTTTGGGAAGACTATCTGAAACAATATCCAGATAGCCCCTACAAAAAAGATGCACAACAATTGCTATATCAATATAGCCAGTTGTTATTTATTGGTTCGGCACACAGTCCAGTTTCCAATGATTTTTCAGACCGCCTCAGTATTCAAGCCAGTTCTTTAGAAGAAATTGAACGCTTGGCTCAATTAAAAAACTCCAAATTGGCAGATCAGGCGCGTTTATTTTTAAAATTATTAGATCAAAACACTGCCGCATCTACTCAACGTTCTGAAGCTCAGTTGTTGAATTTAATTGGTGTCCGTAATCCTGATCCGCATTATAAGAAAGACTGTTTTAGTGATGCTATTTGTGTAAATAAATAGTCCTTTTAGCTAACTCTAGCTCAATTGCACACGAGCCTGCCCAAAATTCTGCACTGCAAAATCGATGAAAAATAACACTGTTTTAAAACAGCCTTCATGCTAATATCCGCACAAAGCTTGACGGAGCGCAGGTAATTTCCTGCTGAGATCATCTAAATTTAGTTCGCTAAATTTAAGGATGAGTACCGTTGAACCTGATCAGGTTAATACCTGCGTAGGAATCAAGCCATCTAAAAACTTAAGCCCTTCTTATCTCTTGGTTTTACGCCTTTATTTTCAGGTGAATCCATCAGATAAACTGCCACGTTTTTGGTCGTGCTTGATTCGTTGATGTCATTCATAAGGATCATTGCAATGAACCAATTAACGAATCTCACCGCTTCAGATCGCGCTGCTCAACATGAACAAGATGCTAAAGATCTCACTCGTATTCTCCCCGCGTCAAAGAAAGTCTATATCCAAGGCTCACGTCCAGATATTCGCGTACCAATGCGTGAGATCAGTCTTACAGATACGCCTACAGGTCTGGGTGGAGAAAAAAATCTGCCGATCATGGTTTATGACACCTCTGGTGCTTATACAGACCCCAATATTCAAATTGACCTGAATCAAGGTCTACCCAATGTCCGTGAATCTTGGATCGAGTCTCGAAATGATACGGAAATACTCGATACCTTAACTTCAAAATTTGGACAAGAGCGTCTTCGAGATATTCGTACTGCAGAGATTCGTTTTGCGCATATTTCAAAACCCCGTCGCGCTCGTCGTGGACACAATGTGTCTCAAATGCACTATGCCAAACAAGGCATCATCACCCCTGAAATGGAATACATTGCGATTCGTGAAAATCAGCGCCAGCGTGAAGGTGTAGATATGCGCCAACATGCCGGTCAAAATTTTGGCGCACGCAATTTAACTGAAATCACCCCAGAATTTGTACGTCAAGAAGTGGCTGAAGGTCGTGCCATTATCCCTGCCAACATTAACCACCCTGAATGTGAACCGATGATTATTGGTCGTAACTTCTTGGTGAAAATCAATGCCAACATTGGTAACTCAGCACTTGGTTCAAGCATCGATGAAGAAGTGGCAAAAATGACTTGGGCAACTCGTTGGGGCGCTGACACCATCATGGATTTATCGACAGGTAAAAATATCCATGAAACCCGCGAATGGATTATTCGCAACTCCCCTGTACCGATTGGCACAGTGCCGATTTACCAAGCTTTAGAAAAAGTTGATGGTGTCGCAGAGGACTTAACCTGGGAAATTTTCAAAGACACACTGATTGAACAAGCCGAGCAAGGTGTCGATTACTTTACGATTCACGCAGGCGTGTTGCTTCGTTATGTTCCACTCACCGCCAACCGTTTAACTGGTATTGTGTCACGTGGCGGATCCATCATGGCGCAGTGGTGCTTAGCGCATCATGAAGAAAACTTCCTGTATACGCATTTTGATGAAATCTGCGAAATCATGAAAGCCTATGATGTGTCATTCAGTTTAGGTGATGGTTTACGTCCGGGATGTATTCAAGATGCCAACGATGAAGCCCAATTTAGTGAATTACGCACCTTAGGTGAATTGACTCACCGGGCATGGGAGCATGATGTACAAGTCATGATTGAAGGCCCAGGCCATGTACCAATGCACATGATCAAAGAAAATATGGATCTACAACTCGAGGTTTGCAAAGAAGCGCCTTTCTATACCCTTGGACCACTCACAACCGATATTGCCCCGGGCTATGACCACATTACCTCTGCGATAGGTGCAGCAATGATTGGTTGGTACGGCACCGCGATGCTGTGTTATGTGACCCCGAAAGAGCACCTTGGTCTACCAGATAAAAAAGACGTCAAAGATGGCATTATCACCTACAAAATTGCAGCCCATGCCGCAGACCTTGCCAAAGGTCATCCCGGTGCGCAGGCTCGTGATAATGCATTATCCAAAGCACGCTTTGAATTCCGCTGGGAAGACCAATTTAATCTGAGCTTAGACCCTGATACAGCGCGCAGCATGCATGATGAAACCATGCCGAAAGAAGCACATAAATCGGCCCATTTTTGTTCCATGTGTGGACCTAAATTTTGCTCGATGAAAATCACACAAAATGTGAGAGATTATGCAAAAAATCAGCAAGATATGCAGCTTTCTTCAGAATCTAATCCTGAAATTGAAACAGGTTTACAGAGCATGAAAGCGGCCTATCATGAACATGGTCAAAAGTTGTACCACAAAGTGTAAAGCTTAAAAAAAATCTTTTGTATTCAACAAAATCTCGGTTAGGATGAAATGGAAGATTTCATCCTAATTAGCGCTTATGAATATTATTAAACAGGCCACATATAACAAAAAAGATTACAGCATTGAAGGGCGTGAACATCTTTATAAAGGCTTTATTCAAGTTGAAAAAGTTCAGCTTCGACACCGCTTATTCCATCAAGACAGCATGATTCCAACCATTCAGCGTGAATTGATTCATCGTCCTGAAGCAGCAGGTGTGCTGATCTATAGTCATCAACAACAAAAATTTGCATTAATTGAACAATTCCGCATTGGGGCGATTGATGATGAAACTTCACCTTGGCAACTTGAGATCATTGCCGGCGTGCTCGATGGTGATGAATCTGCTGAAAGCTGTATCCGCCGTGAAAGTTTGGAAGAATCAGGCTGTGAATTAGATGCGCTACAGCATTTATTTAGTTTTTATCCCTCTGCGGGTGCCTGCGCGGAATTATTCCACCTATATAGTGCTGAAGCTGAACTGCCTGAACATGGTGGAGTCTTTGGTATGCCTGATGAAGGAGAAAATATTCAATTGCATATCTTAGATTATGCTGATATTCCTGAATTATTAACCAATGGTCGGCTAAAAAACGCACCTGTCATTATGGCCTTGCAATGGTTACAACAACAAATACATACTACAAGGAATGTCTAAGGGGAAGGACATGACTTTAAGGGACACACCACAATACGACTGGACACTGATCCAGATCTCGGACACACATTTAATGGATCAGGAAGATCTTGAGTTTGTCCGCATGAATCCAGAGCAGAGTTTTCACGATGTGATTCAACAAATTCAGTTGAACCATCATCACATCGATACGCTTGTCCATACTGGCGATCTTGCACAAGTGCCGGTAGAGCGCACCTATGCGCGTTATCGCGAATATATGCAACAGCAGCCGTTTCCATTTTATCAGATTCCGGGTAACCATGACGAAGCATCTTGCTTCCCATTTCATCAACAGCAAGATCGGGCACACTGCATCGAATTAGGCAACTGGTGTCTGATTTTACTGAACAGTGCGGTCAAGGGAAAAGTGGATGGTTGGGTATCACAACAGCAGTTGGAACAATTAGACCAGTTGCTCACAACACACCCACAGCAACACATCATTGTGGCATGCCACCACCACCCTTTTGCCATGCAATCGCATTGGATAGATCAGCACAAATTAAAAAATGCTGAACATCTGATGGATGTGCTTTCACGCCATGACAATGTCAAAATTGTACTATGCGGACACGTGCATCAAGACTCATCTAATCAATGGCACAATATTCAGTTTTTATCGACACCTTCGACCAGTGTTCAGTTCAAACCGCATAGTGAAAATTTTGCCTTAGATGAAGCTTTACCGGGGTATCGTGCACTCTATCTGAATGATAATGGTGAATTTAAAACAGAAGTTGTTCGGGTCAAATTGAAACAACCTCAAATTAATGTTGAAATTTCAGGTTATTAACTTTTCAATTTGATTTTTTTGCTTTACTTTATGCCTTCTAAAGGAAAAGTGATAGTTAGAATCCAAACATCAAAGACTATCAATAAGCAGAAAAAGTCTATATGATGACGACCCCCACAGAAGGAAACTCTGTGTTGGGTGGATAAAAAACTTGCATATCACCATATTTTTTGCGTATAGATATATGCATATGATGAGGAATGCCCTATATGGCGAATGACAACCAAAATCAAGTCTTAGACGAACAAACTGATGTAGTAGACGAAAAGTCTACCAAACGCGTGCGCAAATCAAAGCCAAAGGCGACTGAAGGTGGTTCTACTGCAAGCTTATTTGGTATTGAACCTTATCAGCCTAAAAAGAATGAAGAATACATGTCTGAAGGGCAACTTGAGCATTTCCGCCACATCTTATTGGCGTGGAAAGCTGAGTTAATGTCAGAAGTAGACCGTACTTTGAATACCATGCAAGACGAAAATACTGCGCTTCCAGATGTGAACGACCGTGCAACGCAAGAAGAAGAATTTGCGATTGAACTTCGTACACGTGACCGTGAACGTAAACTGATCCGTAAAATTGAACAATCAATTGAAGCGATCAAAAATGATGACTACGGTTTCTGTGAAACGTGTGGTATCGAAATTGGTTTACGTCGCCTAGAAGCACGTCCAACAGCGACTTTATGTATCGACTGCAAAACACTTGCAGAGATCAAAGAGAAGCAAAATAACGGTTAATTCTGTGTTGAGTAATTCCTCTCTAGCCCTACCTTTAAAAAAGGGAGGGAAAGCTGCAGAGCATTACGTGGGTCGGTTTGCGCCATCGCCAACCGGCCCTTTGCATTTTGGCTCTTTAATTACAGCAGTTGCAAGCTACTGCGATGCCCGTGCCCATCAAGGGCAATGGGTGGTTCGTATCGAAGATACCGACATTCCACGTATATTTCCCGGTAGCGAAGAACATATCTTACGTTGTATTGATGCATTTCAATTCGAACCAGATACCGAGATCATTTTCCAAAAAGACCGCCTTGAAATCTATGAGCAAGTCATTGCGCATTTGCATGCACAAGGCTTGGTCTATGCCTGTCAATGCACCCGAAAAATGCTTGGTTCGAATCATATCTATCAAGGCACATGTCGCAATCTAGGCCTTCCCCTTCAGGATCAGGCCATTCGGATCAAAGTCGATGCACAGAACATTTGTTTTACCGACCGCTTACAAGGGACGCATTGCTCCAATCTGCAACAAGATTTGGGCGACTTCGTCTTAAAACGCCGTGATGGCATTATCAATTATCAACTTGCTGTCGTGGTGGATGACTACCTACAAGGGATGACCCATGTCGTACGTGGAGCTGATCTTTTGGACAATACCGAACGTCAAATTTGGCTCGGACAGGTTTTGGGTTATCCACGCCTTGAATACATGCACTTGCCATTGGCAATGAATAATCAGGGACAAAAACTGTCAAAACAGAATATGGCTCAAGCTCTTGATTTAAACCAAGCAGCACCTTTATTGCAACAAGCATTGCAGGCCCTACATCAACCGCCAGTCGACTTAGACACGCCGCGCATTATGCTACAACAGGCGATTGCGCAGTGGGATATTCAACAAATTCCCCATGGCACAGCATTGCCTCAAATCTATCAATAAACCCACATCCCTATCTGAGCCAATCACTCGATATTCAATTGAATTATGCTTTAATAAAGTGATCAATCGACCATTGGAGAGACTAATGTTTTTTATTTTTGGAGTTGGTCCGAAAACCAAAGTCATTGAAAAGAGCCAATTTACTTGCCCTGTCTGCCGCAGCAGAACTCAGTATGAGTTGAAACAGCAACGTAATTATTTTTCTTTATTTTTTATTCCATTGATTCCACTGTCTAAAGCCAAGGCGAGCTTGGTCAAATGTCTCCATTGTGGAACGGAGATGCCGGCCAGTGTACTCCACCATGCATCTCCCGATCCGCAACGAGATACGAATTTAGAAGCTTGATTCTTCTTTACTTGGGTTCACTTCTTTGGTCGTCGCATCGATCTTTAAGATCAGACTCACCATAACCGCACAGATAATCAGAGAAGACCCCCCATAACTAATAAACGGTAAGGTCAAACCCTTGGTTGGAAGCATGCCCATGTTCATGCCGGCATTCACCAAAATTTGCAGCAAGAAGATAATACTGATGCCATAAGCTAAGTAGCCTGCACGTAAGTATTGATGACGTAAAGCACGATGACCAATGCGAATACAGCAGACCAACATCACAAATGACAGCGTCAATACGGTCAAAATCCCAAAGAAGCCAAATTCTTCACCCAAAACCGCCAACATGAAGTCGGTATGTGCCTCAGGTAAATACGACATTTTTTGAATACTATGACCCAAGCCGACACCAAACCATTCACCGCGACCAAAAGCCATTAATGCATTGGACAACTGGTAGCCTGCGCCTAATGGATCATTCCATGGATTTGAGAACGACATCAAACGTTCTAAACGATAAGGTTCAAATAAAATCAAGAACACAAAGGCCATGATGATCGCACCAAAGGCAATTGCAAACTGAATCAACGGTGCACCTGCGAGGAAGAATACCCCTAGCATAGTTAAGGCAATCACCACCGTCGCCCCTAAATCTGGCTCTGCCATGACTAAACCGACAGTTGCAGCCATAATCACTGCCAATCGTACCAAGCCCTTGATGTTATTGCGGACTTCTTCGGCACGCCGTACCACATAGTCCGCGGTAAATATCGCCATCATGACTTTGGCAACTTCCGAAGCCTGTAAGGTGAAACCAGCGATCCGAATCCAACGTTTAGAACCATTGACCTCTGTCCCGACAGCCAATACAGCAGCCAGTAAGATAATCGTGATAATCCATAAAAAGAAGGTGTTGTTAAACCAGACATTTAACGGCACTTTATAGGCGATATAGGCGGCGGCGGCGGCGGCGGCAATCGAAATACCGTGTCGTGAAATGTAATGAAAGGCATTTTCATGCATGCGTTCTGCATAAGGCATCGATGCAGATGCCACCATGATCGAACCAATACACAACAATGCCAAAACACAGAACACCAGAACATTGCGCACGTTGACCTCGGCAGGTAACCGAGGAATCCAACGCTCTACAACTTCATTTATTCTATTTATGGTCGTCTGAGCCAACCCAGCCATACAACTTTCCTTATCGTTCTTTTAAACGAGTGCATTCACACAATCAACAAATTGGTGTCCACGCTCACTGTAGCCTTTAAACATATCAAAACTTGCGCACGCTGGAGACAATAACACCACATCATTGGCTACCGCATTTTGTTGGCACAGCTCAACCGCTTGTTTCAAACTTTCAGCATGAATCAGCGTGGTTGTCCCTTCAATCGCTTTTTCA
This sequence comes from Acinetobacter sp. YH01005, assembly GCF_013420465.1. NCBI lineage: Bacteria > Pseudomonadati > Pseudomonadota > Gammaproteobacteria > Moraxellales > Moraxellaceae > Acinetobacter > Acinetobacter sp. YH01005. Next base: position 61,303 of record NZ_VOYA01000007.1, on the reverse strand, counting down.
ATAATTGGACGATCTTCACCAATCAATACCGCAACTTTGGCATATTTTGAAAGTGAATCACGCAGTGCAGTAAAGTCCTGCCCTTTGCCTTGACCACCTAAAATAATCGCCACTTTACCGCCTTTGGCTTCAATCGCAGCACCTAGGCCATCAATCGCAGCTAAAGTCGCACCAATATTGGTACCTTTAGAGTCGTTATAATAACGAACACCATGCACTTCTTTAACAAATTCACAGCGGTGCTCTAAACCTTTAAAGGTTTTCAAAGTTTCCAACATGCCCTCTAGTGGCAAACCAATCGCTTCACCCAAAGCTAAACATGCCAAGGCGTTTGCCACATTATGAGTCCCTTGAATATACATGTCTGTACTTTTCAGTAACCGCTCACGACCACGTGCCAACCAAATTGTGCCATCAGTATCACGTAAAATACCGAACTGATTCATATCTGGTGCATTTAGGCCAAAGCTTTGCATTGGAGTAATATCTGGAACCAATGGACGTGTTAATGAGTCATCACGGTTATACACGACTTTTTTCACCGCTTGGAAAATACGATGCTTCGCAGTGTGATAGCCCATCATATCGCCATGACGGTCCAAATGGTCTTCACTCATGTTCAACACAACAGCCACTTCTGCGGCCAAGTTCGACGTGGTTTCTAATTGAAAACTTGAAAGCTCTAAAACATAAAGCTCTGGATCATCTTTGGTGAGATCCAAAGCTGGACGCCCTAAGTTGCCACCCACTGCCACTTTTTTTCCTGCATCTGCTGCCATAAGACCAAATAAAGTCGTTACGGTACTTTTCGCATTCGAACCTGTAATTGCGACAATCGGCTTATCTGTCGCACGACGTAAAATTTGAATTTCTGAAACCACAGGAATGTTGGCTGCAATGGCCGCCTGAATTTGCGGTAATTTTGGATCTAGCCCCGGGCTGATAATAATTTCTTCTGCTTGGAGTAATAAATCTTGGTCCAACTGACCGAAACTGGTTTGTACATCACTTGGAATTTGATCATGACCCGGTGGGACTGCTCGTGAATCGGTGACTGCAACGCGGTAGCCATGGCTATGTAAGAAATTCACTGCGGAAACACCAGAAATCCCTAATCCGGCAACAACCTTCAATCCACCACGCTGTATTAACATTTTCGCCCCATTTTTTGGTCGGTTTTTAAATCTGACAAAATGTTAGCACTTTGCTGTTTTGAATGCTTTTTATGTTTTCACTTTCTCGCAGTTTTTTTGTGTCCGCTCGTAAAAAAACCGCCCGTACCGGGCGGTTTCTTCAAGCAACTGGCGGTGAGCTTATTTCCATTTCACCGCTTGTACTTCAGCTTTTTTTACAGATGGATTATCCGAAGCTGAACATCCACAACCGCCTGCACAGCCTGCGGCCATTTTTGGCTTTAACCATTTGGCTAGACTGTTCCAACCACGGTTTACACAATGCTCAGATAAAGTTGTGAAGACTGAGTTCGATGTTTTTGGGAATACCTTCTTAAACACCACGACAGCACTCCAAATCACCAATACCGCAATAATTATTGATTCAAGCATGTCTCTCTCCTTTGTTCAGCTTTTGCCATTCACAATTCACGATCCAAAATAGCGTGTTGCAATTTGATACGTGATGAATGCCATTAGATAAGCCAAACCAAATAAATAGATGGTCATGAAACTCACCGTTTTCAAGGAGCCAGTTTCACGTTTAACTGTTGCCAGTGTCGCCAAGCAATGTGGCGCATAAATAAACCACACCAATAATGATAAACCGGTTGCCAATGACCAACCCAATGACCCATCACTACTAATTAAATTTGCCAGACCTTGAGACATGGCATCGTCGTCTGTTGCAGACAAGGCATACACCGTACCCAATGCCGCTACAACAACTTCACGTGCAGCCATCGCTGGAATTAAGGCAATACAGATCTGCCAATTAAAACCTAATGGTGCAAAAATCGGTTGTAATACATGCCCAAGCATACCTGCCAATGAATAATCAATATCCGGCAAGGTTGCGCCTTCTGGCGGTTGCGGGAAGGTACACAAGAACCATAACAAAATCGATAAAGCGAAGATGATGCCACCAACACGTTTCAAGAAGATCTTGGCACGGTCCAGTAAACCAATCCAAACACTCTTAATATCTGGGAAACGGTAGCTTGGAAGTTCCATCAATAAGGCATGCTGTGATTTATCTTTTTGGAAGAATTTCAGCACTGTTGCCACAATTAAGGCACTCACAATCCCTGCTGCATATAATGCAAATAGCACCAAGCCTTGTAAGTTAAAGACGCCCCAGACCATTTGCTGTGGAATAAATGCTGAGATCAGCAAGGCATAAACCGGTAAACGTGCCGAACAGGTCATCAATGGCGCAACTAAAATCGTGACCAGACGATCTCGGGGGTCTTGAATACTCCGAGTTGCCATGATGCCCGGTACAGCACAGGCAAAGCTCGACAGCAAAGGAATAAAAGCACGACCACTCAGTCCGGCTTTAAACATCAGCTTATCTAGCAAGAATGCTGCACGTGGTAAATAACCTGATTCTTCTAAAACCAAAATAAAGAAGAATAAGATAATAATTTGTGGGAGGAAGACAATTACGCCACCCGCACCTTCAATAATCCCTTTAACAACCAAGCTCTGTAGTAATGGATTGGAAATCATGCCACCTGCGGCTTCACCAACCCAATCCTGCACCCATTCAATACCTTCCATAAACGGCGCAGCCCACGCAAACACCGCTTGGAAGATAATAAACATCATCACCGCTAAGGTAATTAAACCAAAGACTGGATGTAAAAAAATTTTATCGAGGAAGTCTGAGCGTTTATCTTCATGATCAACAAACACCACTACGTCTTTTAAAATTTGTTCAATTTTTTCGTGGTTAGTCCCAGAAAGATTGGTATCACTTAATGATGCATCTGGTTTTCTGAAACCTTCAGCATCCAAAGCACCCATTAAGTTTTCAATACCCGCATTACGTACAGCAACGGTTTCTACGACAGGCACACCCAAACGCTGAGACAGCTTTTGGGTATTGATTTGCATGCCACGACGACGTGCTTCATCCATCATGTTGAGGACAAGTAAAATTGGACGACCCAAATCGATCATTTCCATGACCAAACCGAGGTGCAATTTTAAGTTTGTCGCATCAACTACACATAAAAAGACATCTTGATGCCCTTCTTCTGCAATTTTACCTTGCACGACATCACGCGTAATGGCTTCATCAGGACTCGTCGCTTCTAGGCTATACGTCCCCGGCAAATCCAAAACTCGAACAGATTTACCCGATGGCAACGTAAATTGACCAACTTTACGCTCAACCGTTACCCCAGCATAGTTCGCAACTTTCTGACGTGTACCCGTTAAATGATTGAATAATGAAGTTTTACCACAGTTTGGATTACCAACGAGGGCAATACGTAACGCATCACTCATGCTGATGCCCCTTCCATTGCTATTTCCACTTTTTCAGCTTCTATTTTTCGCAGTGCGAAACGAGTAAACCCAACTTGAATTAAAATCGGGTCACCACCAAAAATACCTTTGGTAATCACCTGTACTTTTGTTCCGGGAACAAAACCCAAAGTCTCTAAACGGCTAGCGACTAAATCAGCCGGAGCATTGTTGCCATTCTGGTTACGATGTACCTTATGAATGACTGCGCTTTGTTTCACTTTCAAATCAGATAATCGCACGCAACTAACCCTAAAAAATTTTGAACATTATACAAACAAATGAGAATAATTAACAAATCGGATTCGATTTCAATTCTCATTTAACAATCTAGCATCGACACGACTATTTTTTTAAATTACATTGCATTAAACCATTGTGATTTCTTGGTTTAATTTCAAAAATGAGCGGCACATGTTAAATAAAAAACCACGAATCCCGACCCCAGTCCAAATTCCAGAAACACTCAGTTTTTTACACGGATATCGTGATGATTTAATAGCTCAAACCGTCAGTCCACACACTCGAAATGCATATTTATCTGATTTAATTCAATGCAGTGAGTGTCATACGCATGTCATGACTGATTGGAGCAGTGACGACATTTCAGATGTCTTGCTCAGCCTGACTAAACAAGGAAAAAGTCCACGCTCGATCGCCCGCTCACTTTCTGCACTGCGTTCATTTTTCAAGTTCTTACGCGAACAAAAAATACGCAGCGACAATCCAGTTGCAATCCACAAAACACCCAAATTGGGTCGTGCCCTACCAAAGGATTTATCTGAAGCAGATGTTGAAGCCCTGATTAATGCCCCAGACCTCAACACCGCATTGGGTCTACGTGATCGTGCCATGCTCGAAGTGCTGTATGCCTGTGGTTTACGTGTCTCTGAGTTATTAAATTTAAGATTAGAACTGATCAATCTGAAACAAGGCTATTTACGGATTACCGGTAAAGGCAATAAAGAGCGCTTAGTTCCTTTAGGTCAAATGGCGGTGGAATGGATCGAGAAATATTTAGCTGAAGCACGTCCCGTCTTATACAAAAGCGCAACCGATGCTTTATTTCTCACTCAACTCGGTGGAATGATGAGTCGCCAAAACTTTTGGTACGCGATTAAACGCTATGCGCTCATTGCAGGTATTCAAGCCGAATTATCACCACATACCTTGCGTCATGCCTTTGCCACGCATTTGCTCAACCACGGTGCCGACTTACGTGTCGTGCAGATGCTGCTCGGCCACAGTGACTTGTCTACCACGCAAATTTATACCCATGTCGCGCAAGTTCGTATGCAAAAATTACATGCAGACTATCATCCAAGAGCTTAACGGCAGGAAATATCAGACCAAGAAGTTCTATCGTGCCCGATATTTTTTGCTATGCTTACTCACCTGTTTGATAAAGCTAAAAGAAAAGGGTTGTTTATGTTATTTACCCGTTCAAAAATTTTTCTCGCATCGACACTTGTTGCCAGTATGGCGTTAGTGGCTTGTTCTAATTCAAATAATGACGAAAAGAAAGACGCGACATTAACGGCAAGTACACCTGCAACTGGTGAAGCTTCGAATTTATCTGAACGTAATGCTCAGCAGCGTTTAATTGATACTTTGCAATCCAATTTGCAAAAAGCCAATATCAATGCCAAAGTCACTGGGGTGAAAGCGACTGAAGTTCCTAATTTGTTTTGGGTGAGTTTTGAAGGCATGCCTGCAGTCTATGCTACAGCTGATGGTAAATACATTTTCCAAGGCGACGTGGTTCGTTTGGGTGAAAAACAACTCTTTAATGTAGGCGATACGCTACAAGCAGACGCCAACAAAAAACTATTTGATCAATTAAAAACCGAAGACTTACTAATCTATAAAGCCAAAGGTAAAACCAAACACGTGGTTTATGTGTTTACCGATGTCAGCTGTCCTTATTGCCATAAGTTACATGAACAAATGGATGATATTAATGCCCGTGGCATTGAAGTCCGTTACATCGCTTGGCCACGTGGTGAACAACACATGCCAATGATGGAAACTATCTGGTGTAGCAAAGACCGTCGTGCCGCATTTGATAAAGCCATTGCCGGTGAGCAAATCGAGCCAGCATCATGTAAAAACCCAGTGCGCAGCATGTATGAAATGGGTCTAAATATTGGTGTGAATGGTACGCCAGCGATCTATAACGCAGAAGGCAAACACATCGGTGCTTACATGTCGGCTTCCGAACTTGAAAGTGCGCTTAAATAACTAATTTTTATAGGCTAAATGAATGTTTTTTATGGGTGGGAATAAAGTGATTTCTACCCTAGAGTCCGAACGTTTTTTTAGCTATGATCTAAACTCACTTAAAGCAATGATGAAATAAATGGAGTGTGACGTGAAACCAGTTCGTCTGGCAATCCTCGGTCTTGGTACTGTGGGTGGTGGTGCCCTTAAACTACTAAAAGAAAATGCTGCTGAGATTAAACGTCGCACCGGTCGTGAAATTGAAATTACCCATGTGGGTACGCGTCGCCCTCGTCCTGATTTAGAACTACCTGCTTCAGTGAAGCAAAGTGCTGATTTATTAGATATCGTCCGTCAACCCGATGTAGACGTTGTGGTTGAAGTTATGGGCGGCATTCACCCTGCGTATGAAGTAATTCGTGAAGCAATCGTTCATGGCAAACAAGTGGTTACAGCCAACAAAGCTTTATTAGCTGAACACGGCAATGAATTATTTAAATTGGCCGATGATCATCACGTTCAGATTGCTTATGAAGCAGCTGTCGCAGGCGGTATCCCAATTATTAAAGTCCTCCGTGAAGGTTTGGCAGCCAATAAAATTGACTGGCTTGCAGGTATTATTAACGGTACAGGTAACTTTATCCTGACTGAAATGCGTGAAAAAGGTCGTGCCTTTGCAGACGTTCTCAAAGAAGCGCAAGAACTCGGTTATGCCGAAGCAGATCCAACTTTCGACGTCGAAGGAATCGATGCAGCGCACAAGTTAACATTGCTGGCTTCTATTGCTTTTGGTATCCCACTCCAGTTTAACAAAGTCTTCACTGAAGGCATCAGCAAAGTCACTGCGCAAGATGTCAAATATGCAGAAGACCTTGGTTTCCGTATTAAACATTTAGGTATTGCACGTCGTGCTGCAACGGGTATTGAGCTTCGTGTTCATCCAACGCTGATCCCTGAAGACCAACTGATTGCCAATGTAAATGGCGTTAAAAATGCTGTATTGGTTCAAGCCAATGCTGTTGGTCCAACGCTTTACTATGGCGCAGGCGCAGGTGCAGGCCCGACAGCATCAGCGGTGGTTGCTGACGTTGTCGATATTGTCCGTGACATCTCATATACCGAAGATGGCGCTGGTACAATTCCACAGCTTGCTTTTGAAGCACTGACCGATTTACCAATTCTTCCACGTGAAGAAATGACCACAGGATACTACATCCGTATTAATGCCGAAGATCAAACTGGCGTTCTTGCTGATGTCACTACGATTTTAAGCCGTGCAGGAATCAGCATCGATGCGATCATGCAACAGCCGCGCTTAAAAGACCTTATTCCTATCGTGATTCTGACTGATCCAGTCAAAGAATCTAAAATGGATGAAGCCCTTCAACAAATTCAAGCATTGCCTGTCATTCATGGCGAAATTGTACGAATTCGTTTAGAATCGCTTGATAATTAATCGGGTCGAGGGGAATATTTCAGTTCCTCTCGCCAAGCTCTACACACAATTGGAACATCATCATGTCTAATGCCAATCGTTATACTGGTTTAGTTGACCGCTATCGCGACCGTTTACCCGTATCTGCAACTACTCGCGCAATTTCTTTGGGCGAAGGTAATACGCCACTGATTAAGCTTGAGAACATTCCACGCATTATTGGCAAAAATGTTGAAATTTATGTGAAGTACGAGGGCTTAAACCCGACTGGTTCATTTAAAGACCGTGGTATGACCATGGCCGTAACAAAAGCAGTGGAAGCAGGCTCAAAAGCGATTATTTGTGCCTCTACAGGTAATACATCTGCTGCCGCAGCGGCGTATGCTGCACGTGCGGGTATTAAAGCATTCGTGTTAATCCCAGAAGGCAAAATTGCCATGGGTAAAATGGCACAAGCGATGATGTATGGCGCGGTAACGATGCAAATCCACGGTAACTTCGATGACGGTATGCGTCTTGTAAAAGAAGTTGCGGATCAAGCACCAGTTACGATTGTAAACTCAATCAACCCATACCGTCTGCAAGGTCAAAAAACCATTGCTTACGAAATCGTGGATGAGTTAGGTCGTGCACCAGACTACCACTGCCTACCTGTAGGTAATGCGGGTAACATCACAGCACATTGGATGGGTTATACCGAAGCTGTGGCGAATCAGCCTAAAGAAGAATTTGTACAAGTAGTTTATGATCCTGAAACTGATCAATTCACAGGTCCAAAACCTGCGGGTCTACCAACAATGGTGGGTTACCAAGCTGCTGGCGCGGCACCATTCCTACGCGGCGCACCTGTAGAAAACCCTGAAACTGTAGCAACTGCGATCCGTATTGGTAATCCACAAAGCTGGAACCATGCTAAAGCCGTAGTCCGCGACTCAGAAGGTTGGTTTGACGAACTGCAAGATGCTGAAATCTTAGAAGCACAGCGTCTACTATCTATGTACGAAGGTGTATTCGTAGAACCTGCTTCTGCAGCTTCTATCGGTGGCGCGATTCGTGACATCAAAGCAGGTAAAATTGCTGAAGGTTCTGTGATCGTATGTACTGTAACAGGTAACGGTTTAAAAGATCCTGACACTGCCATCAAGCAATGCCAAGATGCCGTAATGTTGTCGATTGATGCAACTATGGATCAAGTTCGTGATTCAATTCTGTCAAATATGTAATTTATATGCTGACTGAATAAAAAAAAGCCCTGCTCTTGCAGGGCTTTTTTTATATCTTGCATTCACTTCAGCATTTAAACGTTGAGTAAATCTAAATACTGAAAGAATGAAAAATCTGAAATCTTGTTAAATACGTTTTGGTAACTGGCTCGCCCAGTTCATTAAACGAGTCGCATCATTGGTTCGTGCCACTGAAGAATCCGCACCCAATAACACCACCACCGCTGGACGGTTATTCAGTGTGGTATGCATCACAACACAGCGCCCTGCTTCATTAATAAATCCTGTTTTTGAAATATTAATATTCCAACCACCATTACGCACTAAAGCATTAGTATTGTTTGATTTCAACACGCGGTAGCCCAAATTAAAGTCATAACTTGGTGTGGTTGAAAATTGACGAATCAAACCATACTGCGAAGCGGTATTCACCAAAATCCCCAAGTCACGTGCCGAAGCGACATTGCCTGGGTGCAAGCCAGTCGATTCCATATAATGAGTCGAGTTCATCCCTAATGAGCGTGCTTTCGCATTCATCGCTGAAATAAATGCAGAACGACCACCTGGATAAGTACGTGCTAATGCCGAAGCCGCTGGGTTTTCAGATTTCATCAAAGCAAATAGCAAAGCTTCTGCGCGGTTCATACTGTCGCCAGCACGCAGCGTTGAACTTGAGCTTTTACAGCCTGAACATGAGAAATCAGACTGTTGTAAGGTAATCTTTTCAGACATGTTTAATCGGGCATCTGAAATCACTACTGCTGTCATGAGTTTGGTAATTGATGCAATCGGTAAAGCGGTATTGCTATTTTTGCTATATAGCACTTCACCAGTTTGACCATCCATAACCAGTGCTGCACGCGCATTTACAGAGGGCTGTCCTGCGTATTGATTGGTATCAATAATACGGACCGTTTTCGATGGTGCTGTCTGTACCACACCGCCTGTACTACGTACAGAAGTAGTCACTTTCGTTGACCCTTGAGGAGATGGCTCTTCAGCGCTATAAGACACGTCACCGTTGAGTAACTGGTTTGCATCTTCAGATGACCAGCTAATATTTGACTGCTGATTTGCAGCACTATTCATCACAATTTCAGCAGAACTGAAACTGCTCATACTGAATAAAATTGACATGCCCAAAACGTGCATGAAGGATTTATTTAATTTTTTCACCATTGCTCACTCAACTCAGGATACTAAACATTTGCGCAAGACCAGCAATATGCCGTACATTGGTCACAACTACGAACATTTTTTGCTCACACATTGTGTATGAAGTTTTTCATTTCATATAAGAATAGGATTGCTAATTTTGTCGTTTCATTGCAAGCTTATTTTGCTTTATGTAACAAAAAAAACAGATTTTGATTTGAGGGAGAGTGTAGGTGATCACAGTTTTGGTGGTAGATGACCATGAATTAGTCCGTACTGGTATTTGCCGTATGCTCGAAGACCATGCAGATGTCCAAGTCATTGGACAAGCCGAATCGGGTGAAGATGCGATTACACTTGTTCGCCAACACCATCCAAATGTCGTTCTATTAGATGTCAATATGCCGGGGATCGGAGGTGTAGAAACCACACGTCGCCTACTTCAAACAGCGCCAGATACAAAAGTCCTCGCAGTCAGTGGACTTGCTGAAGAACCCTACCCGTCTTTATTGTTAAAAGCAGGTGCCAAAGGCTATATCACCAAAGGTGCACCAGTTACTGAAATGGTCCGTGCGATTAATAAAGTGATGCAAGGTGGCAAATATTTCAGTGCAGACATTGCGGAACAACTGGCTAGCTCATATTTGTCTGATACACAACAATCACCTTTTGACGCCCTGTCTGAGCGTGAAATGCAAGTTGCCATGATGGTGGTCAATTGTATTAGTGCACAAGAAATTTCCGATAAATTATTTGTTAGCGTTAAAACGGTGAATACCTACCGTTACCGCATTTTTGAAAAACTGAATATTGATAGTGATGTCAAACTAACTCACTTGGCGATTCGCTACGGGTTAATCAAACCTTAACACAACGTACATCCTGTTACTTATGACACAGCGTTCAATTCATAGTGAATTGAACCAGTATCATTTAGGCCTTTGGTACAGTGCTTATCGCTTTATCATCAGTGCCTGTCTGTTACTGGTCTTTTTACTGACCTACACTCAATTCAGTTCAGATTATGAATACCCACGTTTATACCTATATGTATTGACGATTTATTTGCTGTTTACCAGCATTCAATTCATGTCACTTGGACGTTTCAAAGTCCGGATCCCAAACCAGTTACTACTGTTATTCATTGTAGATGTCATTTCGCTGAGCTTACTGACCTTAGCCATCGATGGACCCAATTTACATTTGAGTTTGCTGTTTGTGATTACGATTTTTGCAGCATCCCTGTTATTAGATGCCCAAAAAGCTTTGGTCATCACCCTCATCGCTGTGATTTGCGTGGTGTATCAACTGTTTTTAGGTTCAATTCTTGAATTTACCTCACTCAAAAATTTAACCAACAGTGCGATTTTGGCTTTTTTATTTTGTGTGGTGTATGGCAGTGCGCAAATTGCCGTGAAACGTTTCCAGTTACTAGAAAATCTGAATTTTTCGCAATCCTTAGAGCTACATCGACTACAAAACATTAACCGCTATATCTTGGAGCAGATTGATACGGGCTATTTGGTGTTGGATGAAAACTGTCATGTGGTGCTGAGTAATCCTGCTGCTTGCCATTTACTCGGCATGCCAAATTTTTATCATCATGATCAATATCCACTGTATACCACGCAGCCCGATTTATTTGAATTACTCAAATTTGAAGATTTAAAAAGCGGTGAAAAATTCCAATTTGAATCCCAACAAAGCCAATACCACATTCAGGTACTCGTACAAAAACTCGTTGTGCCGCATCAAATGCTGACCTTGCTGATTTTACAAGATGCACAAAAACTCAATCAGCAAGTGCAACAACTAAAATTAGCCGCTTTAGGGCAACTCTCCGCCAGTATTGCACATGAAATTCGTAATCCTTTAGCGGCGATTGTGCATGCCAATGATTTATATCCGCAAAGTGATACCGAACAACAGCACATGTTGAATCATATGATTTCACGTCAAGCGGTGCGGATTGACCGAATTATTCAAGACACGCTAAATATGGTGCGTAATAAAGAAACCCACCCTACTCGTCTGAATTTAGAACAATTTTTACCGCTGTTCCTGCACGAAGATCTGGCAGACATTCAACAGAACATTCGGCTCAATGTACAGGCCAAAACCTTGATCGATTTTGATGAGGCACAGTTTAGACAAATTTTAATCAACCTGATTCGTAATGCGATTCGCCATAACAATCCGGACATGTCGTATATCGAAGTGGTGGCGCGTACGGATCAGAAAAAAGTCCAGATCGATGTCCGAGATTTCGGTCATGGGGTTGCTTTACAAAACCGCGCACAGTTATTTCAACCATTTTTTAGTACCGAAATTACTGGAACTGGTTTAGGATTATATCTTGCTCATAGCTTCTGTGAAGCGAATCAAGCACAGCTTTCCTATGTAGAAAAAAAACAGGGAGCTTGCTTTAGGATTGAGTGCTTACAAGCTGTTATTTAATTGTTTTTAGGGGAAAACTGTGGATTCACAACCACTGGTATTGTTAGTTGATGACGAAGAAGACTTATGTATGCTGATGCAGATGTCTTTATCAAGGATGGGGGTTAAAACGCATGTTGCACATCGCCTCGACGAAGCTAAAAAAGCCTTGTCTACCTATAGCTACGATGCCTGCCTAACCGATCTCAACTTACCCGATGGTAATGGTCTACAGCTCTTAGATTGGATGAATGAACACTGTCCTACACTTCCTGTTGCTGTGCTAACAGCCTATGGCAACATGGACATTGCCATTGCCGCATTAAAGGCGGGAGCATTCGATTTTGTCAGCAAACCGATCAATCCCAAACATCTTGAACAACTGCTACAAAAAGCCCTGAATAAGCCATTGGCTGAAGACATTACTTCGCAAGATGCTTTAGAACATAAAATGTTGATTGGTGAATCGCTTCCAATCCAGCAATTGCGTCGAACCTTAAAGAAAATTGCACGTTCACAAGCACCTGTTTTTATTACGGGTGAATCTGGTACGGGTAAAGAGGTCGTAGCCAATCTGGTTCACCGTTTAAGCAACCGTAATGAAGGGCCCTTTATTGCCATTAACTGTGGGGCAATTCCCACAGAGTTAATGGAAAGTGAACTTTTTGGCCATAAAAAAGGCAGCTTTAGTGGTGCCACCCAAGACAAACAAGGTCTGATTCAATCTGCACATGGCGGTAGCTTATTTCTGGATGAAATTGCCGAACTACCTTTAGCCATGCAAGTTAAATTGCTACGCGCAGTACAGGAAAAACGTATTCGTCCTGTAGGTTCAGACTGTGAAATTGATGTCGACTTCCGTGTGATCAGCGCCAGCCATCAGGACTTAGAAGCACTCGTCCAACAAGGTCGCTTCCGCCAAGATTTATTCTTCCGCATCCATGTGATGGATTTAGTGTTGCCTGCCTTACGTGAACGTGGCGACGATATCCTCTTATTGGCTCAACATTTTATTCAAAAAATTAGCCATGAATGGGAAATTGCTACTAAGCCTCTAACTGAACGTGCGAAGAGTTTCCTGCTCAGCCAATATTATCCAGGTAATGTGCGTGAACTCCGCAATATTATCGAACGCGCTATGACCCTCTGCGATGATGATCAGATTGATCTTCAACATCTGCAAAGTGCGCCATTAAGACAACCAAGTGCTCAGTTCAATTCCGCTCCAACAACGAATGAATCCGCTCAGCTTGCTGCAAACAGCAACGAACAGAGTGTGGTCCCTCGCAAACTACCTGAAGAAGGCTTAGAGCTCTTTTTAGAAAATATCGAAAAAGAAGTGCTCATGAATGCGTTGAACATCACCCACTGGAACCGAACCCTTGCCGCAAAAAAATTAGGCATGTCATTCCGTTCATTGCGCTATCGTTTGAAAAAATTCGGTTTAGATACCGAAGACGAAGAGTAAAAGTTTTCCAGCGTATTGCTGTTTATTTTTGATTCAGCAATAACTCTGCAACATGATCGACATAGTGATCTTCACGTGCATCATGTTGCAGCGGATAGTTATAGTCTGGCTGCACTCCAATTCCTTCAATCATTTTGCCATTCGGTGTCAGATATTGCGACACAGTCATTTGTAAAGCCGCACCATTACTCAATGGAAATAGTTTTTGAACCACACCTTTACCATAACTTTTCTCACCCGCTACCCATGCACGTTTATGCTCTTTTAATGCTGCGGTAAAGACCTCTGCGGCAGAAGCAGAACGATTGTTGATTAAAATACCAACTTTCATATTTTGAAATTCAAAACTCGGTAAAGCCTGAAACTGTTGGTCACCCTCAGATCGACTTCGAGTCGACACAATAATGCCCTGATTCAAAAATAAATCGGCAGACTCCACTGCTGCGGACAATAACCCACCGGGGTTATTTCTTAAATCAAACAATACAGCTTTGACACGTGAACCGTGACTTTCAATTAAACGCTTAATTTCATTGGCTGTATCTTGTTGAAAAACTTTTACGTGTAAAACTAAAACCTGATTATTTAATAATTTAGATTCTATATCTGTTTCAACTTTAGTGTTTCTGACCAAATTAACCGGTTGACTTGCAGTTATCAACTGTAGATTCAGCGTCGATCCGATACTGCCTGTGAGCAGGTGTCGCACTTGATCTTGATTAAGTTTTTTGAGTTCTTGATCATCAATTTTAAACACCGCCGCGCCATTTTTCAGACCTAGCTTTGCTGAATCGGCATCAGGCTTTAAATTGGTGATGACCCATTGCTGTAAACCTACATCAAAGCGCAAATTGAAATCGACACTCGCAATATCCCCTTCAGTGTATTGCAAAAGCTGCTTATAGTCTTCAGGTGAAAGATATCGTGAATAGCGGTCTAAACCACTGACCATGCCTTTGATGGCTTGTTGGAATAATGCATCGTCATTTTTTTCAACGACATAATTTTCTTTGACAATGCCATAGATCTGAACAAATTGTTGGATTGATTCGACAGGTACTTCGGCATAACTTTGTTCATAGCTGCCATCAAATTCATCGAAAGCCGACTTTGCTTTGTCGGCTCCCCATGTCGAATGACTAGAACACAGCAGCAAGGCTGTAAGGCTTACAACTGACATCCAGTGTGCTTTAGTCATTCATGCTTCCTTACATTTTAAGCTTCAAGAGTAATCAAGTTACGACCTTGCATTTCTGTTGGTACAGGAATGTGCATAAGCGTTAAAAGTGTCGGCGCTACGTCAGCCAAAACACCACCTTCTGCAATTGTTGCATTGGTCGGACCAACATAGATAAACGGCACAAGTTCAGTGGTATGTTGAGTATGCACCTGACCACTTTGATAATCCTGCATTTGCTCTACGTTACCATGATCGGCGGTCACTAGCATGTGACCTTTATTTGCCATCACAGCTTCATATACACGACCTAGGCACGTGTCTACGGCTTCAACCGCTTTGACTGCTGCATCAAATACACCAGTATGACCAACCATATCACCATTGGCATAGTTCACCACCAGTAAGTCGTACTCACCTGAATTAATTGCGGCAACCAATTCATCAGTGACTTCATAAGCACTCATTTCTGGTTTTAAATCATAAGTCGCAACGTTTGGTGATGGAATCAAAATACGTTTTTCACCCGGATATTCATCTTCACGACCACCACTGAAGAAGAAGGTCACGTGTGCATATTTTTCAGTTTCAGCAATACGAAGTTGTGTTTTACCCAAATTAGACAGGTATTCACCAATCGAGTTATGCAACGCTTCTGGCATATAAGCCACAGGTGCATCAATTGTTGCTTGGTAACGTGTCAACATGACAAATTTTGATAAAGCGGGAACCACTTTACGTTCAAAACCTGCAAAATCTTTTTCCACAAATGCTTTGGTAATTTCACGCGCACGGTCAGCACGGAAGTTCATAAAGACAACGCTATCACCATCTTGAATCGGTGCTAAATCACCAATACGCGTCGCTTTCACAAATTCATCTGATTCTTCAGCAGCATAAGCCTGCTCTAGACCTTCAACAGCGGTCGCTGCTGTACGCACTGCTTCACCTTCAGTTAAAAGACGATAGGCTTGCTCAACACGATCCCAACGGTTGTCACGATCCATTGCAAAGTAGCGACCAATCATGGTGGCAATACGACCTTGACCCGGATACTGAGCAAACAGTGCATCTAATTTTTCAAGCGAAGGTTGTGCACTTTTTGGCGGTGTATCACGACCATCAAGGAATGCATGAAGATAAACTTTTGCACCGCGTTTTAATGCCAATTCAGCCATCGCCGCAATGTGATCTTCATGTGAATGCACACCACCTTCAGACAACAAGCCCATAATATGTACAGCACGATTTGCTGTTTTGGCTTTTTCGACCGCATCGACTAAAACGTCATGTTCAAAGAACGCACCGGTACGAATATCTTTGGTAATACGAGTAAAGTCTTGATACAGCACACGTCCTGCACCAAGGTTCATGTGACCCACTTCAGAGTTACCCATTTGACCATCAGGTAAACCAACGTCTTCGCCAGAGCCTGAAATCAATCCATGCGGATGCTTTTCCTGCATTGCAGTCAAGTTTGGTCGTTTTGCTGCTAAAAAGGCATTGTCCTCGACCGCTTCGCGATGACCCACACCATCCATAATTACCAATACGTGTGGGATTTTGCCAGCAGTTGCATCCGTCATAATGAACACTCTTTCGTTTATAAATTAATCATACTATCTTACCGAATTTTCGGTGAAGACTCTATGTGACAACCATGGTTTATCTAGGTCATCAACATTGTTTTACTCAATCTTGCATGCACTTAACGTGCGCGGTGCAGCAGGTAGCCACCCGCTACAAACATCAAAATAATCGGTATAAAGACGAACCATGCAGGCGATGGTGCGTACACCAAACTTGCATAACCTAAGAAATCTTGTAAGTAGTAAAAGCCCAGTCCAGCAAATAAGGCAATCACTAAGCGGAAACCCATCGACTGTTGACGTAAAGGTCCAAAAATAAAAGAACACGCGATCACCACCAAGGCAATTAAAGCAAAGGGTGAACCAAACTTTTGCCAAAACGCCAATTGGTAAGTCTTCGGGACTTGGCTATATTCATGCATATAGCTCATAAAGCTCACCAATTGACTCGGTGATAGGTCTTCAGGGTCAATGGTAACCATATGCACATATTTAGGTTGCAACGCCAATGAAAGCGGCTGTTCAGCATTTTGCTTCGCCACGGCATCACCCGTCGCTAAGAGATCGACTTGGGTTGAATTTTGTAGCGACCAAGAGCCATTTTTGACAAAATTCCCTTGCTCCGCATCCAAAGTGCCTCGCAAACGATATTTTTCATCAAAATCAATAACCTGAACATCTTTAATTTGACCTTGCGAATTGGCATAGTCAATATAAATAAAGCGCTGACCTTCACGCGACCAATAGCCTTTGACTTCGCCCAGTTCAGCCGCAGTGCGGTGACTTTTGACGCTTTTGGCTTGTTCATTGGTATAGGGAATGACCCATTCGCTTAATGCAAAGGATAAAACCACCAAAATGAGTGCCGAACGAATCACCCAGCCCACAATCCGCCAAAGGCTGATGCCGACCGAACGCATCACAATCAATTCACTGTTTGAAGCTAGAGTCCCTAAACCCAGTACCGCTCCAATCAAGGCTGAAATTGGTAAAATTTCATATAAATAATTCGGTGAACTCCATAACACATACTGCAAAGCATTCCATGCGTTATAGCCTTCTTTCAGCGAGCCCAATTCACCTAAATAAGTAAAAAGCACTTGTAAGCCAGCCAATACCGCGGTCGAACCAAGCATGGCTAAAGCAGTAGTTTTGGTCACATGTTTTGCAACTATACGACGTGCCAACATTTTAAGACCTCACTCGCTGAATTTGTTTCTTAATTTTGGGCGCTAATTTTTGTTTACGCGAGAACAATGCTGCTGCAATACCGTAAATCACTAAGACCAGTGGATAAGCCCAGATGCCCATTTCATCTTTACTGATTCGCGTTTTGATCGCCATTAAAGCTACGATTAAACTGGCAAAAATAAGTAAGGCTGGGAACAGTTTTAGGTAACGCCCTTGACGAGGACTTACCTCAGACAAAGCGGTGGCAAGCAATAACGCCACCAAAATAGCGAACGGCACAAAAATTCGCCAACCAAGTTCACTGGCAACCACAGGATCATGACGGTTATCCCATAACTTCGAGGTTGGCAAAGCTTCTACTTCGGTACTTTCAAATTTTGCTTCTTTATCATTTTCTAAACGTAAACGATAGTTTTGGAATTCAGCTTGAGAATAGCGTGGTTGTCCCGGATAGATTTCGTAACGGCGACCTTCAACTAAGTCAACCACATTGGCATTATCATTGGGCACTTCGACGCGGGTCGCTTCTTTTGCCAAAATAATGACATCAGGCTTACCCTCTTTTTCTGCACGCTGATAAAAGAAAATATCTTTTAAGTTTTTACGGTCTTCTGACAAGTCCCCTGCATAAATGGTATAGGGCCCAGAGGAAATAAACTCTTTTGGTCGAACCAAGTCAAAGCCTGTTCGTACCGCTTGCGAAGTCGTTAATGCTTCAAACTGACGGATGCCCCAAGGCGAAGCCCACAGCATCAAAAATGCTTGAACAGCCATAAAGACCACAGTCATCGGCACCAATAAACGTGACAATTGATTTCGACTGACACCACTACCATTGAGCACAGCCATTTCATGATCGACATACAGACGACCAAAGACCAACATCAGACCAATAAAGAAACCGAGCGGAAGAATTAAGGTTAAAAATTCAGGCAAACGGTAGCCAATAATGCTAAATAAAATACTTGCATCTAAACGACCTTGCGCCGCCACACCAAAGTACTTGATCAAACGACCACCCATCATGATCAAGGTCAATAAGGCAATCACAACCAGTGATGTCGACACCACTTGCTTGACCAGATAACGCCGAATAATCAAATTAATTCTTCCAAAAATAGGGCCAATAAAAACTAGCGTTAGTTTACCCGAATGTAGAAAATATAAAACCTATACCCTTGTTGCTCATTGAAACTCTATTCATATAAATGTTTCAATGGTTTAATGGTTTATAAATTTAAAAAGGCATAAATACCGCACATGAAACTTTCTATTAATACGTCATTCCAAGCGAATGCGTCCAGCCAATATTTGTTGATATTAGTAGATTCTGAGCACGTTACAAATGCAGCTACTTCATATCAAATCAATGATTTAGATAATTTAATTGAAGCAACTCAATTTAAAGCAGCACTCAATGAAAGCCTGCCTTTGGTGGCGAACATTGCCGCTTGTCGCAATAGCGCTCTTTTAGGCCTCGGCAAAGTTGCTGAATTACAGGTCAATAAATTTGCAAAAATTGCACAAACCATTATTAAAGCGTCACAAAAAAAATTCAAACAGATCAGTGTCGATATCTCTGCCCTACCACAAGAACAACATTATTTA
This sequence comes from Acinetobacter sp. YH01005, assembly GCF_013420465.1. Lineage (NCBI taxonomy): Bacteria > Pseudomonadati > Pseudomonadota > Gammaproteobacteria > Moraxellales > Moraxellaceae > Acinetobacter > Acinetobacter sp. YH01005. Next base: position 42,316 of record NZ_VOYA01000007.1, on the reverse strand, counting down.
TTTGCACTTAGCCTGACCCAAGCGGCTTATGCATTTGATGAATACAAGTCTAAGAAAAATGAATTTGTTTTGGAGCAGATCCATTTAATCGCTGCTGAAAGTCCATTAACCACTGCACAGCTTGAATTAATTTCTGCAGTGCAATCAGGTCAAAGTTTTACTCGTGACCTAGGTAACCGTCCGGGCAATATCTGCTTCCCTGAATATTTAGCCGAACAAGCTCAAGCGCTTGCAGCTGAATTCCCTGATCAACTCAAAGTGACTGTACTCGATGAACAGCAAATGGCTGATCTCGGTATGGGTGCTTTCCTTGCTGTGAGCAAAGGTTCTGACCGTCCAGGCCGTATTATTACCATCGAATACCTATCAAACCGTGAAGAAGCACCAGTGGTGCTTGTTGGTAAAGGTGTGACTTTTGATACGGGTGGTATCTCACTTAAACCAGGTGCAGGCATGGACGAAATGAAATTCGATATGTGCGGCTCTGCTTCGGTATTGGGTACTATCCGTGCGTTATGTGAAGCGAAATTACCGATTCATGTTGTGGGCGCAATTGCTGCTGCAGAAAACATGCCGTCTGGTCATGCCACTCGCCCAGGTGATATCGTGACGACCATGAGCGGTCAAACCGTTGAAATTTTAAATACCGATGCCGAAGGTCGTTTGGTGCTGTGCGATACCTTGACCTATGTAAAACGCTTTAACCCTGCACTGGTGATTGATATCGCAACCCTCACTGGTGCATGTGTTGTGGCATTGGGTTCAGTCCTTACTGGTATGTTCACTCCGGATGATGAACTTGCGGCTGAATTGACTGCTGCAGGTCAACATAGCTTTGACCGCGTATGGCGCATGCCCGTAATTGAAGATTATCAAGAACAACTTGATTCTCCATTTGCAGATATTGCCAACATTGGTGGTCCAAAAGCAGGTTCTGTAACAGCTGCATGTTTCCTTCAACGCTTTACGCGTGAATATCGTTGGGCGCATTTAGACATTGCTGGTACTGCATGGAACTCAGGTGCAAATAAAGGCGCAACAGGTCGTCCTGTGCCATTATTAATGCAATTCTTAGCGAATCGTGCTCAAGCGAATGGCTAAAGTTAGCTTTTATTTATTTGAAAAAAGTCCTGAACGACAAGTCGAAAGCACTTGTCGTTTATGCCGTAAGATCCTGCGTCAGCCTGTACGTATTTGGCTACATTGTGCTGACCCAGACTTACAGCAACAACTTGATGAACGCCTGTGGAGTTTCGATCACACAGGTTTCATTCCCCATGGTATCGATCAAGCCGAGGCAACGGTCTGTATTTCTGCCCAATTGCCTGAGCAAGCCGACTGGATTGTGTTTAATTTTAACGATCAAGCACTTGAACAGTTCGCGAGTTTTAGTCACATTATCGAAATTATTGAAAATAACGAACCCGCTAAAATTATCGGGCGTGAAAAATATAAACAATATCGACGTTTGGGCGTTCAACCACAGACCCATAAACTTTAACGTGATATTGGTTTTACCCTATTTGCAAGGAGATGCACCATGGCATTGAATGTCGGTCCAGACTTTAAACAGCGCTGGTTAAAAGTACCTGAAGCTATTCGTCAGACCTTTATTGATGACCTTGGTCGCGTTTGCGATGTACTCAATCCCAGTACAGACATTCAACAATGGCTGGTCAATGACCAACAACAGCAGCAAGTGTCTTTTGACAAAATTGAGTCTGCTTATGAAGATTTGAAAGCACAGCTGATTGAAGATGCTCGTATTCGCAAACAATTGGCTTTAGAAAAAGCCTTAGAAGAAAAACGTGAAGCTGAACAAGCCTATGCAGAACAACTGAGACGCGACGAAGAGTTACGCTTTGCTGCACAAACGCAAGCGCTCACCATGATGCAGCATAATCTTGATCGTGAAGTACAACACTATGCCGCTCGCTATCATAAAAACCCTGAAACGGGTTTAGCGGGATTAAGCCAAAGCTTATCGGTCAGCGAAGGACAAATGTTGTCAGAACTTGAAAGTGTACGCGTGCGTTTGGAACTTGAGGCAGAAACGCAAATCGAGATGGCCGTCAGTGATTTCCGTGCAAAATTGAAAGCTGCTGCACAAGAAGAAATTGACTATATCTTAGAAAACTCCAATTTTTCGACAGAATCTACATCGTCCCAAGCATCTTAAGCCGTCCATCGAAATCTGGTCACTGTCATTAAACTGACATGTATTTGCAACATGATGTTCATATGCCTGAAGCATTGTCCCTCAAAATACAATGCTTCAGGCATCCTAAAAATATAATCATGCATCCAGATGGGAATTCAATATGGACATCATTCACCAGATTACCCAGAAAATATCCTCTCTATCTGCTGGAGAACAATGGGACATTCGTGCCAAAGATCTTTGGCTGAGTCATTCAGACTTTCACAGTATTTCGGTTTATCTCAGCCGTGAATCAGAAAAAGGTGGTTTTAGCATTCAGCAACCGCCCCACAGCTCGATTTTTCAAACCCTTGATGTAGTGACCGTTACAAAACACTAAATTGTCATCTACTCCATAAAAAAAGCCCACAACTGTGGGCTTTTTTTATGTTTAAGTTTGGCTTAGACCAAATCTGCAACTGCAGAAACGGTATGTCCTAGGAAATAACCGATACCGAGTAGTAATCCAATCCAGATGAAACCACCTAGCACATTATAAAACATAAATGTGCCAAGGTTCATGCGTGCAGATCCAGCAGCAAAAGGCGCAAAAGAACGTACAAAGGGTACAAAGCGTGCGACTAAAATCGTTTTACCACCATGCTTCATAAAATATTTATTGGTTTTGACCATATATTCGGGCTTAAAGTAACGTGTGTGCTTATTAAAGTACTTAATGCCTAGCACGCTGCCCGTATAGTAATTGACGCAGTAGCCCAAGACCGATGCGACAAATAACATCAGCCCCATGGTGTGTAAATGCACCACTTCCGTCGTTGAGCATAATGCGCCGATGGCAAGCAAAAGGCTGTCTCCCGGCAGGAAGAACATAAATACTGAACCCGTTTCTGAAAATATCACCAGAAATAAAATGGCATAAATCCACACACCATAATTTTCCAATAACATGGGTAACCACTGTTCCAGATTCAGTAAGAAATCAATCATTATCACCTGTCTGATTATTCATCATATATGTCATTCCGCGACGCATTATCACCAAAAATAAAAAAACAGTCTAATTTTTCAATCAGACTGTTTGGTTTTCTTCGGTATCAACTTATTTCAAGAAGCCATTTTCAGCGAGAAAATCTAAGCTAATTTTTGATTGCGCTGTGGTCTCAGCGGCTTTATCGCCGAGCAATAAACGCTCAATATAACGTGCTAAAACATCTACTTCCAAGTTCACTTTAGCCCCAGCCTTCCATGTACCGATATTGGTTCGTTCCGCCGTATGCGGAATTAAATTTAAGCTCAGCACATTGCCACGTAAATGGTTAATCGTCAGGCTAATACCATCCACGGTCACAGAGCCTTTTTCCGCTAAATAGCGTGCAATTTCTTTCGGTGCGGTCACTTCAAAATAAATTGAACGTGCATCTGAACGAACTTGAGTGATTTCACCCACTGCATCGACATGACCACTGACAATATGTCCACCAAAACGCGTGGTCGGCAACATGGCTTTTTCCACATTTACTGCCTGCCCTGCTTTCCAGTGTTCCAAAGTGGTCCGATTTAAACTTTCACGTGATACATCAGCTGCATACCAATTGCTACCAAAGTCAATCACGGTTAAGCAAATGCCATTGGTGGCAATAGAATCTCCCAAATGCACATCCGACATGTCTAAATCTGTCTGGATACGCAAGCGGACATCGCCACCCACGTTTTGAATGCTTTCAACTTTACCTAGACTTTCAATAATGCCTGTAAACATGTTCAATCCCTGAAAAATATGGGGCGATGATTTTTACCACAAATCAAGTTGCGTGCTCACGCCAGAGGTATCGACACCACCTAATTCTGCAAAATGGTGCAATTGACTCAACAACTGACGGATTGGTGGACCTGATTTGGCATGCGTATCCGTGATGACAATAAACTCTAGTACGCGTGCACGTTCAGACTGACGCTGCTTACTCACGCGGTAACGTGGTACATCTTGCGTCAATAAGCTTACTCTGCCACGTTTTAAATTGGCTTGTAACAAATCTGTGGCGCTGATATTACCATCGGTTGAATAGCTCGTCAGGATGTAACGTGCATTGATGGTTTCTAATAATTTTTCATAAGCTTCTTTCGCATGCTTCGAAGAATTATATGGACTTGGACGTTCTTTACGCCATGCACGGTCGATTCCGCTCTTAAAGCCTTTGGTATCTGGCGTTGGTAAATCCACCTGATCCCATAACGTTAAGGCATTCAACACATGGTAGTTACTGCTATAAGCATGTTGGTTATATGGTGGATCGAGATAAGCCACATCTACTTCAAAGCCGCTCATTTGATTGGCCAAATGCTGTGCGTCGACACACCACATTTCCGCGGCGGGTTTTTTCGGATCACCAATTTCACAAAAACGACTTGGGGTCAGCCATAACAATGAACCGATACGATCTAAGGCTGCTTGGGTTTTACCGCCCCAACCATGATGGAAGCTTTTAAATACACCGCTGGTATTACTGACAAAACTTGCTGAATACAATAACGGTGCCAACAAAGCACTCATTTCCACATCATCAATTGCGCCTTGAGCTTGCCAAGTTGCAATTTGCTGACGAATCGCATCGATGCGCATGCCGTTACGACGTTTAAAGAATAAACGGTCACGTGCAGGATCGTAGATTTCATCATTACGTGGACACAAGTTATGGGTCACCCAACCTTTAACTTCTGGCAAACGGTTCAGATAATCAATCGCTTTCTGATAGCCACCCAACTCTTTAAACGCAGGTGCTTCAACGCAAGAGAGAATCGCGCTGTTCAAGGCATGGCTGTAGGGTTCCCAGTCATTGGCAATAACACGATAGCCGTTTTGACGTGCCAACCGTGACACCACACCCGAACCTGCAAAAAAGTCAGCAAATATCGGCGCACGACCATCTTCGCGTTTTAAGGTTCCCGTTTGCTCAAGTGCTTCTAAAATCAGATGTAATAGGCGGCGTTTGTTTCCCAAATAAGGAACCAACTGATGGAAAAGATATTCGTCTGTGGTACGAGCCGCATGACGACGTTTGTGATAAACCGTAGACTCTGAATTCATAGCGTCTCTTGAGAAGGGATTAACCTTAAGCGAATGTCATCACCCAATTGAGTGACATCTTTCAGCTTAAATCGAAGCTGCTCTGCCATGCGGTCAAATTCCGCATTAAACATCGCACGTGCTGACTGACCCAACAAGGTCGGTGCAACATAACTGATCATTTCATCGATCAAATGTTCTTGTAAGAAAGCGGTCGAAAGTGTCGCACCGGCTTCCACAAGGACATCATAAATTTGGAACTGTTGAACGCATGCTGCTAACAGATCGGCCAAAGGCTGAATTTCAAATTGTACCACGCCCAAGTCAGCAAGTTCCTGACGATATGGCCCCATGACCATCACGGTTTCAGGTTGCTGCAATATTTTTGCGCTTAATGGCAAGCGGCCTTGGCGATCTAGCACGATACGTTTCGGCTGAACCACGCTTCGCATATCAACAGCATCATCGAGTTGACGTACGTTGAGTAAGCAATCATCTGCTAATACTGTTTCCATCCCAGTAATCACAGCACCTGATATCGCACGCCAATGCTGTACATCTTGTCGCGCCATTGCACCGGTAATCCATTTAGACTCACCCGAGGCCATGGCAGTACGCCCATCCAGGCTCGATGCGACTTTGAGCCGGACATAAGGCATGCCCGTCGCCATGGCTTTTAAAAAGCCCAAGTTCAATTGATGCGCTTCTGCTTCACAAATACCTGTGATCACTTCAATGCCAGCATCACGTAGGATTTGTACACCTTTACCCGCAACCAATGGATTCGGATCGGGACATGCTACAACGACTTGAGCAACACCTGCTTCTACCAAACCTTTGGCACAAGGTGGCGTACGTCCATAGTGTGCGCAAGGCTCTAAAGTCACATAAGCGGTTGCGCCACGTGCGGCCTCACCTGCATCACGCATTGCAAAGACTTCGGCATGCGGCTGACCCGCTTTGGGATGAAAGCCTTCACCAACCAATTGACCGTCTTTGACAATTACACAGCCCACATTGGGATTGGGACGAGTGCTGTATTGCCCCTGCTGTGCCAATGCAATTGCACGCCGCATCCACTGTTGATGCTGCTGCAAAGGCACTTGATCTAACTCAGACATGTAATCACTCATGATAAAAATGGAAGCAGATGTGCATTAGTGCTCACGCTGCTGCATTTGTTCAATTTGACGACGAAAAGCTTCTACATCTTGGAAGTCTTGATACACAGAAGCAAAACGTACATAAGCCACATGATCTAAAGCAAACAAAGACTGCATGACAATTTCACCAATGGTGCGTGATTTCACGTCACGTTCACCCAAACGGCGAATTTGCAATTGAATATCACTGAGTACCGTTTCAATTTGCTCTTGCGTTACTGGACGCTTTTGCAAGGCATGCATGAGCGAGCGGCGGAGCTTGGCTTCATCAAAAGGTTCACTCTTTGAATCAGACTTGATGACACGCGGCATCACCACTTCATAGCTTTCAAAAGTTGTAAAACGTTCACCGCAACTAATACATTCACGGCGGCGGCGTATCTGACAGCCTTCAGCAGCAAGACGTGAGTCAATCACTTTACTGTCTTCAGCGTTGCAAAATGGACAATGCATAGCGGTTAAATTGAACAAATCCGAATGGATTTAGAGTGTAGCAAAAATTTTGAAATTTGTAGAGCTTTACGCTAGATATGGAAAAAAAACAGCCCTTTCGGGCTGTTTTACACAATATATTGATTTACTGTGATCTTATTATTCTACACGTTCACCATGTTGACTTAAGTCTAGACCCATACGTTCGTCATCAGCTTCAACACGGATGCCAATCACTAGATCAATCACTTTCAAGATAATGAATGTCATCACTGCTGAGTAAGCAATAGTCGCTAGTACGCCTTCGACTTGAACCCATAATTGATGCATTAAGTCGCTCGGTGCTTTATCACCCATGATGAATTCGCTGGCAAAGAATGCTGTAAGGATCGCACCCACGATACCACCGACACCATGTAGACCAAACGCATCCAAAGAGTCATCCGCTTTCAACGCACGTTTCAGCGCAGTAATCCCCCAGAAGCAAACCACACCACCGATCAGACCCATCGCTAAAGCACCACCAACTGTTACGAAACCTGCCGCAGGTGTAATCACCACAAGACCTGCTACTGCACCAGAAGCACCACCCAAGACAGACGCTTTACCACGAACCACTTTTTCAGTAATTAACCATGCCACTGCTGCTGCCGCTGCTGCAACTTGTGTTACCACCAATGCATAACCAGCTGAACCATTTGCACCTAGTGCAGAACCACCGTTGAAACCGAACCAACCTACCCATACAAGGCTTGCACCGATGACGGTTAACGTTAGATTATGTGGTGCCATAGATTCACGGCCAAGCCCCATACGTTTACCAAGCATGTACGCTGCAACAAGACCCGCAACACCTGAGTTGATGTGAACAACTGTACCACCCGCAAAATCAAGCGCACCGTCGTTACCTAACCAACCACCACCCCATACCCAGTGAGTAATTGGCGCATAAACCACGACACTCCAAATTGCGATAAAAGCAACAAAAGCACCGAATTTCATACGTTCTGCAATCGAACCACTAATAATGGCAACGGTAATGATGGCAAATGTCATTTGGAAAATAACAAAAAGAATCTCTGGAATCGTACCCGTCAACGCTTCTGTAGTGATACCCGACAACATAAATTTGTCTAAGCTACCGATAAAGGCATTGCCTTCACCAAATGCTAAGGTATAACCCACAATCACCCACGTTAAGCTCACGACACCTGCCGCAACAAAACTGTGTGCCATGGTGCTGAGTACATTTTTCTTACGGACCATACCGCCGTAAAATAATGCTAAACCGGGAATTGTCATGAGTAAAACAAGTGCAGTGGACACTAAAATCCATGCTGTATCACCTGTATCGAGCTTAGGTTCTTCTTCTGTAGGTGCTGGTTCTGCAGGTGCTGGCGCTGCTTCAACTGGAACTGCAGCTTCTGTTGTATTTAGCGTTGTTGTATTTGCAGTATCAACTACTGTGACTTCTTCTGTAGGTGCTGTTGCGCTTTCTTCAGCCCACGCAACAGAACCACCTAAAAGTGCACTGGACAAGCCGAGTGCAATTAGCATTTTTTTCATTCGTATCCCCCGACCTGATTTTCTGAGTTATTAGCTACTCAGCAAACTTCATGCCAATTTTTTAAACGGCATCTGCACCTGTTTCACCAGTACGGATACGGATGACTTGTTCCAGATTGCTTACAAAAATTTTACCGTCGCCAATTTTTCCTGTGCTTGCAACACGAGTAATTGATTCAATTACGGTATCGACCATTTCATCACTGATTGCGATTTCGATTTTTACTTTTGGTAAGAAATCAACCACATATTCAGCACCACGATAAAGTTCAGTGTGACCTTTCTGGCGACCGAAGCCTTTAACTTCAGTGACAGTGATCCCTTGAACACCATTTTCAGAGAGTGCTTCACGCACGTCATCTAATTTAAAAGGTTTTACAATTGCAGTTACGAGCTTCATGTTTTGTTTTCCTTCGGCTTATTTCACCTGTAAGGTTTTATGTTCAATTTTCATGCCAATATGACTACAGTCGGGGGAAAATAGTCAGCCCAGCATGAGATTTCTTTATAACCTATTTTATACGGATAATCTTGCGTATGCTTATAAAAATAGACGTTTTTACTAGAAGAATTACGATTTTACTGATCGATTAAACGCATATTTAAATAAAAGCACTATGGTCATGAATGTGGCGATGTTAAACTGCTGCCACCAATTCACTGAGGATGGTCAAAACAATGATTGAAACCTTATTACAAGCGATATTAGAACAAATCGATCAGCCGAAAAAAGACGTCGAACATAATCTTCGCAGCTTACTCAATGAAGCTGTGAGCAAAATGGATCTCGTATCTAAAGAAGAAATCGAACGCCAACGTACTGCACTGAATAATGCCAATTTACGTTTAAATGAATTGTTGAAACACGTCGAAGAACTCGAACAAAAAATTCAGAACAAAAAATAAGCACCTTTTTAGTGCAACAAAAGACGCATAACGATTAAAAATAATGCACCATAACGGAACAATAATATGTCTTTTGCCAAAATCTATACTCGGGGTTTGCTCGGCTTAAATGCACCCCAAATTGAAGTTGAAGTTCATGTCAGCCAAGGCCTACCGTCATTGACCATTGTGGGCCTACCTGAGGCCGCCGTCCGTGAAAGTAAAGACCGTGTCCGCTCTGCGATTATTAATAGCGGCTTTCAGTTTCCGACCAAACGTCTGACCATTAATCTAGCACCCGCAGATTTACCCAAAGATGGTTCACGTTTAGATCTCGCCATTGCTTTAGGGATTCTGATCGCGTCGGGACAACTTCCTGAAAATGCAGCAGATGGTTTTGAATTTATTGGAGAATTGGCACTTGATGGTTATTTACGACCTGTCAGTGGCATCTTAAGTATAGCCATTGCCTGTCAGCATATCGGGCATCATCTGATTCTACCGGCACTCAATGCCGATGAAGCGGCGCAACTGCCGGAGTTCCAAGTCTTTCCTGCACAGCATCTTAAGGATGTATGTGAACATTTAAGTCGTTCAGCCTTAATCAGTAGCCACCCTTCAACATCGTCAGCCAATCAACACAGTTACCCTTTTGATTTATCTGATGTGAAAGGTCAACTGAGACCACGTCGTGCTTTAGAAATTGCGGCGGCTGGCGGTCATTCCCTGCTATTTCGTGGCCCTCCAGGCACAGGTAAAACTCTACTCGCCTCGCGTTTGGCCAGCATTCTTCCGCCCTTAGATATGCAAGAAAATTTGCAAGTCGCGAGTATTTATTCCATTGCAGGTGCAAATCATCATTTTGGGCAGCGTCCATTTCGTGCGCCGCACCATACTGCGTCTGCGATCGCCCTCGTCGGTGGAGGATCAAATCCTAAACCGGGTGAAATCACCTTGGCACATTTAGGGGTTTTATTTTTAGATGAGCTGCCTGAATTTGATCGAAAGGTATTGGAGGTATTACGGCAACCACTCGAATCCAAAGAAATTGTGATTTCACGGGCTTCTCGTCAAATCACCTTCCCCGCAAATTTTCAATTGATCGCGGCAATGAATCCTTGCCCATGTGGCTATGCCTTTAATCAAGACAGCCGCTGTCAATGTAGTGCTGAAAGTATTAAACGCTATCAAAACCGTATTTCAGGTCCATTATTAGATCGTATTGATTTACATATAGATGTCCCGCCACTGGCAGCGCATGAATTACAAAGTTCGCAAGAGGTTGAAAGCTCAAGTACGGTTAGGCATCGTGTCATTCGTGCCTATGAGTTACAAATAGAGCGTCAGCAAAAATCCAATATGGCACTGACGCCGACGCAATTGGAGCAACAAGCAGTTTTGGATGCTACTGCACAGAATATTTTACAGTTAGCCCAGCAGAGAATGAATTTATCTGCGCGTGCTTATCATCGCGTATTACGTGTTGCCAGAACCATTGCCGACTTGGCTCAAAGTGAACACATTCAAGCTCAACACGTTTCTGAAGCGCTGTCCTATCGAAGCCAACTCAATGCTTAAAAAAATGGCGACCTAAGGTCGCCATTTTTAATGCTCTTTAAAATTAGAATTCGTATTTCAAACCAAATACGACTTTATTCTTTTGTTTTTCATCCGCACGGTCATAACCACCAACTGTGTAATTCATGCTTGCGGTAACACCTGTATCTGCTAAAGGCTTGCTTAGACCAATATCAAAGTGACGGAAACCAAAGCTTTCTGTTGTTCCTAAATTTTCTTCAAAATCACCTGAATCTTGATATGCATATAAACCAAGCGCGGTATCTAGACTGAAGTCTTTAGGAAGTGCATAGCTATATGATGCTTTGATATAAGTATCACCTGCATTACCCCATGAAACATCTTCAAGCAAAGTTTGCGCTGTTAAGCCAAAATCTTTATAGCTTAGCCCAAGCATTGTTTCTAAACCGTTTGCATCACTTGTATCAATATCATAGTAATAGTAGTAAGTTAGACCTGCTGTGTAACCAAGATCATCATTAATTGAACCGTTATAGCCCGCATAAAAATCATTTTCAAAACCATTCGGTAGGTCATCACCATAGTTTAATGTTGAACCCCACCAACCTGCATAGAAGCCTGATGCATGGCTATAATCCAAACCACCTTGGATTGTCGCATCTTTATTTTCAGGCACATTGGTAATACCACGTAAATTATAGCTAGACAGTACGCCGATATTTCCAGATACAGAATGCTCTGAAGCAGGTGCTTCAGCAAATGTAAACGTCGATGCTGCTCCAAGTACAGCGATTGATAAAGCTTTAAGTGCAAATTTCATGGTTTGTTCCCCCACATCGTGCGACGACGTATTTTTTGGTTATTTCGTTGAACTCAATGAGGTATTAGCAAGCGCTGTGCCATGTTAAAAAATATACACATATTTTTTTTATAAAGGTCACGATTTTGGCTTTCATAAAACATATAAGATACTGTTTTTATTTGTTATTTTTTAATTACTCTATTTAACTATTTTTCTCTAAATTTTTTTTTAGAATGCAGATTGTCAACTATTCAGATTATTTAAATCCTTAGGTTGATAGTTGTAACAGGATTTTAAAAATGCGCTTTTTTGAGTATATTTTTTCAACACCGATCTCAAAAATGCATAAAAAAAGTGCACAATCACCATTGTGCACTTTCAAAAATATGACCGAATACGATCAACTCGTTAATGTTAGAAAGAATAGGTCAATCCAACCACAACGTTATCGTCTAATTCCTCGCCTTCACGATCTTTACCGCCCCATACATAGTCAGCAGCAATTTCAAATCCAGTATCCGCAATCGGTTTACTCAAGCCTAAACGTGCTTCAGTGAACACCACATCTTCTGTGGTTGTTAATAGGCTATCATCACGACTGTCATTAAAAACAGAAACACCAAGCGATGAATTTAATGAAACATCATAAGGTAATGCATAGCTATAAGCAGCATTCAGATACACATCGCCTGCGTTGCCATAATTAACATCAGACAACAATACAGCCATGCTTGCAGTTAAATCTTTATAACTTATGTCCTGAATAAATTCGACGCCTGTCGTGCGACGCTTTTCAGAGCGGTCATCGTTATAAACTGAACCGCCACCTTGATAGACATAGGCCATCACTTGTGACTTATAGCTCCAATCTTCATTCAGTTCACGTCCATATCCAACATAGAAATCATGTTCAAAACCATGTGACTGACTGTCGTCCGTAGGGTCATAGTTGAGTCTAGAACCCCAATAGCCCGCGAACAGCCCACTGTTGTGTGCATATTCAAGTCCGGCTTGTAATGCAGCTTGATCATTTTCTTCACTCGCACGGTACACATATTTGTTTACCACGCCCAAACTTCCAGACCAATTCCCTTGTGCAGTTGTGGCTTGTTCAGTTTGTTCTGCAAATGCAGGGACTGTACCTAGGGTCACTAAAATACTTAAAATTGCTTTTTTATAAAATTGAATCATGTTTAGTCCCCACATCGGATCGATCGTGGATTGGGTTGAGTAAAATTTAGCGCCGATTTTAATCGATTTTACCGCACTGTATAGCCCCTTTTTTCTTATTTTGATCAATTAAATCATTTAAAAACAAAGGTAAGATTATATAAAATAGTAAAAAATAAGCTTTTGATTCATAAAATATCTTTTATCGTGTTCCAGTCTTTAACAATGATTTAATGTTTTAATTTATATGTATTTATCACGATTATTATCATCTTTTATTGAGCTAGATTTTAAGGAAAACATTTCTGACGACTTCGCTAAAAGTCATTCTCTATTTACAAAAAAACACGCCAACAGTACTTACTTAGCCTGAACATTGATGCCATGCACCTCAGCAGTTTTTATACTTTTTGATCAAAATACCAATTTAAATTCAGCACAAATTGTCGCGAAGAGTAATGATAAATCAGCAAGTTAAATGAAAGTTTTTACCGTTTTTTATATTTTTTTATGATAAGCAATGAAGAAACTTCTCTTTAGCTTAATATATATTCAATTTAAATAAACTATTTGTTAAACAACAATAACATACGAAACATTTGCTTATTACAGATTGACCGATGATCTGAATGTTTTCTAACTTTAGTGTAATAAGCGCATTAAAAATAGTGATTTTTTTAAGAAAAAATATACAATCGCACTACATATTAACCAAATTTGCATGAGGCTCTCTCCCAATGCTTAAAGCTCAACAACTAACACTTGCAGTATTAGTAAACGCTGCTCTTATTTCTACTGCTTTTGCTAGCGAACAAAGCGAATCTAAAGGCTTTGTGGAAGATGCCGAAGGCTCTGTATTGTTCCGTACAGGTTATTTACATCGTGATAAAAAAAATGGCGTAGATGATACTAGCTCTTTTGCGCAAACTGCTATCGTAAATCTTGATTCAGGTTTTACCAAAGGCACTGTTGGTTTTGCAGCGGGTATCATAGGCGATGCATCAATCAAACTTGGTGAAAATGCTCATACCGGTAACGATATGATTCCAACGCATGGTAGCAAAGATGCGAATGGTAAAGTTGATGCTTATGATCACTGGGCGCGTGGCGGTGCATATGTAAAAGCACGTATTTCAAATACGACTGCAACTTACGGTACACAACTTCTCGACATCCCTGTTTTAGCAAGTAATACTGCACGACTAGTACCTGAATACTACACAGGTGTTTTGGTTGAAAGTAATGAGATTAATAATCTTAACCTGATCGCTGGTAAATTCACTGAAAATCAATTATCAAATCAAATTAATTCTGATGGTGCTAAGTTAGACCGCGCAATTGTTTGGGGTGCAAAATATAAAGCAAATGATCAATTAAATCTTGCTTACTATGGTACAGATATTAAAGATCGTTTAGATCGTCATTATATCAATGCCAATTTTACTCAAGGTTTAGCTGATAAAAGCTCATTGACTTATGATTTAAGCGCTTATCACACAAAATGGGATAAAGATGCTAATCAATACTTATATTCTCAAATTGGTGAAAGCAACGACTCATTCGATAACTCAATCGCTGCCCTTTCTACAACATATAATCGTGGTCCACACAATGTCATGGTTGCTTACCAACAAAACTTTGGTAATACCGGTTACGACTATGGCTTAGGTACAAACGTTGGTGATGGTAAACAATCTATTTACATGCCAAACTCGTATCTATCTGACTTTATTGGTAATGATGAAAAGTCTGTACAACTTCAATATACCTATGACTTTGGCGCATTAAATGTTCCAGGCCTATCTTGGACTTCAGCATTTGTTTACGGTTGGGATATTAAAGCCACTAATAATGCTGGCACAATGATTAGCGACAATGAAGAAGAACGCGAATTCTTTAACCAAGTGAAATATACCGTTCAATCTGGTTTTGCCAAAGATGCAAGCTTACGCCTTCGTCATTCTTACTACCGCGCTAGTAATAACTACCAAAACAACTATATTGGTGATACCAATGAATGGCGTATTTGGTTAGACATACCTGTGAAATTATTTTAATTTCACAGCTACTCTAAGATAGCGAAAAAAAACCTGCACACTGTGCAGGTTTTTTTATGAGCATCGTTTTCATCTAAAAACGATGCTCAGCTTAAAACAATATTATTTGTTCGCAGCTTTGTAAGCTTCAATTGAGCTCAGTACTTCTTGTTTCGCAACATCAGCACCTTCCCAACCACTTAACTTAACCCATTTACCAGGTTCTAAGTCTTTGTAGTGTTGGAAGAAATGTTCAATTTGATTGATCAATAATGCAGGAAGATCTGTATATTCTTGAACATCTTTATAAAGCGGAGTCAATTTGTCGTGTGGAACCGCAACGAGTTTTGCGTCAACACCACCGTCATCTTCCATGTTCAATTTACCAACAGGACGGCAACGAATTACAGAACCTGGCTCTACTGGATGTGGAGTTACCACAAGTACGTCTAGTGGGTCACCATCCAAAGATAATGTATTTGGAACATAACCATAGTTCGCTGGGTAGAACATTGCAGTACCCATGAAACGGTCTACAAATAACGCATCAGAATCTTTATCGATTTCGTATTTGATTGGTGCTGCATTTGCAGGAATTTCAATAATGACATAGATGTCGTTTGGTGCATCTTTACCCGCTGGGATATTGCTGTAGCTCATAGCATCACTCTTTAAACAAAGTTAAATCTTTTAATCCGGCACAATTATAACGGTTTTATCGCTTTTTTTGTGATTTTAGCGATCATGCTGATAATTTAATCATCAAGCAGAACATTTAGCTTAATTTAATGACCAATAACATCAGACAAATTGGGCATAACATCGACAAGGTCCAAATAATTGAACGTAAAGTTGCCCAATTGGCTAAATAACATAGCCCATAAATAACGCGTAAAACGAGATAGGCAATCCCAAAGGTCATGATGTATTGTTGATGAATCACCATGTATTCAGCCATTAGAATAGCCGCAATAAATAAAGGTAAACTTTCAAAACTATTTTGCTGCACTGCATGTGCGCGGCTCGCCAATCCTGTAGAGCGCGCTAAAACTTCACGTGGATTTTGATTATCACTCGACTTAAAACCTGCAGCTCGCTTCGCAATAAATGTAAATACATATGGCAATAAACAAGCGGCCAAAATGAGATAGATGATCCCACTGATGCTGTGCATGTGTTTTTTCTCAGGAAGATTTTATGGCTGCTATAATACCATGGCATTTCGTGAATAATTTTTGTTAAATATAGTGTTTTTATAATCGGCAGATGAAAGGATCCTCTATGAGCACTTCTGATCAAGATCAATTATTTGAAGTTCTTGAAGAGCAAAAACGCCATCAGCTTCGCGTCGATCGTGTCTTAAAAATCGTCATTCCAGTGACTGCATTTTTACTTGCTGTGATTTGCGCCAACTTAAATGTCTGGTCGACTGTTTTCAGCTTTGTCATCATGTGGATTGCATTCTATGCAGTTTCCATCAAGCAACTTCCCCTTTGGCATTGGGTCATTGTCATTGCCCTATATTGCTTAGTCGACAATATTTTAACCTATGGCAGCTATAACCAATCCGGCTTTAGTCGTCAGTTCGGCGCGATGTTTATTTTCTTGGGTGTTTTTGGTGTAGGACGTCGCTACTTTGATCGCTGGTCGATGAATAAAGGTAAAATTTAATGATCTAAATTTAAAGCGATAAAAAAAGCGCCCGAAGGCGCTTTTTTTATGCATCGTATTATGCGGTTTTACGCAAATCTTTACGTAGAATTTTACCAACGTTCGATTTTGGTAATTCATCCATAAATTCAACATAACGTGGACGCTTATAGCCAGTTAAGTTTTCTTTTGCGAATGCCAAAACTTCTTCAGTTGTTAAAGATGGATCTTTTTTCACAACGAATAATTTAGGTACTTCACCTGATTTTTCATCAGGAACACCAATCGCAGCAACTTCTAGTACTTTTGGATGTTTTGCAACAACTTCTTCAATTTCAGAAGGATAAACGTTGAAGCCAGACACCAAAATCATGTCTTTTTTACGGTCTACAATCTTCACATAACCGCGTGGATCCATGACACCAATGTCACCTGTACGGAAGAAACCGTCCGCCGTCATTACTTTGGCAGTTTCATCTGGACGGTTCCAATAGCCTTTCATGACTTGAGGACCACGAATCGAAATTTCACCTTGCTCACCTTGAGCAACTTCATTGCCATCATCATCTAAAATAGCAACTTCAGTCAGTGGCAATGGAATACCAATCGTACCGCTGAATTCCATTGATGCTGGAGGGTTTGCGGTTGCAACAGGTGAAGTTTCTGATAAACCATAACCTTCGATAATATTGGTACCTGTAACTTTCTTCCACGCTTCTGCAGTCGAAGGAAGCACTGCCATACCACCACCCATCGCCATTTTTAGCTTACTGTGGTCAAGTTGCTTGAACTCTTCATTGTTCACCAAAGCATTGAACAATGTGTTCACTGCTGGGAAGAATGAAGGTTGGTATTTACGTAATTCTTTCATTACCGCAGGTAGGTCACGCGGGTTAGGAATCAATACGTTCGCCTGACCTTTGTACATGCCGTAAAGTGCACACACCATAAATGCAAAGATGTGATACAGCGGTAATGCACAGAAGATACGATCATCTGGCTGACCATCTTGCTGACCAAATTTACTTTGGAAAATACCATCACACTGCAACATGTTTGACACAAGGTTACGATGTGTCAATTCTGCGCCTTTAGATACGCCAGTTGTACCACCAGTATATTGAAGTACTGCAGTATCACTTAGAGTTAAGTTTGGACGTTTGTAATTGTTTGCACTCACTTTAGACATTGCTGCATTAAAGCGAATATGACCTGGAATGTTCCAAGCTGGAATTTGTTTACGTACTGAACGTAATACAAAGTTAACCAATGTACCTTTCAGCGTACCAAGCATGTCACCCACAGATGCCACGATCACATGTTTTACTGGGGTTTTACCAATAATCGCTTGGTAAACAGATGCAAAGTTTTCAATAATAACTAGAGCTTCTGTTCCAGAGTCATTCAATTGATGCTCAAGTTCACGAGAGGTATACAGTGGATTCACGTTGACCAATACCAGGCCAGCGCGGAATACACCCAATGCGACAACAGGATATTGAAGAACGTTCGGCATCATGACTGCAACGCGTGAACCTTTGGCCAAACCTAAGCTTTGCAAATAAGTTGCAAATTTACGGCTAGCTTCATCAAGTTCTTTAAAAGTTAAGACTTTATCCATGAAGATAAAGGCATCTCTTGAGCCAAACTTCTGAAAATTACGCTCAAAAATATCGACCAATGAGGTATTTTCTGCGGGTAATTCTACAGTTTCTGGAATCCCTGTCTTTTGGTATTCAGCGAACCAAATCTTTTCCATAACGCCCAATTCTCCTGTCGTAATCCTTAATAATCCAACTGTTTTTTTTCAATATTAAGCGGTCATTATTTAACTTGTTTGTGCTTAATATTGCATCCATTTCACGAATAACAGCATATATAACGTATTTCGTTCCATGGATGCTAGTATTATCTTTGAATGAACAGTTTATTTGCTTTTTGATATCCACGTGGTAACAACACGCCTTTCGATGCACGTTTACCCACATATTTTTGCAGATCGTCGCCTTTAAGCTTTAATTGTTGATTTCCTGCAAGCACTTGAATTATTTCATCTAAATTCAAAGTTGTCATGGATACTATTTGATCTTTTGCTTCAAGTTGTATCAATTTATTACCTTTACCCTTATTTAGGACTGGTAATTCATCAAGTTCAACCAACAGCAAACGCCCTGCAGAACTGAGGAGTGCAAGATGTGTTGCATTCTCAATCGCCGTTAAATTCATGACCGCCGCGCCTTCAGATAAGGTAAGGAAGGCTTTACCTGCTTTTGCATTGGTATCGAGGTTTTTGGCTTGGGTTTTAAAGCCATAGCCTTTACTACTCATCGCCAAGACTTCTGTTTCATCTTCAGCAATAAATACTTGTTTAAAGCCGACACCACTTGCAGGTGCAAGTTTAGAACTCAGAGGCTCACCTAAACCACGCGCGGATGGTAAAGTATTGATGCCCAAAGCATAGCTACGACCGGCATCATCTAAGACATAAACGCGTTGATTTGATTTACCTTGCGCATGGCTGAGATATTGGTCACCTGCACGGAAATTTAAGTTCTCAGCATCGACTTCATGACCTTTCGCCGAGCGAATCCAACCCGCTTCAGACAACACCACAGTCACAGGATCTGCAGGAAGCATATCTTGTTCATTAATCGCATGGGCTTCTGCACGTTTCACAATTGGAGAACGGCGGTCATCACCAAATTTCTTCGCATCTTCTTTAAGTTCATTAATGATCAATGCTTTTAATGACTCAGGGTTCGCCAATTGTTCACGAATAATGGCTGCTTTGGCTTCCAATTCTTCTTGTTCACGGCGCATTTCCATTTCTTCAAGTTTTGCCAAATGACGTAACTTGAGTTCTAAAATGGCTTCGGCTTGAATTTCATCGATATTAAAATGCGTCATTAACACAGGTTTAGGCTGATCTTCTTCTCGAATAATTCGAATCACTTCATCAATATTCAGATAGGCAATAATCAAGCCTGCAAGTATATGTAACCGTTTTTCAATTTTATTCAGATGATAAGTCAAACGACGTGTCACGGTATTTTTACGGATTTCGATCCATTCCAACAAAATACGGCGGATCGATTTCACTTGCGGACGACCGTCAGCGCCAATCATGTTCATATTGACACGATAGCTCGACTCTAAGTCAGTGGTTGCAAATAGATGACTCATCACCGATTCAGCATCAATACGGTTTGAGCGCAGGACAATCACTAAACGTGTTGGGTTTTTATGATCTGACTCATCACGTAAGTCCGTGACCAATGGCAACTTCTTCGCCTGCATTTGATCTGCAATCTGCGTGATCACTTTCGAACCTGAAACCTGATACGGTAACTCCGTAATCACGATTTCATTTTTCTCAATACTGTACACAGCACGAGTTCGATAACTTCCGCGACCCGTGGTTTGAATTTTAAGTAATTCTTCTGGAGAGGTAATAATTTCCGCACGTGTAGGCAAATCAGGTGCAGGAATATATTCTGCGACTTTCTCATCGGTTAAGTTTGGATTGCGAATTAAGGCGATGGTGCCCTTCACCACTTCACGTAAGTTATGCGGTGGAATATCCGTTGCCATACCCACAGCAATACCCGTTGTACCGTTGAGTAAAATATTTGGAACACGTGCCGGTAAATTCACTGGCTCTTTCATCGAACCATCAAAGTTATCCTGCCAATCACAGGTTCCTTGTCCTAACTCAGACAATAATAAATCACTATAAGCAGACAGTTTTGCTTCGGTATATCGCATCGCTGCGAAGGATTTCGGATCATCTGGTGAGCCCCAGTTTCCCTGACCTTCAATAAATGGATAGCGATAACTAAACGGCTGCGCCATGAGGACCATGGCTTCATAACAAGCTGAGTCACCGTGAGGATGGTATTTACCCAGTACATCACCAACCGTACGTGCAGATTTTTTTGGCTTACCCGTTGGCTTTAACCCGAGCTCGCTCATCGCATAGACGATACGACGCTGAACGGGTTTTAGACCATCACTGATATGTGGCAATGCACGATCCATAATCACGTACATGGCGTAGTTGAGATATGCTTGTTCGGTAAATTCTGCTACGGAACGGTTTTCTGTCGCATGATGCGCAAGGCTTGTCATAACAACCTGTAATCCTAAATTGTTCGTTCTTTATTGGGTTCTTATGCTATGTCGCAGGTGTCCCCTATACAAGGGGATGATCTAACACTCTGCGACAAATTGTGTCTTATGGCGTAAAAATATCCATTTTATTCACCATGATCAACTAAAAATTCAACAGTCTCTATAGACCAATGGATTCTAAAGTTTTGCCTTTGGTTTCCTCACCTAAAACCAAAATCACCACGGCAACTGCAATTAAGACTGCTGTAAACATCATAAAGACATAGCTAAAACCATGATCCATATCCATCATATGTGTCACGGCAAAAGGTGCTGCAATGCCCCCAATCCGACCAATGGCACCCGCCCAGCCCGAACCAAAGGCACGAATATTGGCCGGATATTGTTCTGGTGTATAGGTATAAAGTACGCCCCAAGCACCGAGATTAAAGAAAGACATTAAACAGCCCCAAATCACAATCTCTGTCACACTGCCAGACTGACCGAAGAAATATGCCGAAATGGCACACATCCCAATGAAGCCCGCCAAAGTAGCTTTACGACCCAATTTTTCGACCAACCATGCCGCTGCAATATAACCCGGCAATTGTGCCAAAATCATGACCAAGACATATTCAAAGGATTGAACAATGGTGTAGCCTTCTTTGACCAATAAACTTGGTAACCACGTAAAAATACCGTAGTAAGAAAAAACGATACCGAACCAAATGAGCCAAAGCATTAAAGTACGACGTGCAAAAATGCCTGACCAAAGCTGTGAAAAACTGATGTTGTGCTTTTCTGCAACCGGTTTGACCTCAAAAATTTCAACAACTTGCACACCACATTTGGCTTCAATCTTTTTCACCAATGCGTGTGCTTCATCAAAACGTCCACGGTTAATCAAATAAGGCACCGATTCGGGCACCATTTTCCAAATCACGATCGCATATAACGCAGGAATACCGCCAATCAAGAACGCTGCATGCCAGCCAAAATCAGGAATAATAAAGCGTGAGACCAATGCAGCAACCAACCAGCCCAGTCCCCAAAAACTTTCTAGTAAGACAATAAAACGGCCACGCACATGCGCTGGAATATATTCACTGACCAAAGTCACCGCGACTGGGAGTTGTCCACCTAAACCTAAGCCGACAATAAAACGAAATACCAACAACCAAGTTAGATTAGGTGCAAACGCACATGCAGCGGTGGCTAAGCTATAAATCACCAATGTCCATGCAAAGACTGTTTTTCGGCCGAAGCGATCTGCCAGTCCTCCAGAAAACACCGCGCCGATCGCCATCCCAACAAAACCAATCGAAACCACCCAACTTTTATCATTTGGCGTCATGGCCCAATCTTCAGCCATTTTCGCTAAGATAAAGGAAATGAGTCCCGTATCCATGGCATCAAACATCCAGCCAAGGCCAATAACCCAAAGTAAAGTGTAGTGAAACTTACCGATGGGTAAGCGTTGTATACGTGAGACTAAGTCCATAACAAGATCTCTGAACTGGTGGAAGGATGAACACTGCTTTCCCAACAGGATGTATGATTTTGCGTTTTTTAGTATAGATCCATGCAAAAGACCGACCATTGATCCGCCTTTTCAGCATTTTAATGTGATGTTATAGCAACGCGGCTATGACAAATCTTTTGAAGATACTGACTGATCATCATCATCTTTATAAATAAATTTAGGCATTTCTAAGCCAAAGTAAATGGCGATCAGACGTAAGGTGAAACCGAAAATGAGCGTCGCAATGACGGTCAATTCTAGCGATAAGCCAATCTCAATGCAGAGCCAATAACAAATCACGGACACAAAAGAAATACTGGCATAAAGTTCACGACGGAACACCAGCGGGACATCGTTACACAGGATGTCTCGTAAAATACCGCCAGAGACGCCCGTTAGTACCCCTGCTACCGCAGAAACGACAAAACCATGTCCCATTTCTAAAGCGATTTGACAGCCAATGATGGTAAAACCAATGAGACCCAAGGCATCGAGAACCAAGAAGATATTACGCAGATGACGCATCCACTTTGCAATCAGGATGGTGACAAATGCAGCAAAGCAGGTCAGCATGAGATATTCAGGATGCTTAACCCACGTCAGTGGATAGTGCCCAAGTAGCACATCACGAACCGAACCGCCCCCCAGTGCCGTGACACAGGCAATCAATGTTACCCCAAACCAGTCCATACTCCGCCGACCCGCAGACAATGCACCTGTCATTGCTTCTGCCGTGATTGCGATAATATAAATAACGGTAAGTAACATCGCCCTTCTTCCACTGAGGGTTGAGATGCGCGCTATTCTAAGCTAAATCTGCTCAAATGTTATAAAAATTGCGCACAACATTGTTTAAATTTTCGTCCAGAACCACAAATACACGGCTGCTTCATGGTGATTTGCATCTCTGTGGTCGGATCAAGGAAATACCAGCGTTGCTCGAACTTCACAAAGTGTGAAATTTCATGATGTACCTGCGCTTGCTGCCCATCGTGATAATGGGCTTTAAATTCAACTTGAGCATGGTTTTTATCGAGTTTTTCTTGGGCTTGGACAACCTCAAGCTTTAACCACTGATTGGCCTGACTCCACGCTGCAATGGCACTGACATCTAAGGCTTGCTGCTGTCCAAGCGCAGTTGTTTGTACAATATAATCAATCTCATGCTGTGCAAAAGCACTATAACGTGAACGCATCAACTGCTCTGCGCTCTGTGCATTTTCACGCCCCGCATGTAAGGGCTGACAACAGTTGGCATACTCACCTTTGCCACATGGACATTGGACTTGTGACATGTTTGTTTCCATAAAAAATAGCCTGACAATGCAGGCTATTTTAACGGATCTTTCCACACAATTTTCATCAGTAGATCCGTATCGATTCAAATAAAAGAATGATACACGGTAAGGTCATCCGCAAGTGTTTGAGACAGGACTACTTCTAATCAAAAATGTTTTTGCAATGCTTTGAATAATTTGACGGTAGTGAACGAGTTTTGCGGATGACAATGGTTTTGGGTACTTTTGCCGAAACAAAAGTACCTCCAGCCGAAGGCTAATCCCTTTATTTAAACCCTAGATGTAAGACTCCGTCGAATAGACTTAAAAATCATTTTAAAAATGCGTAATTACTTTTACGTGCGTAACATCAGTGATCTATATAGATTACCCCCCGATACGCAACTTAATCTTCAGTTGGCATGGGAATGACATGCACTTTTTCGATCTTATGACCATCCATCGTAACCACTTCAAAAATGTGTTCATCCGCTTTGAATTTTTCACCATTGGCTGGTAAACGACCCAAATGGAATAAGATATATCCGGACAGAGTTGAATACTGTTCAGCATCATCCACCAAATCACGACCCAACAATAAAGACACATGACGAATGTCGGTTGAGCCATCGAGTAACAATGAACCATCATCGAGACTTTCTGCTGCCGTCTCAGGTTCATCTTCATCGGGGAACTCACCAGCAATCGCTTCTAAGACATCAATCGGTGTAGCAATCCCTTCAATTGAACCGTATTCGTTCAACACTAAGGCCATTTGTAACGGCGCTTGACGCAGTTGCTCCATCACCATCAAGACTTGTGCATTTTCATGTACCACCACAGGCTCACGGAGATGCTTTTCAAAATCGAGTACGCCTGTTTCAATATAGTCATTCATGACTTTATGAGTCAGTACCGCACCCGCGATATTGTCTAACTCACCGTGTGCCACAATCAAACGTGAATGCGTGGTACTGAGTAATTGAGCACGAATCGCCTCAGGCGCTTCATCCAAGTCAATCCATTCCAGTTCAGGACGAGGTGTCATCACCGACTTCACTGGACGTTCAGATAAACCCAGTACACCTTGCACCATGACACTGTGGTAAACACCGTTGTCTTCATCAAAGACTTCATCAGCAAAGGCACGTGTTGCAAGCACATCTTCATTTTCATTTTGATTGTCTGCAACATTTTTCCCACCGAGCATACGCATCACCGCTGAGGCAGTGCGATAACGTAAGTCTGTGGTTGTCACCATTTTTTCCTGATTATGACGCATGGTTTGGTTCAAGAACTCAATCAGGACGGAGAAACCAATGGCTGCGTATAAGTAGCCTTTTGGAATGTGGAAACCAAAGCCTTCGACTAAGAGCGAGAAACCAATCATCATCAAGAAGCACAGGCACAGAATCACCACCGTTGGGTGACGGTTCACGAAGTTCATCAGTGGTTTAGATGCCCACAGCATAATGCCGACAGCAATAATGACCGCAATCATCATGACAGAAAGGTGTTTCACCATCCCGACAGCGGTAATCACGCTATCGAGCGAGAACACGGCATCGAGCACCACAATCTGCACAATCACCATCCAAAACGTCGCATGCACAGGATTTTCTTCCTTTAGCATCGGCTTGTTTTCAAGACGTTCACGCAGTTCCATGGTGCCTTTAAATAGCAAGAACACCCCACCAAACAGTAAAATTAGATCTCGACCGGAAAATGGATGGTCGAAAATATGGAACAGTGGGTTGGTTAGAGTCACCACCCATGCAATTGAGGCCAGTAAGACCAATCGCATACACAGTGCAAGCAATAAGCCGACAATCCGTGCGGTATTACGCTGTTCTGGCGGTAATTTTTCCGCAAGAATCGCAATAAAAACCAGGTTATCGATACCTAAAACAATCTCAAGCACCACCAGTGTTAATAAACCCACCCATGCAGAAGGATCGGACATCCATTCAAAGATCATGGTTGTATCTCCTGAATGTTATTCACACGTAGATCATGCTGATTTGAAAATGAAATGCATTGGACATGCGCAAACGCTTTTAATGGCGTTCTTTCTAATATTTTGATGTGTGCTGAGTGACAACAACCACTACCCATGACGGTTCTTTAGCTTAAAATGAAGTTTTAAGTATAGCAAGTTAAGGTAAAAATTCACCCTTTTTTACCAAAGTACAATCTCTGTATGGAAGAATTTAAACCCAATGATGACATTAAATTGTCATATTTAGCTGCCAATGTAGTGTCATAAAAAATAACATGCTAAGGTAAAATTAAAACGTAATGAATAGCGGATTAAAAATGACAGAAAAACGTGGTAATCCTTCTCCTGCTACAACACAACCTTTAATCGCACTGTATTGCGGCTCCCGCTCTGGTAACAATCCAATTTATCAAGAAAAAGCCATCGCATTAGCGCAAGGCTTGGCTGAACATGGTTTTGGTCTGGTCTATGGTGGCGCCAGTATTGGCCTGATGGGTCAAGTTGCTGACGCTGTGGTCGATCATGGCGGCGAAGCTGTGGGTGTGATTCCTGAGTTTATGTTGGATTATGAAATTGCACATAATCATTTGACTGAATTACACGTCGTACGCAGTATGCATGAGCGTAAAGCCATGATGGCAGAACGTGCCAGTGCCTTTGTTGCTCTGCCCGGTGGTCTCGGTACATTCGAAGAAATTTTAGAAATCGCCACTTGGGGACAGTTGAATCAACACCAAAAACCGATGATGCTGTATAACGTCAATGGCTTCTATGATGCACTGATTGCACAATTAGACCATGCGGTCGCTGAAGGTTTCTTGCCGCCGCAGCATCGTGCCAAACTGATCGTATGTAATTCTTCGAAGCAGATCTTTAGTGCACTGAAAAATTTAGATTGCCCGAAAAATTTCGTGGTCTAACTGTATTTTAGATGTCAAAAAGGGGAATAAATTATTCCCCTTTTTTTTATTGCTCGATGTCCTACTTCAAATCGAGATCGTGCCGAATTAACCGGACACCACACGATAGAACCATGGCAAGGTTGTCGCTAAGAAAATACTCATCAATAAACCAAGCATCAACTTCATCGCATCTTTGCTGACATTTCGTGAAGTTCGATATTTATTCACTTCATGTAAATGCATGGACATGGCAAATTCACGTCCTGCAAGTAAGCCCAAGAACACCCAAGTGGTACTCATTGGAATATTACTCCACTCTTTGAACACCAATAAAATCAAGGCATACATAAAGTCGATAATGGTTGCCGAGCGGATATCAGCCACACCCGTTTTGGTGTCGATAATGCCCTGAATCGCCCCACCACGTTGGTACAAAATGATCCCAAGCAGTACGATAAACACCACAATTGCAAAAATCAGGAACTCCAGCGGCACCTGACGAGGGACGTAGACAAAAATATTGGCCAAATCCTGAATCAGCCACTGACTCCATAAAAATGCCGTCGAAACCCACTGTAGTCCCACCCAAATATTCGAGGGTGTTTCATCACGTGTTTTACTGAAATAAACCGAGATGCCTTTAATCACAAAACGATAAACAATAATCGCAACAACAAAAGCTACCGCATAACCCATCATGGACTTGGTTAACATCGAGCCAAGACTACTCGGAGAGAAAATCGTTAACACTAAGAATGTGGTGCTGACCGGGATTCCGTAGCGAGTCAAAATGATCAGTAAGATCGGTGGCACAATATAGAGCCACGTGACCCCTTCTGCGGGAAATGGAATCGTTTCTAAACGACCATAAGATGCATCCCCCACGCCAGAACTGTACCAACCATAAACCAATACAATGGCTAGAATACTGCTGACATAGATCCACAACAGCCACCAAGGGCGATGCGCATTGGATGAAATAAAGGTTCCCAATGTCTGTGGCACATCATTACCGACAATAGAATAGGCCGCGAGACAGAAGCCTATGACCATCAGAATTTCGATTGTCATAAAAACAAAACACCTTTGCCATAAAGAAAAAGCCCTCCAATAAATGAAGGACTTGAGCGCATTATGACAGTTTATCTGGCGTTCATACAATTTCGTGCCGTGCTTTTCTCGACACTAAAATAAAAACCTCAAATAAAACAATTGCTTTAAACTTTAATTATTTCAATTTAATCTGATAAACCGCCGTGCTACCGCTCACTTCATTTCCAACCACCAACAAAGGTTGAGCATTAGGTGAATCTTTGGCCGCAATAAAAATCAGACCTTCGGGCCCTAAATCGCCCTGCTTAGTTATATCGGTTTGCGCAATATCCCGTGTATTAAAATACTGAACAAATTTCGCCTGTTGCGGCAGTGTGATGTCATACACCATGATCCCACTGGCCCGCTCTAGCCCGATAAAGGCATAGGTTTTTTGACCAATTTTACCCAGTGTGATGCCTTCAGGTTCAGGGCCTTTATTGTCACTGCGGTCATCAAATTTAAAGGCTTCATGATTACTATTAAATTGGGCTGGAAACAATTCAGCAATTTTGCGTTCAAACTCACTGCCCGAATCCCAAACAATTTTTCGACTGATGGGATCGACAATACTGAACGAGCGCCCACCATAGGTATACAATTTGTCATAAACCAACTTACCGTCTTCCAATACAGGTTTTCCGGCAGTATCACGTTTAAAACCTTGCGTCCAACTGATGGTTAAACGGCCAATCTGTGCATCTTTGATCAAGTTATCCGCACAAATTTCTGTCGGCGCTGTGGTGGTACAAGCTTTAAAGACGCTCGGATCGAGTTTTGCACCAACGACACCAGGCACCAAATGACGTAAATGGGCTGCATAATCCCCTTTTGCATCAAAACCGGCTTTTTTAAACAGATGCTTAACTCGAATTTCTTCGGTATAGCCTTGGCTTAAATCATCGCCCGTAAAATACTGCGTTTCGTCTTTTAACCACTCTCGGGCATCGCCTTCATTGGCAGTGACCAAATAACTTTTTCCATCCGCTTGATAATGTGCAATGGCATCAGGCATATACATACCATACAGCTCAGGCCATGCCTGAATATTGATCATCCCTGCATCTTTTGCACAGCTCTCGACCTGACGGCCTACGCTGTCCGTCGCACCAACCACACAATCACGATCACTGCCATCGAGTGCATTTTCAGGCAAGCTGTGATCTTTATAGCCCATCGGAAAGATATCAATAAATTCCGCTTTCACTAGATCGAGCACGGCAATCGCATTGTTCTCTTGTAAGCTCACCCATGCCGTTTGACCATCTTGGCTCACCGCAATGTACTCAGGTTCTAGGTCTTGAGCCACACTCGTGGTTTGTACACCTTGCGTCTTCACATCGGCATATTGTGCGGTGTCGGGTCCAAAAATGCGAACGCCAGCATCAATTAGCTCTTGTTTACGAGCATTCCACGCACGGAAATCCACCAATTTCGCCGTTGGCTTTTCAATCTGAGTTAGATCAATAATACTGACTGAACCTTCAGGGTCGACTGCATAACCTTCATTTGGTTCGCCTTCATTAGCGACCAATACTTTTTTGCCATCTGGGCTAAAGGTCAGCATGTCTGGCAAAGCCCCAACTTCGACCTGACTGATAAAACTTAAATCTTGTGCTTTAAAAAAGGCCACGATGCCCGGCTGCGTTTTATCGGCCGCTTGCACCGCGAGTGCCACGATGCCATTGTGTACAGCAACGCTATTCACTTCAGAATCGGCCAAATATTTTTTAGCATCTAAAGATTGTAAATATGTAGGCTGTGCTGGTTGTTTTAAATCCAGTACATCAACCACACCAGCTTTGGCATTGACCACAAATACGCGCTGACTTTGAGCATCATAAGCAGGAATTTCTGCTGCACTCGCGCCAAAAATACCCGATTCATAACGCCCAATCTGTTCCAACGCGATAGTGTTTGGCGTGACTTCTTCGACCACTGGAGGAGGTGTTTGCACTTGCGCATCATCATTGCTGTCATTACACGCCACTAGCCCCACAGACAACATGGCACACATCAGTACCGAAACTTGTAGTTTCATGTTTTCATTCGTCTTTTATTTAAATATGACCAAGTTATAAACATTAGATTGCATAGAGATTAAACTTTCATTGCATTTTTCTTGCAATTTTTTGGCTCAATTATGCAAAGCTTTTACTACATCCGAATGGCAATATTCATTTAAACTGTTTAAAAATCTCAGCTTTATTGACTTATGAATAGCACGCCAACGCATCAGGCTTTACAACCCGAATTTAGACTTCTAGTGCTATTGGTCTCTATTGGCTTTTTTATGCAAGGCCTGGATACGACCATCGTCAATACAGCAATCCCAGCGATGGCAAGAAGTTTGGGCGAAGACCCGCTACAAATGCATAGTGTGGTCGTGGCCTATGTCTTGTCCGTTGCGGCGTGTATTCCCTTAAGTGGTTGGTTGGCCGATCGCTTTGGTGTACGAAATACGTATTTCACAGCCATTATTATTTTTACGTTAGCATCGCTAGGCTGCGGCATGGCCAATAGCCTGAATGAGCTGCTGGTTTATCGGGTAATTCAAGGTATAGGTGGCGCATTACTGCTGCCTGTTGGGCGTTTGGCGATGCTCAAAGTGATTCCTCGGACACAGTTTTTATCGGCTATGAGTCTGATGAGCCTTGCCGGTTTAATGGGCCCCTTAATTGGTCCTACCCTTGGTGGTTGGATGGTGGAAGTCGCAACATGGCATTGGATCTTTTTAATTAACATTCCAATGGGACTGCTAGGGGTACTCATTACCTTTAAAGCCATGCCCAATGTGACCGAACCGAGCGTACAACGCTTCGACTTTATGGGTTTTTTCTTATTGGTCATCGCCATGGTGGGTTTATCGTTAGGCATTGAAAACTTTGCTAGCCCGCATCTGCCGCTATGGTGGAGCCTGCTTTTGGTCGCTGCAGGCATCATCGCCAGTTTGATCTATGCCTTTCATGCACATACCCATGCCAATGCGCTGTTTCGCAGTAAATTATTTCAAAATCGGATCTATGCCATCGGTATTATCGGCAACTTCTTTGCTCGCCTTGGCGGCAATGCCATGCCATTTTTGATTCCTTTAATGCTACAAGTGGTTTTTGGCTTTGAACCGTTTATCACAGGCTTATTGATGATACCGACGGTACTCGGTTCATTGGCATCCAAACCGATAATTCGTCAAATTATTCAACGCTTTGGCTATCGTAAAGTGTTATTGGTAAATACCCTCTTGGTCGGCGCCTGTATTTGCAGTTTTGCACTCTCTACGGCTGAAACCCCAACTTGGTTACGTGCCTTACATTTTTTTATTTTTGGTATTTTAAACTCCCTGCAATTCGTTTCGATGAATACCTTAACCCTCAAAGATTTACCCCAACAAGATGCCAGCAGTGGCAACAGTTTCTTGTCGATGATTATGATGGTGTCGATGAGTATCGGTGTGGCTTTGGCAGGGACTTTAGTCAACGTGTTTACGGCTTATTATGGTCCTGCACAAATCGAAACAGCATTCCATAGCACCTTGATTTTACTCGGCTGCATTAACCTAATTACCGCAGCGATTTTTTGGCAGATTCCTAAACATGTGGATGTCTAAACCTGTGTCATCGGGCAAATCTATGACAGATCAGCCCTTAAAGGGTTATGATAAAATGGATACTTGGATACATTTTCATGCCTAAAAAAGCCAAATCACGTACCACAAAAAGTTCACTCAAAAAATACAGCCCGATTATTGCACTCAGCGCTATCAGCGGCGTCTTGGTGGTGGCAGGACTGGGTTATTTAGCCGTTATGCCGCATCGCCCTGCATCTGCAGAAGAATATCCAGTCAAAGGTTTTGATGTTTCCCATCATCAAAAAGATATTCAATGGTCAAAAATTTCACCTAAAAAATACCAATTCGTTTATCTCAAAGCCACAGAAGGTGGTGATTTTAAAGATCGGAAATTTCAAGATAACTGGCTGCAAGCGCGGGAAAACGGCTTTTTAGTTGGGGCCTATCATTTTTACCGTCTGTGCCGTGATGGCAGGATTCAGGCAGAAAATTTTATTGCTTCCGTGCCGAAAAAAGCCGATGCCCTTCCCCCAGTGATTGATTTGGAATATGACACCAACTGCATTAACACCTACAGCAAAGAGCAGTTACTCAAAGAAATCACTTATATGCATGATCGCTTGCACCACCATTATGGCAAACAACCGATTTTTTATACCTCGAAGTCTTTTTATAATATTGTCTTAGCTGGCGAGTTTAAACAGACGCCGCTGTGGGTCCGTGAATATAAAGGCCCACCCGATCTAAAAAACAATCCGAAATGGCTGATTTGGCAACATACCAATCAAGGACAAATTCAAGGTATCTCGACCACTGTCGATTTAAATGTATTTTCAGGTGATGCCAAGGCATGGACTGATTTTTTAGACAAAAATGGCGTTTCCCCGATCAAACCCCGTTGATTTATTCACCGACTCAGGACAACATCGAAGCAAATAATCCATGAAAACTGAGTCGCAGGATGCGTATTTTAAAAACTTTTCTTATTATATTTTCAGTCTTTATGATCCTCGCCATCGGGATATTGGCATATTTGATCCAACCTTCAGGGACCTTGGCAGCGTTTAAAACGTGGCATTATCAACTTCCCACACAAAGCACTACAGATACTCGCTCAGCGGCGCCCTATCACGTCAAATTCTTTGGCGTTTCCACCTTACTTTTTGACGATGGCCAAGAGCAAATTCTCATAGACGGCTTCTTTAGTCGACCTTCACTCAGTCGGACCGTATTTACTCAAATCCAAAGTGATCAGCCTTTATTACATAGCTATATCGACCAATACGACTTAAAACGCACTCGTGCTATTTTCGTGACTCATTCGCATTATGATCATGCGCTCGATATTCCAATGTTGGCCCACCAACTCCCCAAGGCCATAATTATCGGCTCTAAAAGTACCTTAAATATCGCACGGGCGATGCCAATCGCTGAATCACAATTACACGAAGTTCAAGCTTGGCAACCGATGCAAATCGGTAAATTCACCATTACTGCCATCCCCTCGCAACATACACCGCCAACGGCCGTTAATGATGATTTGGGAGAAGAAATTTCGCAGCCACTGCAACTCCCTGCACATTTTAGTGCGTTTAAAGAAGGTGGATCGTATGATTATCTCATCCAACATGGGCCGCATTACAGTTTAGTCAAAGCCAGTACTGGTGCTGTGCCCAAACAGTTGCAAAAACTAAAAGTCGATACTTTATTTTTAGGCATTGCCCAACTTTCCAAGCAAACGGCAGCGTTTCAACAGCAATATTTCAAAGAAACCTTAGCGATTCTTCAACCCAGTACCGTGATTCCAATTCATTGGGATAATTTTTTCAAACCACTGAATCCAGAGCTCGAATTTTTGCCCCGCTTTGCCGATGACACCCCTCAAAGCCTAAATCTATTAATACAGTCGGCAGCAACTCAAAACACCAAGGTGGTTTTACTCAGTCAACCTGTGTCGTTCGAGTTAAAAAATTGAGGAAAGAGCTGGATTGACTGTGCGATACTGACATTCAATTTTTAGGCATTGATCTAACTAGGCATGAGGAAAATCATACATATCGACATGGATGCATTCTTTGCATCAGTAGAGCTGCGGGAACGTCCAGAACTCAAGCAGCTTCCTGTTGTTGTGTCTTCACATCACCCTCGTGCGGTCATCTGTGCCGCATCCTATCCTGCACGTGAGTTTGGTTTACGCTCTGCGATGTCGATGGCACAGGCCCGTAAACTCTGCCCACAGGTCGTGGTGATCGAACCTAATTTTGAAAAATATCGTGCTGTTTCGGCGCAAATTCATGCCATTTTTCAACGCTATACGTCGCTGATTGAACCACTATCTTTAGACGAAGCTTATTTGGATGTCACAGAAAATTTACAACACATTCCGAGTGCCACTGAAGTCGCTATGCGAATTCAGGCAGAGATTTTACAAAGCACTGGTTTAACTGCCTCTGCAGGTGTCGCGCCCAATAAATTTTTGGCTAAAGTCGCTTCTGATTGGAACAAACCCAATGGCATTTGTATTATCAAACCATCACAAGTTCTGCATTTCATCCATGACTTGGCACTGAAAAAAATTCCTGGCGTGGGAAAAGTGACTCAAGAAAAATTAAAAGCCATGCAACTCAATACATTAGGTGATTTACAACAAATTGAAGAAGCCGTTCTGATTCATCATTTCGGTAAATATGGACGACAACTCTATCTGTATGCACAAGGCATTGATGAACGACCGGTCCAATCTAGCCGTGAACGTCAACAGATTTCCAAAGAAACCACTTTTGATGATGATCTCACATTGAGCCAATGTCAGCCCTATTGGCCCAAACTGATTGATCAAGTCTGGTCTAGTTTAGAAAAAAAGCAGTTAAGCGCACGCGGTGTATCGGCCAAATTAAAACTGAAGAATTTCCAAGTGCTACAGCACAGTAAAAGTTTTAAAACTTCACTGAATCATCGTGAAGACCTTGCGCAGGTGTTACAGCAATTACTGCATGAAATGCATATTTCTGAGGAAGATCAATTTCGCCTGATTGGCGTAGGGGTCTATCAATTAAGTGCGCAAAACCAAGAAACACAACTTTCGCTGCTCTAAAAACTTCATGAAGATCGTATTTGCTTAAGATTTAGGCAGAAGAACAAATTTAAAGCAATTTTCTATTCACAAAGCCTAAAATTAGAGTACTCTATCAGCGCACTACATTATCCGTGTATGCGCTGAGATGCTGAAAATCACCTTTACTTTCAGCATGCTGTCCTGTGATTGGCGTGACGATCAAATCCGAATATTACAGGGCAACTCTGTTGTCAATCATGGAATACCCCGCTGTATGCCTTCTGAAAAATCTGCTCCAAATCCTCAAAATATTTCACAAAATCAAGAACAACGCGCTCGTAAAGCCGCATTAAGTAGCTTCATTGGTGCCGTAGTCGATTGGTACGATTTTTTACTTTATGGCATTGTTGCCGCACTCATTTTCAAAGATCAGTTTTTCCCCAGTATTGGCAACAATATGGGCACACTTGCTGCCTTGGCGACCTTTGGCGTTGGCTTCTTGTTCCGCCCCTTAGGCGGCATTGTGTTTGGACATTTTGGTGACAAGCTGGGTCGTAAGAAAATGTTGGTGCTCACCGTCATCCTGATGGGTATTTCGACGGTCGGCATTGGTTTATTACCCAATTTTGCGGCCATCGGTTGGTGGGCCCCGATCCTGCTCGTGACACTTCGAGCAATACAGGGTTTTGCGGTTGGTGGAGAATGGGGCGGCGCTGCCCTGATGGCTGTAGAAAATGCCCCGAAAGGCAAAAAAGCCTTTTACAGCAGTGGTGTACAAATTGGCTATGGCGTAGGACTTGTTCTGGCAACAGGCGCTGTGTCTTTGATTATTGCCACTTTGGGCGAAGATGCTTTTGCTGATTGGGCATGGCGAATTCCCTTTATTGCCAGTATTGTCTTGCTGGCTATCGCGATGTGGATTCGACGTGATCAAGACGAATCACAAGAATTCATCGACAATGTGGTCAAAGCTCGACAAACGCCGCAAAAATTACCGATTCTGCAAGCGATTAGCCAACACCCAAAAGCCTTTTTCTACATTATTGCGCTGCGCCTGACCGAGTTACTCACCATGTATTTGGTGACGAACTTTGCACTGAATTATTCCACCGCTCAATTGGGCATGGACAAACAGTTCTTCCTCAATATCACCTTAATGGTTGGTGCCATTAGCTGCTTCAGCATTCCCCTCTTTGCGTGGCTAGCAGATCGATTTGATCATCGTAAAATGTGTGTTCTGGGTGGATTGATTGGTGCGCTTTCTGCCTTTCCATTCTTCATGGCCCTTGATGCTCAAAATACTTGGCTGATTATTGTCGGTGCAATTTTCCTTGCCAATATTGCCCATGATATGGTGGTGAGTGTACACCAGCCGATTTTCACCTCCCTGTTTGGTACCACCTATCGCTACAGTGGCGCAGGTGTCGGCTATCAAGTGGCCAGTATTATCGGTGGTGGCTTTACCCCAATGATTGCAGCAGCTTTGGTGATTTGGGGTGATGGTTCATGGCATTATGTAGCAATCTACCTTGCTGTTGGCTGTTTATTGACGGCCTTAGTTGCAGCTACAATGCCTAAAACTCAAGATTAAGTGACCTTTTTGCTTTCAGGATATTCCGCATGACCATCCAACGCCTGCATGTTTCAAAACGCTTCTCCGAAATCGCTATTTCCGGTCAATTGATCCATTTGGCAGGTCAATTGGCAACAGACCTTGATTTAGACATCAAAGGACAAACACAGCAAACATTTGAGATCATTGATCAATTTCTTGCAGATGCCGGTACAGATAAAAACCAGATTATGTCAGTGACCATTTATCTGAAAGATATTGAACAGGATTATGCCGCATTCAATGAGGTATGGGATGCGTGGGTGTCAGACATTGAAGCATTACCACGGACTTGTGTTGAAGCCAAATTATACGACCCGCGTGTACTGGTAGAATTAACCGTCGTAGCCGTTAAGCCTGAATAATCATTAAGCCTAAATAACCATTAAAAAAAAGCATGTCTAAAGACACGCTTTTTTTTGCAAAAGGCTTTGCTCTTTGAATCCCTAAGATCCAATAATTTTGATCTTTTTACGTTCCAAATCTGAATATAAATGATATTTTTTCAAATCATTAACCGGTACAAATGGCGCTTGTACACGCTGCTCATTTAAGAAATCTTCGCGTAATTGAACGTACTCAGGCACATCATCATAACGAATGACCCGATAGCCTGCCAAAGCGAGCAAAGCATCTTGATATTGCGACTGCTGCATCCGTTTGAGTACCATTGGATCATCTAAAGCGACGATCGCTAAGATTTGGTGCTGTTCATCGAGGACGACAAAGTCCGCCACCATATTTCGATACTTGTTCCGCGTCCGATAATATTTCGTGGTCAACAGTGCATCAAAAGACACATGCGCAAGGATTGTATGCTTAGGCAAAATTTCTTTTAAACGCGTGTAGGTTAATTGCTCATTAATGTTGAAAATAGCACGTTGTTTCAATGCGCTATCTTGTTGCTTAGAATCACCTTCTAAACTTTTCCAAGCCATTATGAGCACACAGAAGAGTAAAATACTCCCTATTACTATGTATATAGTCATCTCATAATCCTTTATATTTCTTATATTTTTGGTTTTTGACATACTTCTTATGAATACGAAGTATACAACCAGTATTATTTTTTTAATTTCCTATTAAAAAAAATAACTCTAACTTTCACACAATACGTATTTAAACTGACAAAAAGTTGCAAACTTAAAGCGTCAAACATCACATGCCACTTCGTTCAGAGTAATAGCATCCATTGCTATATATTGATACTTTAGATCATTCGCTAAAACGACAGCAAGTGCATTTCCTCTCACTGTCTGACAATTCCGATAAGCTGTCAAATTTTGCTCGTATTTCATTGAGATAACCGACGCACATATGGCATTAAGCTTGTAACAACATATAAAAATGCAAACTGTCTGATGCTGCCGAGCATATCAGCCATAAAAAAAGACACCGAAGTGTCTTTTTTTATTTCATCATTTTAAGCGCGTGATTTAGGCTTCGATTTTCCTTTGGGTTTCGAACCGCCAAAAGGTTTTTTCGCTTCACCCGTTTCACGCGGCGGCAGACCAGTATGCTGCGTCAAAATTTGACCACGCTCAGGACGCTTCTTGGTATTTGAAGGACGCGATTGAGCAGCCTTCGTCCGATTACCTTGTTCACCTGTACGTTTTTGTGAATCACCCGCAATACTTGAGTTCTTTTTACGCGCAGACTGGTATTGACCCTCAGCACTACCCGCAGGCTGATACGTCGGAATCAAATGCTGTTTTGAGTTCCCGATCAGATCCTGACGCCCCATTTCTTTGAGCGCTTCACGTAGCAATGGCCAGTTGTTTGGATCATGGTAACGCAAGAAGGCTTTATGCAAACGACGGCGTTTTTCACCTTTCACGATATCGACATTTTCGGTATAACGCGCCACTTTAGCCAACGGGTTTTTACCTGTGTAGTACATGGTCGTTGCAGTCGCCATTGGTGATGGATAGAAGGTTTGCACCTGATCGGCACGGAAACCATTCTTCTTCAGCCAAATCGCTAAGTTCATCATGTCATAGTCCGTCGTACCCGGATGCGCTGCAATAAAGTAAGGAATGAGATACTGCTCTTTCCCTGCTTCCTTACTGAAACGATCAAACATTTGTTTGAAACGGTCATAGGTCCCGATCCCCGGTTTCATCATCTTCGATAATGGACCTTTTTCGGTATGTTCAGGCGCAATCTTCAAGTAACCGCCGACGTGATGTGTCACCAATTCTTTGACATATTCTGGGTTTAACACCGCAAGGTCATAGCGTAAACCAGAACCGATCAGAATCTTTTTAATCCCCGGCAATGAACGCGCTTTACGGTATAACTGGGTTAAAGGTGCATGATCTGTGTGCAAGTTTTGACACACACCAGGGAATACACACGACGGCTTACGGCAGTTCTTTTCAATCTCAGGATCTTTACATGCCAAACGGTACATATTGGCCGTTGGGCCGCCTAAGTCAGAAATGATCCCAGTAAAGCCCGGTGCGGTATCACGAATTTTTTCAACTTCACGCAAAATCGATTCTTCAGAACGGTTTTGGATGATACGCCCTTCATGCTCTGTAATTGAGCAGAAGGTACAGCCGCCAAAACAGCCGCGCATAATGTTCACAGAGAACTTAATCATGTCAAAGGCAGGAAAACGCGCTTCACCATAAGCTGGATGCGGCAGACGCGCATACGGCAAGTCAAACACATAATCCATTTCTTCTGTAGTCAATGGAATCGGCGGCGCATTCAGCCAAACATCACGCTCACCATGCTTTTGCACCATCGCGCGCGCATTGCCCGGATTGGTTTCCAAATGCAAAATACGGTTGGCGTGTGCATACAGCACAGGATCATTCGCCACATCTTCATAGGCAGGCAAACGAATCACCGCCAATTCACGCGGCGGCAATTTATGCTTAATGGCTTTTGATGCAGGCTGCAGCTGCACGATTTGCGTATCGGCGTCTAAGTTATCGCCTTCACGAACAATCGGATTTGCTACCGCCTCTTTTTGGAAGCCCTGATATTGCGTAACGCTGTCTTTGCCTTTCTCGATTTCACAGCCTTCAAGGTCTTCAGTCATCACGTACGGGTTAATGATTGGATCGACACGGCCAATCGCATCGACATCATTCGATGCAATTTCAACAAACTTCGCTTTTGAAGCCCGGTTATTTTTATTCACAATAAATGCTGTACCGCGGACATCCGTAATCTCTTGGATTTTTTCACCGCGGGCCAAACGATGCATGATTTCCGTGATTGAACGTTCACCATTACCATACATCAATAGGTCGGCTTTCGAGTCCATCAATACTGAACGGCGGACTTTGTCTGACCAATAATCATAATGTGCAATACGTCGCAGCGAGGCTTCAATACCGCCCAATAATACAGGCACATCTGGATAAGCTTCACGCACACGCTGGCAATATACCGTTGCTGCACGGTCTGGACGTTTATTCGGTTGATTATCTGGAGAATACGCATCATCCGAACGGATTTTACGGTCTGCCGTATAGCGGTTTATCATCGAATCCATATTGCCGGCTGTTACGCCCCAAGCAATATTCGGTTTACCCAATACACGGAACGCTTCTACATTAGTCCAGTCTGGCTGAGCAATAATCCCGACACGGAAACCTTGCGCTTCAAGGGTACGGCCGATGATCCCTGAACAGAATGATGGATGATCGATATACGCATCACCACAAACCAAAATAAAGTCGCAGCTGTCCCAACCGAGTTGATCCATTTCTTCGCGTGACATCGGCAAAAATGGCGCAGGGTCAAAACAAGACGCCCAATATTTGTCGTAATCAAACAACGCTTTTGGCGCAGTCTGCATAGTATAAGCAGTAGACATGGCTAGCAATTCTCGGCTGGCAGATGGAATGATCTGAAAAAAGATCAAAGAAGATGAAAGCCG
Source organism: Acinetobacter sp. YH01005 (assembly GCF_013420465.1). Classification (NCBI taxonomy): domain Bacteria; kingdom Pseudomonadati; phylum Pseudomonadota; class Gammaproteobacteria; order Moraxellales; family Moraxellaceae; genus Acinetobacter; species Acinetobacter sp. YH01005. The sequence goes on along the minus strand of NZ_VOYA01000007.1, from coordinate 2,813 downwards.
ATCATTTTACCATGAATTCCATTCATCATGCTTGATTATAATTTATACAACAGCTACAGAATCATTGAATTGTTTTATATAGACATCAGATGTAATCGTGCTGTAGCAGGACTATAAAACAAGATTTAAATAAATCATTTGTAACTTTGCTTTAGTTTAAATCAACCTAGAATGTGCCATGAGTTATCGCATTTTATTCAACATTAAAGCCTGCGCCTGTTGAAATTTGATGTGCATTTCAGGTAAATATTTTTCAATATAAATCTTACGCTTATCTATACTGTCTTGAGTCATCAATGGTTTTACATCAAGCATTTGACGGCGTGTCGTTTCCTGCTGATATTTTTGCCAAAAACTCAATGCTGCATTTGGGTCAAAGCCCGCTTTCGACATCAGATCAAGTGCAAGGACATCAGCTTCTAGTTCAAATTTTGAAACTTTAGGCAGAAAAACCGCTTGCCCAGTCACACTACTGGCAGCCGTTGCAAGCGCGCCGATACCCGCAGTCGAAGAAATCATCGCCACCTGACTAGCAAACAGCAAAGAAATCTTTTCACGATGATGATCACGCAATGCATGTGCCATTTCATGCGCCATCACAAATGCCAATTCATCTTCAGTCAGCTTTAAACTCCAATACAAACCCGTGTTAATGACAATTTTCCCACTTGGAAAACCATGTGCATTTAAATCTTTATTGAGATTCCCACTGACTTGCCAATCCCATTGACTCGAACCTTGACGGTAAAACTCCGCATTTTTTTTGAGTTTATTTAAAACCTGATCCAATTTCGGATCAATGATCAAAAGTTGTTTGTCTTTAGACTGATGAATAAATTGTTGATAAGATCTGTCCGCCTGTTTAGTTAATAATTTTTGAGGAACGATAAAAAACTGTTTACGTTCTGCACCAGCTGTCCCTAAATTCGTGGTACTTACACAAGCTGAAATTAAGATAAAAAATAAAGCCATCATTAAAATAGTTATATTTTTCATAATCGCCTTAATTTTAATACCAATATTGATCTATATATAATTCCAACTAAAAATAAATGCAAAAAAATACGAACAATACGTATAAATGTTAAATATCAACAACTTGAAAATATATTAGATTTTAAAAATGATAACCAAAAATATTTTATTTATAATATTGTGATGTATTTCATTATTATGAGGCACCTTTTAAAAGGCATATTAGACCAAAATTGTATAATCATAAAAATAGTAAACTTAGCCATTTTTATAGCGTTATTTATATTAAAAATAGATGTAAAACGAATATTTAATAATAACTTATTCACATATTTCTATCTTTATTTATTCAATTGTATTGCTAAAAATAAACCAATCATCAAGATAACAGCAATAAAGCTCGTCAACCCAATCCAACCAGAAATTTCCCAAACCAAACCACTACTACTACCCAAAATACTAGAACCTAAGTAATAGCAAAATAAATATAAAGATGAACCTACGGCACGGTATTGCAGGGATTGAACTGATACCCAACTACTTGCCGTGGAATGCGCTGCAAAAAAAGCAAAAGTGAATACAATCAGCCCCAAAATGACTGACCAAAATGCCGGAATGAGCATGATCAACAGCCCGAACAACATCATGAGCAGCATCGAAGGTAAAACTTTTACCCGGCCAAAGCGTTTCCCCCAACTTGCAGCCCGAGGTGAACTATATATTCCTGCCAAATATGCTATGGAGATTAGTCCAATCCATGTTTGAGAAAGTTGATAAGGTTCTTCTAATAGGTGGTAGCTCATATAGTTAAATATAGAGACAAAACATCCCATGAGGATAAAGCCTTGAAGGAATAAAATTCTCAGCTTTGGATCTGCTAAGTTTTTAACGAAAGATTCATAAAATCGGTTGAAACGAATGGGATAAGCTTGAAAATGTTGAGATGCTGGAAGTAATAAAAAGAATGCTGTGGCTATACATAGGTTAATGATACCAATAATCATCATGGCATTTTGCCAACTAATATAATCAATCAATACCCCTGCAATGAGACGACCACCCATTCCGCCAATTGCAGTACCTGAAATATACAGGCCCATTGCAAAGCCTATATCTTTTTGCGCAATTTCCTCTCCAATATAAGTCATTGCAACAGCAGCAACACCACTCACACTTAAACCAATCAGCACGCGATTCAGTAGAAATACTTCCCAAAGCGGAAATATAGAACTGATTATTAAAAGTGACGCTGCCAAAAATAAAGCGGTGACCATTACAGGCTTACGGCCGAATCGATCTGAAATCAAACCAGTGAACAGCAGCCCTACCGCTAAGGCAATGGTTGAAAAAGATAATGGAAAGCTGCTATGTGTCGGACTGACATGAAAATAATCAGCAAAAATGGGCATCATCGGTTGTACACAATACAACGATGAAAAAATTGCGAAGCCCGCTAAAAATAAAGAAAATAAAATGGCAAGAAATGGCCGTGTGCCATATTCAATATAAGGAGAATTTGAGGCTAAATCAGACATGAGCTTTCCATCAATGACATGGATAGTATACGCCTTTCAGCCTTTAATTTAAAAATCACATAAAAATGAATGAAGAATTCTTTATTTTCTTCTCCCCCATTCTCCTTTCTCCCTTTTCTCCCTTTTCTCCCTTTTTCTTCGACATAAAAAAACACCCCCTGAGATATCAGGGGGTGTTTCGAATAATGAGCTGGCGATGACTTACTCTCACATGGGTAACCCCACACTACCATCAGCGCTAAGAGGTTTCACTTCTGAGTTCGGGAAGGGATCAGGTGGTTCACTCTTGCTATTGTCGCCAGC